>JALFJC010000018.1:0-84068 GCA_022775595.1 Bacteroidales bacterium | reverse complement strand
AAAGGTGGATGGAATTAAGCGAATAAAACCAACGGTATGGTTGAATTTCTCATTGGCTCTTTGATAAAAACCAGTAAAAACACTTGCGGCGGGTGAAGCCCAAGGGCACGCCACAGGTCTTAACGCCGAGCCAGCGACCCTTTCGGCTCGCGCTCGCCCTTAATCCCTGCGGCTGCGGTCGGTGCCCGCCCGCTTCAAACGCCGCAAGGGAAAAACCATAAAAAACCCGTGAGACCTTGATGTTAGACTGCTGATAGTTCTCATTGCAAACGGGTTTTTCCTTGTTTTTTCCTTGTTATGTGTGGGGTGGGCGGGTACCGCCCGCCGCCTTATCGGATAGGACGCGAGACGGAAGCCAATAGGCTTACAGGCTCGGGGACTATCCGATAAGGCAAGCCGTGAGGCCCACACATAACAAGCGGTTTTTCATGGTTTTTATCTATAACAAAATACTACTATATGTACACAACTTTCATTTTCGACCTCGACGGCACGCTGCTTAACACCCTGCCCGACCTCGCCGCCGCCGTCAACCACGCCCTCACGCGCCACGCCCTGCCGGCCCTGCCGCTTGACTCAGTGCGCCGCCTTCTGGGCAACGGCGTGCGCCGCCTCGTGAGCGGCGCCATTGATGAAGCAGTTGCTGCGGCGGGCATCAAGCAACCTGGCGACGGGGTGTGCGAAGAGATATTCCAAGACTTCCGCGCCTATTACCTTGACCATTCTGCCGATGCCACGGCGCCTTACGACGGCATACCGGCCGTGGTGGAGGAACTGCGGCGGCGCGGCCTGCGCGTGGCGATTGTGTCCAACAAGCTCCAGCCTGCCGTCACCGACCTCAATCGCCATTATTTCGGCAACCTTATCCCCGTGGCCATTGGCGAAGCCCCCGGCGTACGCCGCAAGCCCGCGCCCGACAGCGTGCTGCGTGCCCTCGAATTGCTGGGCAGCAGTAAGGACGAAGCGGTATATATCGGCGACTCCGAAGTGGACTATGCCACCGCCCTCGCCGCCGGCCTGCCTTATCTTATCGTTACGTGGGGCTTCCGCACGAAGGAAGAACTCGCCGCCACGGGTGCGCAATGCTTCATCGACCGCCCCGAACAAATCCTCAACTTTGCGCCTACGCTTTAAGGCTCAATGATAATGATAAAAACCGATAAAAACAACTTGTTCTGTGTGAAGCCCTTGGGCTACGCCTTATCGCATAAAGCCCGAACCTGAAAGCAGGGCTTTCGTCTCGTTCTTTTTGCGCTAAGGCTGCGGTCGGTGCCCGCCCGCTTCACACAGAACAAGGTAAAAACCATAAAAAACCGCCCTTCACGCCCAAACCTCTTGCGACACGCCGAAAGGAATAAGGTCTCACGGTTTTTTTCCGGTTTTTTCCTTGCTGCGGGTGAAGCGGCCGTTGTCAAACGGCCGTAGCAGCAGGGATTAAGGGCGAGCGTGAGCCGGTTAGGCTCACAGGATCGGCATTAAGACCGGCTGCGCACCCGATAGGGCTTCACCCGCAGCAAGTTGTTTTTACTGGTTTTTATCCAAAATCCGTTTCCCATGAACCACGACTTTTCCAACCGCCTCCTCCTCTTGCCCCTGTTCCAGGGTTTCAGCCGCCTCGACTTTCTCGACTTGGCTGCCAAGGTGCCGCTCGACGTGCGCAGCCTGCCTGCGGGCAGCGACATCGTGACGGCGGGCGAGACCTCCGACGCCCTCGTGTGCCTGCTCGAGGGTGAGGCGGTTGCCACGGCCACCGCGCCCGACGGGTCGTACCTCCTGCGCGAGTGGCTGCGTGCCCCGTGGCTTTGCCAGCCCGAATGTCTCTACGGGCTGCACCCGCGCTACGGTCTCACGCTCACCGCCGCCACCTCCGTGGGCATACTGCGCATCGACAAGGCGACGTGCCGCACGCTCACGGAACTCTATCCCGCTTTCCGCCTCAACCTGCTCAACCGCCTCTGCACCCTCGCTCAGGACCGCCGCGCCCTCCTCTGGCAGCCGCGCGGCGAGCGCCTCGACCTACGCTTCGCCTCCTTCCTCGCTGCCCGCTGCCTCCGCCCCGCCGGGCACAAGGAACTGCAAATCCGCATGACCGCCCTCGGCGATGCCCTCGGCGCCACGCGCCTCAACGTGTCGCGGATGCTCGCCGCCCTTGAAGACCAGGGCCTGCTGCACAGCGGCCGCGCCCGCATTGATATCCCCCACCTCGAACTACTCCCAAGAATATAATTGCCCGGGATTTCCCCGGGCCTCCCGGATATTCCGGATTATCCGGCCTATCCGAAAACCCGGAACTTCCGGCCTATTTCCCAGCCTATGCTAACAGAAAAAATCCAGCGCGAAGCCGCCCGCCGCTTCGTTGCCGACTGGACCGGCCGCGGCTATGAGCGCGGCGAGAGCCAGCAGTTTTGGCTGCAACTGCTCACGCAGGTCTTCGGCGTGGACGACCCCGCCAATTTCATTCGCTTCGAGGAGCGCGTGAAACTCAGCAATCAGAGTTTCATCGACGCCCACATTCCCGCCACCCGCGTCCTTATAGAACAGAAAAGCCTCGGCAAAGACCTCCGCCAAGGCATTCCCCAGAGCGACGGCTCGGTGCTCACGCCCTACAAGCAGGCCAAGCGCTACGCCGACAACATGCCTTTCAGCATGCGCCCGCGCTGGATCGTGGTGAGCAACTTTGCCTCCTTCCTTGTCTACGACCTCGAGCAGCCCGGGCAGGAGCCGGAGGAGATTTTGCTCGAAAACCTCGAGCGCGAGTTCTTCCGCCTCAGTTTCCTCGTCAATCCCGGCGAGGCGCACCTGCACAAAGAGGAAGAGGTGTCGGTGAAGGCGGGCGAAATCATCGGTCGCATCTACGACGCGCTGCTTGTGCAGTATGGCGCCGACGACCCCGCCACGCTCCGCGCCCTCAACATGCTCTGCGTGCGCCTTGTGTTTTGCCTCTATGCCGAAGATGCCGGCCACTTCGGCCGCGACCAGTTCCACGACTACCTGGCTGCCTACAACGGCGACGACCTCCGCACGCATCTGCTTGAACTCTTCCGCACGCTCAACACGCCCGAGCATCTGCGCAGTCGCTACCTCGCGCCCCAACTCGCCGCCTTCCCCTACACCAACGGCGGCCTCTTTGCCGAGGAGGTGGACATTCCGCCTTTCACGCCCGAACTCAAGACGATGCTCCTCAAGCAGGCCAGCCTCGACTTCGACTGGAGCCGCATCTCGCCCACCATCTTCGGCGCGGTCTTCGAGAGCACGCTCAATCCCCTCACGCGCCGCGCCGGCGGCATGCACTACACCAGCGTGCAGAATATCCACCGCCTCATCGACCCGCTCTTCCTCGACGCCCTCACCGACGAACTCGACGCCATCCTCGCCCGCCCGCAGGGCGACCGCCGTAACCGCGCCCTCGCCTACTTTCAGGACTAACTCGCCTCGCTGCGCTTTCTCGATCCCGCCTGTGGGTCGGGCAACTTCCTTACGGAAACTTACCTCTCCCTGCGTCGTCTCGAAAACCGCGCCCTCGAAGCCCTCTTCGCCGGGCGGCGCATGATGGGCGAACTCTATAATCCGATTAAGGTGAGCATCAATCAGTTCTACGGCATTGAGATAAACGATTTCGCCGCCGTGGTTGCCACCACCGCCCTCTGGATTAGCGAGGCGCAGATGTTGGCAGAGACGGAGCGCATCGTGCAGCAGGACATCAGTTTCCTGCCGCTCCGCGCTTATAATAATATATGTGAGGGCAACGCCCTGCAAACCGACTGGACTTCCCTTTGCCCCAAGGAGGAACTGACTTATATCATCGGCAACCCGCCCTTTGTGGGCTATTCGCTGCAAAGCGCGGGGCAGAAAGAAGATATGCTCCAAATCTTGACCGACGAGAAAGGAAAACCTTACAAGATGGCAGGCAAGGTGGACTACGTGGCGGCATGGTTTTTCAAGGCGGCGCAACTGATGCAAGGCACGTCTATCCGCACCGCCTTTGTCGCCACCAACTCTATCACGCAAGGCGAGCAGGTGGCAGCGGTGTGGCAGCCCGTCATGGAGCGTTTCGGGGCGCACATCGACTTTGCCTATCCCTCTTTCCGCTGGGACAACGAGGCGAGCGACAATGCCCACGTGCATTGCGTTATTGTTGGCTTCTCCTGCGACCCTGCCCTGGCAAAGGCAAAACGCAAAAAACTCTTCGCGCAAGAAGGCTGCAAAGAGGTAGACAATATAAATGCTTATTTATTGCCTGCCGGGAATATATTCATCGAAAGCCGCTCAAAATCTATTTGCGATGTGCCCAAAATGAATAAGGGCAACCAACCGACCGACGACGGCAATTTCTTTTTCAAAGAGGAAGAACTTGCGACGGCATTGGCTGCAGAGCCTTTCTTGCAGGATTATATCAGGCCTTTCTACGGCGCAGACGAATTTATCAAGAATAAAAAGCGATATTGCCTGTGGTTGGTCAATGCTTCGCCGGCAGAACTGCGCCGCTCCAAAATCATTATGGAACGGCTGCGCAATATCAAGGAATTTCGAGAGAAAAGTCCCAAAGCCGCTACGCGCCAATGCGCTGAAACGCCTGCGCTGTTCCAAGAAATCCGCCAACCCGATTGCAATTACCTCCTTATTCCCCGCGTTTCGTCGGAGCGGCGTGCATACGTCCCCATTGGTTATATGGACAAGCAAGCCATTGCCAGCGATGCCGTTCTTATCATCCCCTCTGCCTCTCTTTATCATTTCGGCGTATTGACCTCGTGGGTGCACATGGCTTGGATGCGGGCCGTGTGCGGCAGGCTTGAAACACGTTATCGTTATTCAAAGGACGTGGTTTACAACAACTTTCCTTGGCCCAAGGCAGACGAGGCAGCGGTGGCGGCGATTAGCGAAACGGCGCAGGTCATACTCGATGCCCGCGCGGCATACCCCGACAGTTCACTTACCGACCTTTACGACGACACTCTCATGCCGCCCGACCTGCGCCGCGCCCATCGCAACAACGACCGCGCCGTGTACCGCGCCTACGGCTTCCCTACCAACGACTCCTTCACCGAAAGCGACTGCGTGGCCCGTTTGTTCCAACTGTACGCAGATTGGGGGAAATGATTGGGGCGACCAATTCCCGCGCCGCATGACAAATGGTTGGGGCGTTTTAATATGGATGGAAAACGCCTCAAACATGTTATCGGATGGGTAAAACGCCCAACCACCATCATATTTTTCGGGCGTATGCGCTACGCCCCTACTGCCACAACTCTTCCTGCCTTTTTGCCGCTTTCTGCTCCGCCGCACTGCCGCCCGGTTCCCATAGGCGCGTGCCGCGCAATGCCTCGGGGAGATAATCCTGCCGCACAAAGTTGCCGGGATAGTCGTGTGGATAGAGATAACCGTCGTGGTAGCCCAGTTCCGCCATGAGTTGCGTGGGCGCGTTGCGCAAGGGTAGGGGCACGGGCTGCGGTCCCGTCTGCTTCACCAACTCGATGGCGCGGTTGATGCCCATATATGCCGAATTGCTCTTGGGGCTTGTGGCGAGGTACACCGTGGCCTCCGCCAGCGGAATGCGGCCCTCGGGCCAGCCCACCTTGTGCACCGCATCGAACGCCGCGTTGGCCAGCAGCAGCGCGTTGGGATTGGCCAGGCCGATGTCTTCCGCCGCACTGATCACGAGGCGGCGGGCGATGAACTCCGGCTTCTCGCCGCCCTCAATCATACGCGCCAGCCAGTAGAGTGCGGCGTCGGGGTCGCTGCCGCGTATGCTTTTGATGAAAGCCGAGATAATGTCGTAGTGCATCTCGCCCTGCTTGTCGTAGGCGGCGGCAGAGGGCGAGGAGGCCAGCAGCGAGGTGACCAGTTCGTTGGTCACGGAGAGCCGCTCCGCGTCGGGGTCGGCAGAGGTTACGAGGTCGAGCAGGCCGAGCAGTTTGCGCGCGTCGCCGCCGCTGTAGCGCAGCAGCGCTTCGTGCTCCTTAATCTCTATGTTGCGGTCTTTGAGATATTCGTCCTCCGTGAGCGCGCGGTGGAGCAGGGCGAGGAGGTCGTCCTTGCCGAGCGGCTGGAGCACGTAGACCTGCATGCGCGAGAGGAGCGGGCGGATCACCTCGAAAGAGGGGTTCTCCGTCGTGGCGCCGATGAGCGTCACCACACCCGTCTCCACGGCATTGAGAAGCGAGTCCTGCTGCGACTTCGAGAAGCGGTGGATTTCGTCGATGAAGAGCAGCGGGCTTTGCGTGGCGAAGAATTTGCTTTTGGCGGCGCGGTCGAGCGTTTCGCGCACCTCCTTCACGCCGGCGGCGGTGGCGGAGAGCGTGAAGAAGGGCACGTCGAGGCGGCGTGCTATGATGTTGGCCAGCGTGGTTTTGCCCACGCCCGGCGGGCCCCAGAGTATAAATGAACTCACGTGGCCCGAGTCGATCATGCGGCGCAGCGGCGCACCCTGTCCCACGAGGTGTTGCTGGCCGACGTATTCGTCGAGCGTGCGCGGGCGCAAGCGTTCTGCAAGAGGTGTCATATATATTATATGTAATTGTGTAGCAAAGTAGGGGCGTTTTGCAATGGTTGAGGCGGGCTGAAAGCCCAGTTGTTGCCCCCAGCCCAGGGCAACGCCCTGGGGACAGCGAATGCATTGATTAAAGTGTCGCGCTCTGAAAGAGCAGCCTTCTTTATGAGGGGCAACGCCCCGTGTGCCGTTTTGGGGTTACGCGCTCTCGCGCGTGGCATTTTTGAGCCTCGGCTCAAAAATGCCGAATGTATTAATCGCGGCATCCGTTCACCCAGGGCGTTGCCCTGGGCTATGGGCAACAACTGGGCTTTCAGCCCGCCCAAACCAGTTGTCGAAATTTTTCCAACTTCAACGTAGCAATCATCACCCCCGAAGCGTATTGCAAAAGTACAAAATCATAAAGAAAGGCAGGCACGCCATGTGCAAAATATTGTAATCGCGCGGCAACTCCCTGCGCAGAGCGTGCCAACGGCCTTTGCAATCATTAACTCTGCCGCCCGGCAAGATTTTACGAAAGTTTAGGAAAATATAACGGTTGAGCGTTTGGCGGAAAATTTTGAGGCAGGAAAGAAAAACGATTTGCAGGAGGCGAAAAACTGTCCTATAAGACCGCAGCAACTATCCTATATGAGCGCAAAAACTATCCTATAAGATAATTTTCACTATCCTATAAGATAATTTTTACGAGCCTGCTGAAAGTTTTCACGACCTTGCTGATAGTTTCCACGACCTTGCTGATAATTTTTACGATCACGGAGAAACTTTTTCTTTGCTCCCTGATAGTTGCACGGCACAAAAAAGAAGGAAGAGCGGCCCGCGCCGTCCTTCCTTGCTTACACAGCAAAGTTAATCCTTTTTTGCCGAGCCGCCAAATGCCAAAAAGTGTTTTGAATTTATTATTTACGCAAAACGGCGGGGCGCACGGCGGCAAAAACACTCGATGAGAAAGCAAAAAATTTGGTGGTATGGCTCTCTTGCCGTAAATTTGCACCTAAATTGGGTTTTCCCTATAAGGAAAGCCCCGTTTCCGCATCGCATGAACCTTATCCTCGACATCGGCAACACGTTTATGAAGGCCGCGCTCTACAACGGGCGGCAGCGCGTGGACGGCCGCAAGTGGGGTGGGGGAGACTTTGAGGCGCTGCGCCGCTACGCGCAGGAGGCACGGCCCGCGGCCTGCGCCTTCGCCACGGTGGGCAAGGGCGCGGCAGATGTGCGCCGTGCGCTGACGGGTATCATAGAAAACCCGCTGGAAGTGACGGGGCTGACGCCCACGCCTTTGAGCATCGCCTACGAAACGCCCGCAACGCTCGGGGCAGACCGCTTGGCAGCCGCCGTGGGAGCCGCCGCGCTGAAGCCGGGAAGCGAACTCTTGATCATCGATGCCGGCAGTTGCATGACGATTGACCGCGTGACGGCTGACGGACGTTACCTTGGCGGCAACATATCTCCCGGACTGGAAATGCGGCTCAAAGCCATGCACGCGCTCACGGCACGCCTGCCGCTCGCTGATATGGACGGCGCGGTGCCCGAATGGGGGCGCAACACGACGGAAGCCCTGCGCAGCGGTGCGCTCACGGGCATCAGGGGCGAGGCCGACAGTTATCTGCGCCGCTTCTTCGCAACTCAGGCCGGTGAAAATGCCTTTGCCTTCCTCACGGGCGGCGATGCCTGCCGCCTGGACACGTTGCCCTACGGCGGCCGTGCTATCATAGAGCCACGGCTCGTGGAAATCGGGCTGGCGGAGATATTGAGGTATAACGTTGCGCCGAACTTGGAAACCTCTGTCGGGTAAACCATGATGGCGGAATCAGATAAAAACCAGTAAAAACCGCTTGTTCTGTGTGGGCTGTCGCTTGCCTTATCGGATAGTCCCCGAGCCTGTGAGCCTGTCGGCTCCCGTCTCACGTCCTATCCGATAAGGCGGCGGTCGGTGCCCGACCGCCCCACACAGAACAAGGGAAAAACCAAGAAAAACCCGTTGCAATGAAATAAATACCGTTGCAATCTCGATAGCATCAAGGTCTCACGTGTTTTTAATGGTTTTTCCCTTGCGGCGTTTGAAGCGGGCGGGCACCGACCGCAGCCGAAGGGATTAAGGGCGAGCTTGAGCCGTGAGGCTCACAGGCTCGGCATTAAGATCGGCGGCGTGCCCTTGGGCTTCAAACGAAGCAAGCGGTTTTTCATGGTTTTTATCCGAAATCATTGCAGCAAGGTCTTTCCGACCAACTTATCATAATTTGAAATACACAATATTATTATATACATGATGCAGCATCTCAAAAAAAACTACATACTCCTTGCCCTCGCCCTGCTCTCAATCGCGGCGCAGGCGCAGACCAACGGCAGCAACTCGCCCTATTCGCGCTACGGCTTCGGCCTGCTAGGCGACGGTGCGGGCGCATTCAACAAAGGCATGTCGGGATTGGCATACGGTATGCGCAACGGCACGGAACTGAATACGCAAAACCCCGCGTCGTATTCCGCCATCGACTCCCTGACCTTCCTCTTCGACTTCGGCGCATCGTTTCAAAACGCCAACCTCGATGCAGGCAACCAGAAACTCAACGCCAAGAATACTTCCGTGGACTACGTCACGATGGGCTTCCGCGTGGCTCCGAAACTCGGCGTTGCGCTCGGCCTGCGCCCGTTTAGCACCATCGGTTACAAGATAACAAGTTACAGTTCGTTCTCCTCTATGGCAGGCACGGGCGTGACGCAGACCCAGACGTTCCAAGGCGACGGCGGTTTGCACGAAGCCTTTGCAGGTCTGGGCTGGTCGCCCGCAAAGGGCTTTTCGATTGGTGCAAACATCGGCTACCTTTGGGGCAACCTCTACCACACGGTGTACGCCGAATACAGCGATGCAACTATCAACAAAGTGCAGCAAATCTACGACACCGATATGCGCACCTTCAAGGCCGACTTCGGCTTGCAGTACCAACACCGCCTGCACAAAAACCATGCACTGACCTTTGGCGTGACCTACGGACTCGGGCATAACCTGCGCTCCGATGCCTTCTATTACAACCAAAACATAGTGTCGAGTTCGTCAAGTGCCACCGACACGCTTGTTGCCTCCCACGGCTACGACCTGCCACATACGATCGGCGCCGGCGTGGCGTGGGACTATAAAGGCCGCCTGCGCGTGGGCTTCGACTACACCATGAAGTTGTGGAGCAAGGCCAAGTCGCCCATGCTCATGACCGATGAGTACGGCCAGCAACACTATGTGTCGCAGACGGGTGCCTACGATGACCAGCAGGTGTTCACGGTGGGCGCGGAATATGTGCCGGAACCCGAGGGACTGAAAAAGCGCAAGAAGATACGCTACCGCGCGGGCTTCTCTTACAGCACGCCCTACGCCAAAGTAAACGGGCAGAAAGGGCCGGCGGACTACTGCGCCTCCGTGGGCGCGGCGTTCCCCATTATCAATACCCACAACAACCGCACCTTCCTCAACGTGGCGTTCCAATACGAGCACGCCGAGCCAAAATCGCCCGGCATGATAAAGGAAAACTACCTGCGCCTCTCCGTCGGCATCACCTTCAACGAGCGCTGGTTCATGAAATGGAAGGCAGAATAATTAGCAATGGCGCTACCTACACAATATTATATATATAGAGGTAACAAACTTGGTTGCCACCATGCCCCGAAAGGCGTGGCGGCGACCTTTTTTCGTGCTGTGCGCGGCGCGTGGCTGGCAGTGCTGATTTGCTTTACAGCCGTGCTGCCCGGCGTGCTCGCAGGCTGCGGCACGGAAGCGCCGCCGATGGGCGACGCGGTGCGCAACCGCGACTCCCTGCCCGTGATGGTCAGTTACGGCGTGAGCAAACTCATTTCCGACTCGGGCTTTATCAAATACAAAGTCATCACGGAGGAATGGCAGGTGTTCGACAAGACGAAGCCCGAACGCTGGGAATTTCCCAAAGGGATTTTCCTCGAACGCTACGACCGCAAGTTCAAGGTGAACATGTATATCACCGCCGACACCGCCTACTTCTACGACCAACGCCTTTGGGAATTGCGCGGACACGTGGAACTGATTGACAAAGAGGACGGTACGCAACTCACCACCGAGGAACTCTTCTGGGACGTGCAGAGCGGCGAACTGAAAACCGATGTCTATTTCCACCTCATCAAGCCCGACCGCGACATTGAAGGCGATTACCTCCGCGCCCTCGTAACCGACCAGCGCGTACAAAGTTTCTACGTGAAGCGCAGCCGCGGCTTCGCGCCCATGGAAGAGGAGGGCGACCCCCTCGCCGCGCCCGCCGCACCGGCAGGCACCGCCTCCGAGGCCACGCCGCCCGACACGCTCCCGCCGCTCCGCGAAAAGGCACAGCCGCGCGGCAAAGAGCACCCTTCCGGTCAGCAGAAAGTGGAGGTGAAAAACACACTCTCTGCGCAGCAAAAGGCAAAAAAATAGGCAGATAAAGCACATATTCCCTTTTTTTTGCTACCTTTGCGCGTCATAAATGCCCTTTCCATATAAGATAAGGCGCATTTGCGGACATAACACGCACAAATAATAATCATAAAAATAAATCAAAACAAATGGCAGCATTACAATCCATCAGAAAGAAAGGCGCCTTGCTCGTAGGTGTGCTCGGCTTGGCTCTTTTTGCTTTCATTGCTGAAGAATTTTTCCGCTCCATCGAAACTACCTCCGCCATCAACCGCAGTCAGGTGGGCGAAGTGTATGGAGAAAAACTTTCCATTCAGGATTTCCAGAACCTTGTGGACGAGCAGCTCGAATTCCGCAAGCTGCAAAAGCAGATGCAAGGTCAGGAAGGCACGCTCACAGACAGTGAGACGGAGCAAATCCGCGACCAGGTGTGGCAGCAGTTCGTTTCTTCCAAAATCATCGAGCACGAAGCCGATAAACTTGGCCTCTTCGTGACCGACGGCGAAGTGCAGGAAGCACTCCGCAACGGCGAAGCACAGTCGCTGCAAATGATGGCCAGCATCTTCCCCAACCAGCAGACGGGCAAGTTTGACCTCGCACAGCTTCAGGCCTTCCTCAAAGACTACGACAAGACCGTGGCACAGGCCAAGCAGGCACAGAACGGCGAAGCCGTGGAACAGCTCGAAATCATCAAGAACCTTTGGACCTACACCGAAAAGCAGCTCCGCCAGGAATTGCTCAACAACAAGTTCAACATGCTCTTTGCCATGGGTTACATCTCTAACCCCGTTTCGGCTAAGATGAATTTCGACGAGCGCGCTGAACTGACCAACGCTGAAATCGCCGCCGTGCCTTACAGCAGCATCGACGATAAGGAAATCACCGTGACCGATGACGACCTCAAGGCAGCCTACAAGACTTACAAGACGCAGTTTTACAGCCCCGCCGAAACGCGCGACATCAAACTGATTGATGTGGCCGTAGTGGCTTCCGCCCAAGACCGCGCCGCCCTCATGGCCAAAGTGCAGGGCTTGCAGGCAGAACTTGCAGCGGGCGAGGACGTGGCAGCCGTTGTGCGCAAGAGCGGTTCGGAGGTTCAGTATTCCGACCTCGCGATGAGCAAAAAGGCTTTCCAGCGCATGTACGACATTTACAAAGACCTCGACTCTGTGGCAGTTGGCAGCGTGAAGGCAACCTATTATAACGCTTCCGACAACACGATCAACACCTATAAGCTCGTGTCGAAAATTCAGGCACCCGACTCCATCCTTTACCGCCAGATTGTCAGCGTGGCCGAAACGCCCGAAAAGCGCAAGGCACAGGCCGACAGCATTCTCACGGCACTCAAAGGCGGTGCTTCCTTTGCCGAACTCGCCAAAAAGTACGGTCAGCGCACCGACTCCGTATGGCTCACCTCTGCACAGTATGAGACTTTTGGCTTGAACGATGAAAATGCGTTCTATCTCAACAAGCTCTACACCATTCCCGCAAACTCTGCCGACATCATTGCCAACGACCAGGGCGCAGTGGTAGCACAGGTACTCGACCGTCGCAACATCGTGACGAAGTATAAGGTGGCCATCGTGAAATGCACGCTCAACTTCTCCAAGAAGACCTACGAAAACGAGTTGAGCAAGTTCAACCGCTTCCTCGCCGAGAACAAGACGATTGAGGACATCGAGAAAAATGCCTCCAAGAACACGTACGTCGTAACCGACCTCACGGGTTACAGCCCCATGAACAACTTTATCCCGCAGCGCATCGGCGGCTCGCAGGCCAAGGACGCAACACGCTGGATCTTCGACGAGGCTGAGGCTGGTGACGTTTCTCGCCTCTACGAATGCGGCCGCAGCAACGACCACCTGCTCGTGGTGCTTGTGAAGGCTACCAACGAAAAAGGCTACCTGCCTTGGGACAACGCCGACGTCAAGACGTTCCTCACCACCGTTGTGAAGCAGCAGAAGAAGGGTGCCCTCATTGCCGAACGCCTCAAAGCCGCCAAGACGCTCGAAGACGTGATGAAGCAGAAGGGCGCAATCAAGGAAGCATTGCCCAACCAGACCTTCGCAGGCTATCCCCAGTTGATGGGCGTTGGTACACCCGAGCCTATCCTTGCCGGCACGATTGCCAAGACCGCCGTTGGCAAATGCTCCGCTCCTGTTGTAGGTGCTGGCGCCGTGTATATGGTTAAGGTTACGGGCAAGAGCAAGGGCGCGGAGAAGTTCGACGAAGCTTCCGAAGTGTCTCGCCTCGGCCAGACCGCCGGTCAGCGCACCTACAATTCCGTATTCACCTACTTGATGACCAAGAAGGCCGAAGTAGTAGACCACCGCTACCAGTTCTAAACAAGAAACTCACTTTCTATCATAACGGGCATCGGGCCAACAGCCCGGTGCCCGCTTTTGTATTCTGATATTAACGATTTAGTATTGCCTTGGTTGATAAAAACCCTGAAAAACATCTTGCATTGTTTGAAGCCCCTTGGGCTACGCCGCCAATCCTAATGCCGAGCATTAAAGCCTTTGGGCTTTTGCTCGTCCTTAGTCTTTGCGGCTGCGGTCGGTTTCCGCCCGCTTCAAACGATGCAAGGTAAAAACCATGAAAAACCCCGTTCCAATTGGTAACCAATTTAATGGAATTGTGATTGCATCAAGGTCTCACGGGTTTTTAATGGTTTTTCCCTTGCTGCGGGTGAAGCGGCCGTTTCTAACGGCCGTAGCTGCTGCACCTAATAACGCGCAAAAGCCGACAGGCTTTTAGCACGGTATTAGGCGCAGCGGCGAACCCGAAAGGGCTTCACCCGTAGCAAGTGTTTTATCTGGTTTTTATCTTAAATATTTCTACCCTCATGCAGATAGAAGACCTTTTACCGCTTTATGCCGCCCACCCCGGCGTGGCCGCGCTTGCCAAAGTGTTGCAAGACGGGCAGCCCGTGCTGACGCACTGCGAGGGGCTGCATGCCTCGTCCGCACCCGTCGCCTTCGCCGCCCTTGCCCATCGGGGCGCCGTGCAGCGTCCTTTCCTCTTCGTGCTCAACGACGAGGAAGAAGCCGGGTATTTCTATCACGACCTGCACCAGATGCTGGGCGACGACACCGTGTGCTTCTATCCCTCCACCTACCGCCGCGCCGTGAAATACGCGCAGCACGATGCTGCCAACGAGATACTGCGCACCGACGTGCTCAACCGGCTTTCGGAATATCGGAAAGCAGATGCCCCGGCGAACCTATTATATATTGTCACCTTTCCCGCCGCCATGGCAGAGCGCGTCGCGCCGCCGCAGAGCGTGGCAGAGCGCACCTTCTCGCTCAAAGTAGGCGAGAGCCGCGACCTCACGGAGATTTCCAACAACCTCCTCGCGCTGGGCTTCAAGCGCAAGGACTACGTGTACGAGCCGGGCGAATATGCCGTGCGCGGTAGTATCCTCGATGTCTATTCCTTTTCCTCCGAATATCCTTTCCGCATAGACTTCTTCGGCGATGAGGTCGACTCAATCCGAACCTTCGAAGTCAGCACCCAGTTGTCGCAAGAGCGTTTGCAGACTGCCGACATCGTGTCCGACATCGGCGGCGCGGCAGGCGAGTTGGTGCCATTCACCGACTACCTCCCCGACGATGCCTGCCTCGTGGTGCGCGACCTCGCCTTCGTTCACGACGAGGTGGAGCGCATCTACCGCGAAGGCTTCTCGCGGCAGGCCGTCATAGAGCAGGCCACCAGCGAGGCGGAGGCCGAGGAGATGCGCCGCAAGCTGCAAAGCGAGCGCCTGCTCACGGGCGGCGACACCCTGTTGCACGGCTTGGCGCATTTACAGCGCATCTGCATCGGGGCGCACACCCTCGGCATGGCGGCTGCCACCGTGAAATTCCAAATCGCGCGCCAGCCCCTCTTCCACAAAAACTTTGAACTGCTGGCCAAAACGCTCCGCGACCTGCGCCTCTCGGGCTGCCGCGTCTTTATCCTTGCCGACAGCGAGAAGCAGACCGACCGCCTGAAAAGCATCTTTGAAGAAATCAACGCCGACCCGTTCGAGGCCGTGAAAAAGACGCTGCACGAGGGATTTGTCGACGAGACGCTGCGCCTCGCCTTCTTCACCGACCACCAAATCTTCGACCGTTTCCACAAATACAACCTCCGTTCCGACCACGCCCGCGACTCCAAGATGGCCTTGACGCTCAAAGAGCTGATGCAGTTCAAGCCGGGCGACTTCATCGTGCACATTGACCACGGCATCGGGCGGTTCGTAGGACTGGTGCGCATTCCCGGCGCGGGCGGCGAGATGCAGGAAGTCATCAAACTCGCCTTCAAAAACGACGACTCCGTGTTCGTCTCCATTCACGCCCTCCACAAACTTAGCAAATACAAGGGCAACGAGGGTACCCCGCCGCAGCTCAGCCACCTCGGCACGGGCGCGTGGGAAAAACTCAAGGAGCGCACCAAGAAGAAGATTAAGGACATCGCCCGCGACCTCATCAGGCTTTATGCCCGGCGCAAGGAGGAGCAGGGCTTCGCGTTTAGCAAAGACTCCTTCCTGCAACACGAACTGGAAGCCGGCTTCGCCTACGAGGACACTCCCGACCAACTCCGCGTCACTGCCGAGGTGAAGGCCGATATGGAAAGCCGCAAGCCGATGGACCGCCTCGTGTGCGGCGACGTTGGGTTTGGCAAGACGGAGATTGCCGTCCGCGCCGCCCTCAAAGCCGCCTGCGACAACAAGCAGGTGGCGGTGCTCGTGCCCACCACGGTGCTCGCCTTGCAGCACTACAAGACCTTTGCCGCCCGCCTCAAAGACTTCCCCGTACGCGTGGACTACCTCAGCCGCGCCCGCTCCACGGGGCAGACCAAAGCCGTGCTCGCCGACCTAAAAGAGGGGAAAATCAATATTCTCGTTGGCACGCACAAACTCATCGGCAAGTCCGTGCAGTGGCACGACCTCGGGCTGCTCATTATCGACGAGGAACAGAAATTCGGCGTAAGCGTCAAGGAAAAACTCCGCCAGCTGCGCGTGAACATCGACACGCTCACCATGTCGGCCACGCCCATCCCGCGCACGCTGCAATTCTCCCTGATGGGGGCGCGCGACTTCTCCGTCATTCAAACGCCGCCGCCCAACCGCCGCCCCATACAGACCGAGGTGCACACCTTCAACGCCGAACTGATCGGCGAGGCCGTCAATTTTGAGATGAGCCGCAACGGGCAGGTCTTCATCGTGTCGAACCGCATTTCCGCGCTGCCCAATCTCCAAGCCGTGGTGCAGCGGCAGGTGCCCGACGCCCGCGTCTGCATCGGGCACGGACAGATGCCGCCCGACCGCTTGGAAAAGATTGTCACCGACTTCATCAACCACGACTACGACGTGCTCATCTCCACCACCATCGTGGAAAACGGCATCGATATTCCCAACGCCAATACCATAATCATCGACGCGGCGCACCACTTCGGCCTCTCCGACCTCCACCAGATGCGCGGCCGAGTGGGGCGCGGGTCACGCAAGGCCTTCTGTTACCTCCTCGCCCCGCCGCTTTCCCTCCTGCCCGACGACGCGCGCCGCCGCTTGCAGGCCATAGAAAATTACAGCGACCTCGGCAGCGGCATACACATCGCCATGCAGGACCTCGACATTCGCGGCGCGGGCAACCTGCTCGGGGCGGAGCAGAGCGGCTTTATTGCCGACCTCGGATATGAAACCTATCAGAAAATCCTCTCTCAGGCCGTGGCCGAACTCAAAAACGACGAGTTTGCCAATCTTTATGCCGACGAGCCCGATGCAGCCGCCAAGGCAGAGGGCGATGCCTTTGTGGACGAGTGCAACGTAGAGTGCGACCTCCGCGCTTTCTTCCCCGAAACCTACGTGCCGGGCAGCAGCGAGCGCATGCTTCTCTATCGCGAGCTCGACAGCATCGACTCCGACGAGGCTTTGGAGCAGTTCCGCCGGCGCATGGAGGACCGCTTCGGTCCGATGACCGAGGAGGGAAAGGCTTTGCTGCAAATCGTGCCCCTGCGCCGCCTCGGCCGCCGCGCCGGCGTGGAGCGCCTGATTTTGAAAAACGGCAAGATGATCCTCATGTTCGTCCATTCCGACAGCCCCTTCTACAAAAGCGAACTTTTCGACCGCATCCTTACTTATGCCACCGCCAACTTCCGCCGTTGCAAAATGCAGAATGTGGGCGAACGCCTGCGCATGTCCTTCGCCGACGTGCCGAGCGTAGGCGAAGCCCTCAAAGTGATGCAAGAGATGGTAGGGTAGGGGCATCATTATAATATGAAATGATGGCGAGATTGGTGTGCTATCTGCCTGGAAGGCAGTACAGAGCGAAGCGATGGTAACCGGGGACGAAGTCCTCGGATAAGCGATGCGAGGACGATGTGCCTGGAAGGCACTACGCCACAGGACATGCTCTTTATACATTGCCACCGGCGTACTGCCTTCCAGGCAGAACCATAGCAACAACCTTCTCCGAGGACTTCGTCCCCGGTTACCATCGCTTCGCTCCGTAGTGCCTTCCAGGCATCTCTCTATATCTCTCCCCGCTGACTATATGTAAAAAAATGCAACGTATTTCTCCTTTTTCGTGGTTCAATTCTCAAAAAAACTTATTTCAGAGCAACTTTCACGTATCATAATGTATGATTCATAGGGAACGTTGTATATTTGCAGCCAGAAAGCAAGAACTCTTTTAGGGAGGCTCTAAAAATTATGTCGAGCTGATTTTTGAGTTTTTAGAGATGAGATTTTGTAAGTTGCGAAAGGAGCATAGCGAGCTATGCGACTGCCAAAACTTACAAAAGGTCGCTCTAAAAAGCAAAAAGCAGCCGAAATAGTACCTGATAAACCTCCCTGAAAAGCGTAATTTTTAGAACCTCCCTAAAGTATGCCCAAATACTTTTATCTGCTCCTCTCATTCGCAACCTTGCTCCTCACTTCCTGCGCGGAGCAATATAATATCGATGGCAAATCCTCTGTTTCCTCCCTCGACGGACGGATGATGTACCTCCGCCTTACGCCCGACGGTTTCGCCACCGTGCAAACCTCCACCGTTTGCCTCGACTCCTGCCGCATGGAGCACGGACGCTTCTCTTTCGACGGCGACGTAGACTCCGTGATGATGGCACTGCTCTATTCCGAAGGCGACTGCGTGATGCCCGTGGTGCTCGAAAACGGCAAACTCTCCGTGCAGGTCGACAACGTGGAGCAGCGCGTGTCCGGCGGCCCGCTCAACGACAAACTCTATAAGTTTTTCAGAGAAAAAAACCGCCTTGACAACGAGATTTGGGAGCTCCACCGCAAAAGCATGCGCATGATGTATGCCGGTGCCTCGCCCGACGACATCGACAAAGCCGTGGGTCGGCACCTTGCCAAACTCAACAGACAGTCTGAAGACCTCGATGTGCAATTCGTCACCGAAAACTACG
Organism: Bacteroidales bacterium; assembly: GCA_022775595.1. GTDB lineage: Bacteria > Bacteroidota > Bacteroidia > Bacteroidales > Bacteroidaceae > Alloprevotella. The sequence goes on along the minus strand of JALFJC010000018.1, from coordinate 65,760 downwards.
ACAACCCCCTCGGTCCTGGCGTGTTCATGCTTATGTGCAGCCAATACCCCTCACCTGTGATGACATCGCAGATTACGCGCATCGTGCAGGCTGCCCCCGTAGAGTTTCTCTCCAATCCCTTTGTAAAGAATTATTTGCAGCAAGCCCGCAAGTAGGGGACGTGTGACACGCCGCCGCTTGCGCTTTTTTTATACTTCCCTGCGCAGATAGTGCAGAAATCTAAGAAATAAATTGTATTTTTGCACCGCATTTTCTCTCATTATGAAGCATTATCCTGCCTTATTCTTACTGTTTGTCTTCGCCGCCGTAGGTCTGTTTTGCTCCTGCGACGATGAAGAAACTTATGCCGACCGCCGCGAGAAGGAAAACCAGCAGATACAGAATTTCCTCAATACCGGCGTCAGCCTTACCGACACGAACTCCGACACGTATAGCATCAACGTGCCCGGCGGCATCAACGTAATCTCCGAGAGCGACTTCGCAGCAAAGGGTTACACCACCGATGTCTCGCGCAACGAATACGTACTATTCAACAGCAGCGGCGTGTACATGCAAATCATGCGCAAAGGCCCCGGAAAGCCCCTTGCCGAAGGTGAGACCGCCACGGTGCTCGTGCGCTACACCGAGTATGACATCGCCTCCGCCTACATACGCAGCACCAACGTGCTTAACTCTTACGCCGTGATGCCCGACGTGATGACTTGCTCTAACTCCTACGGCACCATTCAGGCCTCCTTCCTCAGCGGCGTGATGAAGAATACTTACGACACCTCCACCGTTCCCGCCGGCTGGTTGATACCTTTGAAATACATTAACCTCGGCCGCCAGGAAAGCGAAGACGAAGAAGTGGCGCGCGTGCGCGTCATCGTGCCCAGCACGCAGGGACAAATCAATGCTTCCGCCAATGTCTATGCCTGCTTCTACGATATCAGTTACACTCGAGGCAGATAAAACGCATACATATTTATATATATATAGCAACGGGCACGCCGACGGCGCGCCCGTTTTGCTCTCTAAAAAATCGGGGAAGGGGCTTTGTCGTAGCAGAAAAATACGTGTAGCAAAGAATGTTTCGCAAAATCTGCGTAACTTTGCACGTAAGATAATTAAGTCGTTTTTCGCACTTTCCGTGGTCTTTTTTATGATGACAACTCCCCAAGACAACAATACTTTTCAGCAGACCAATGCCTACGCCATGCAGAATGGCTTGTGGCTCGGCCTGTGGGGTTGGCTTTCGCTCGTGGCTTTCCGTTATTCTTTCAGTTCCGTGCTTTGCTCCAACCTGCTTATGCTCATGACGCTGGCAGGACCTGTGCTGGGCGTGGTGCTGACCTGGCGCTTCCGCCGCAGCGTGGCTGGCCTGGATGGCGCGTTCTCGTTTGGGCGCGGTTTCACGCACACGCTTTTCATGGGCTTCTACGCCTCCATCTGGGTGGCGGTGGGCATCTTCGTGTATTTGCGCTACTTCGACAATGGCGCAATTTTTAGCGATTACGCCGCCGCGCTTTCCCAGCCCGAGTTGCAGCAGGCGTTGCAAGAAAGCGGCTTGTTGGAGCAGCTGAATGCCGCCAGCGGAGAAGGCGGACTGGAAGGCTTGCCCGACGCCCTGCGCTCCGTAGGCCCGGCTGGCTATGCCGCCGCCTCGCTCTACATGGCCATGTTTGCCACGCCCGTCATCGCGCTCTTCGTGGGCATTGTGTGCAGAAGGAAAGGAAATAAATCTCGCTAATTCATCTTTATATGGAAGCAAAATACAATATCTCGGTGATCGTGCCTCTTTACAACGAGGCCGAGAGTCTGCCGGAACTTTACGATTGGATTGTGCGCGTGATGCAGGCGCACGGCTTTACCTACGAAATTATTTTTGTGAACGACGGCAGCACCGACTCTTCTTGGCAAGTCATCGAGGGGCTGGCACAGAAGGACGCCTGCGTGCACGGCATCAAGTTCCGTCGCAACTATGGCAAGTCGCCCGCCCTGTTCTGCGGTTTCCGCGCGGCGCAGGGCAGCGTGGTGATTACAATGGACGCCGATTTGCAGGACTCGCCCGACGAAATCCCCGAACTGTATCGCATGATTACGGAGGACGGCTACGACCTCGTTTCCGGCTATAAGCAGAAACGCTACGACCCGCTCTCGAAAACCATTCCCACCAAACTCTTCAACGCCACAGCGCGCCGCGTGAGCGGCATCAAGAACCTGCACGACTTCAACTGCGGGCTAAAAGCCTATCGCGTTGATGTGGTAAAGAATATCGAGGTGTACGGCGAGATGCACCGCTACATCCCTTACCTGGCCAAGAATGCCGGCTTCGCCAAAATCGGCGAGAAGGTAGTGCACCACCAGGCGCGCAAGTTTGGCAAAACGAAGTTTGGCGGGCTGAACCGCTTCGTGAACGGCTATCTTGATTTGCTTTCGCTGTGGTTCATGGACAGTTTCGGGCTGAAGCCGATGCACGTGTTCGGTTTTCTCGGCTCGATTATGTTCTTCCTCGGTTTCGTGGCAGTGGTCGTAGTGGGCGCGATTAAATTGGTGGCATTGAGCAACGGCACGCCCGCGCCGCTCGTCACCTCGTCGCCTTATTTCTACATCGCGCTTACTACGATGATACTCGGCACGCAGCTGTTCGTGGCGGGCTTCCTCGGCGAACTCATCAGCCGCAACGCAGAGGGGCGCAATGATTATAAAATTGAGAAGGAAGTATGATGCGCAAGGGCCAGACCCTTATATATAATATATGTATGGCGGCAGCGGTTTGCGCCGTCGCCGTGCTTGCCGCCTTGCTGCCGGCAAGTTGCGACGGCATGGACTGTCCGCTCGACAACGTGGTGGTGATGCAGTGCGGGCTTTACACGTCCGAGACGGGCGAGGCCCTTTCCCTCACCGACACGCTCACCATACGCCCCGCCGGCCGCGACACGGTGCTCGTGAACCGCGCCATCGGCACGGGCACGCTCCTCTTGCCGCTGCGCAGCCGCACGGGGCAGGATACGCTGCTCTTCCAATTGAAGAGCGCAGCGGGGCAAGCGGCGGAAGACACTATTTTCCTTACCCACAGCAGCAGCGTGCACTTCGAGGCAGTGGACTGCCCCGCTTCGGTGTTCCACAACATTGAGGGCGTGCGCTGGACGTCGCACCCCTTGGCAGAACTGCCGCTGACAATCGACAGCGTGTCGGTTGTACGCACAACGGTTGATTACGATGATATTGAAAATCTTAAAATATTCCTTCGCTCTACTGCTCATTAGCCTCTGCCTGCCGGCAATGGCTCAGCGCGACAAGGCGACCGCCGACACAGTGCCGCCGCAGCAGCGCGTGCGCGGCATTCAGTATGAATCGAAAGAGGCGGCTGCCGCCGCTGCCGCAAAGGCCGACGAGGGGAAACTGCTCAAAGGCTTTGCCGTGGGCGGCGACGTCGTAGGCATAGCCATGGGCATCTTCGCGCCTTACGGGCAGTACGAAGGATTCTTCCGCGTAAACCTCGGCAACAGGTTCTTCCCTATTGCCGAAGTGGGCTGGGGCGTGAGCGACCACACGGACGAGACAACGCAGATACATTATAAATCCAACGCGCCCTACTTCCGCATCGGCTGCGACTACAACGTGGCGAACGACAAGAAGTCGGGCAACCGCATTTTCTTTGGCTTGCGCTACGCCTTCACCTCTTTCAAGTACGACCTCGACGGCCCCGACCTCGCCGACCCCGTCTATGGCGATGCCATGCCGTTTAGTTTCCACGGACTGAAAGGCGGGCAGCATTGGCTGGAACTGGCGGGCGGGCTGGAAGCGCGCATCTGTCGTTTCTTCCACATAGGCTGGACGCTGCGCTACCGCCAGCGCCTTCATGAGAAAAAGGCTGACGTGGGGTCTGCATGGTACGTGCCGGGCTATGGCAAGCAGGGCAACCACGCCATCAGCGGCACGTTTAACCTTGTGTTTGACTTGTAACTCTATTTACACGGGCGTTTTGCATGACGCCGCTACTTACCTATGCTTTTCTCTTTGGAAATTTGGCTTATCGCCGTTGCGCTGGCAATGGACTGCTTCTCTGTGAGCATCACGTGTGGCATCATCGAGCGCCGCATGGGCTTGCAGGTGTGGCTCATGGCTTTGCTCTTCGGGCTGTTTCAGGGAATCATGCCGCTCATCGGCTGGCTGGCCGCCACGGTGCTCGTGGGCAATATAGAAGCCTACGACCATTGGGTGGCGTTTGGCCTGCTCGCCTTTCTCGGCGGCAAGATGATATGGGAGGCGATGCACAAGCAGGAAGGCATGAAGCATTTTAATCCTTCCAGCATTGGCGTGTTGCTCACGCTCTCTGTGGCCACGAGCATCGACGCGCTCGCCGTGGGTTTCACGTTCCGCCCCGGCCTGCGCATACTCACGCTCGGCGAGGCCTTGGTGCCCTGCCTCATCATCGGCTTCGCAAGTTGGCTGTTGTCGCTGGCGGGCAAATTCATTGGCATGCGCGTGGGTAGACTGATTAAGTTGCCGGCAGAGCAAATCGGCGGCGTTATCCTGATTATCATCGGCATCAAAATCCTATACGAGCATTTGCTGGCATAAAACCTCATAAAAATGCAACTCAAAAAACGGCAAATTGCCTTTCTCCTTTTCTTAATCGTTGCCACGGCTTTTATCTTGCTTAACCGCAACAGCCTCACCAGGGCAACATTCCGCACTGCCGAAGGCAGCATCTTCGGCACAACTTACCACATCAAATATGAAGCAGCGCAGCCGCTCGACAGCCTTATCCTCGACACGCTGCGGCGCGTGGACAACTCCCTTTCGCTTTTCAATCAGCAAAGCACGCTCTGCCGCATCAACCGGGGCGAGACCATGCAGGCCGACACGATGCTGGCCGAGGTGATGCGCCTCGCCCTTAGCATCAGCAAGGTTACCGGCGGCGACTTCGACCCCACGGTGCAACCCTTGGTGAGCGCGTGGGGCTTCGGCTTCGAGCACCGCGCCAACGTGACGCCGCAGATGATAGACAGCCTCATGCAGTTCGTTGGTTATCAAAAGGCAAACATTGACCAGGCGGGCATCGTCACGCGCCGCGACCCGCACGTCAAGCTTGATTTCGGCGCAATAGCCAAAGGCTACGGCGTGGACTGCGTGGCTGAATTGCTGAGGCGCGAGGGCGTGCATAATTATATGGTAGAAATTGGTGGCGAGGTGCGAACCGCCGGAACGAACGACAAGAAGCAGGCGTGGCGCATTGGCGTGAGCCGCCCCTCAGAGGCAGCCGGCGCGGCAGACAACGCGGCGGTCATCTCCGTAAACGATTGCGCGATGGCCACCAGCGGCAACTACAATAATTATTATGAGGTCGACGGCAAACGCTATGCCCATACCATCAGCCCGCACACGGGGCAGCCCGTCACCCATTCGCTGCTCTCTGCTACGGTGGTTGCGCCTACTTGCGCCGAGGCCGATGCCTTTGCCACCGCCTTTATGTCGGGCGGCATGGAGCGTGCGCAGACCGTGCTCGCAGAAGCAAAGAAAGCGGGTCTCCGCCTCGATGCTTTTTTAATTTATTCTGATGAAAAAGGTGAGATGAAGACTTGGGCAACAATCGGTATGCCCAAGCCTTAAAGCAAGTTCTTAATGTTCTTTCCAAAGCCCGGGATAGAAGGCCATGAGCAGGCCGAAGATTTCGAGGCGACCGATGAGCATCAGAGCCGAAGTGAGCCATTTTGCGGCATCGGGCATCGCCGCCCAAGAGTATGCCGGACCGTATGCGCCAAGTGCGGGGCCCGTGTTGCCCATTGCCGAAACGGCGGTGCTGAATGCCTCCATAAAGGGCAGGCCCATGGCCATGAGTAGCAGCCAGCCTAAGAAGAGGCACGTCATGTAGCTGACAATGAATACAAGTACGGTGGTAAGGATGCGCGGCTCCATGATTTGGCCCGATACCTTTAAGGGCAGTATGGCGCGGGGGTGCAAAATCTGGCGGAACTGGTTGCGGATGGCGCGGAACGCTATCAAGAGGCGCATGTTCTTGACGCCACCGCCCGTCGAGCCGGTGCAGCCGCCCGCCACCATGGCAAAGAGCAGCAAAGGCCAGGTGAATTGCGGCCATTGGGCGTAATCGTCGGTGGCGAAACCGCAAGAGGTGTGTATTGAAACCACTTGGAACAAAGCAGCGCGCACGGCCTTTTCCACATCATATTGGTTGATGAAGATGAGGGCAAGGGAGATGACGGCCGTCAAAATCAACACAGATTTCATGTACCAGAGCAACTCGTCGTCGCGAAAGAGGGTGCGGAAACGGCCTTTGAGGGCAAGCACGTAGAGGGGGAAGCTGACAGCGGAGATAAACATGAAGACCGTGATGACGTACTCGATAAACGGCGAGTTCCAGTAGGCAATGCTGGCTTGCTTCGTGGAAAAGCCGCCCGTGGCGGTGGTGGTGATGGCGTGGCACATGGCATCGAACGGTTCCATGCCGCCCACCCACAGCAGCACGCCTTCGATGCAGGTGATAACGATGTAGAACGAGCCGATGTAGCGGGCCATAACTGCGACTTTCGGATGGACTTTGATGTGCTTCACGCCAGTGGATTCGGTCATGAAGAGCAGTTGCCCGCTGCCGCCGAAGATGGGCAGCAGCGCCATGCTGAAGAACACGATGCCGAGGCCGCCGATCCATTGCGTGAGGCTGCGCCAGAAGAGCAAGCCGTGGGGCAGGGCTTCGATGTTGTCGAGAATGCTTGCGCCCGTGGTGGTAAAGCCCGACATGGTTTCAAAGAAGGCGTCGGTCACGCTGGGGATATAGTTGCCCAGGCGAAAGGGCAGCATGCCGAGCAGCGTGAAGAGTATCCACGAGATGCCCACAATGAGGTACGCGTCGCGCCGCCCCATCATCTTCATAGCCTTTCGTCCATAGAGCATCAGCCCCAAGCCGCAGGCCACAGTAATCAGTATGGAGTATAGAAAATAAATGGCATCGCCTTCCTTGTAAATCAGCGACACGCCGCCGGCTATGCCCAGCAACACTGCCTCGAAGAGCAGCAGGACGCCGAGCACGCGCGCCGTCATTTTCAGGTTGATCAAGCCTTCGCGGCAAAGTTCTGCGGATATATTTTTAGAGAATGAGTGCATAAGCGTTATTTCTTATCTCTGTTTATCAGATAGATGCCCAGCGCGGCCAGTCCGCCCGCGAGGAGATATTTCGCATAAAAGGTCTCGCCGAGGCAGAGGCAGGAGGTCACCGCGCCCACCACGGGGATAAGGCTGTTGTAGATAGCGATTTTGCCCACGGGATTGCAGGTGAGGAGTTTGTTGTAGAGGGCAAACGACACGGTGGAGATGAACACCAGCCCCATAAACACGAGCACGCCGGCGAGGTTGAGGCTGACGGGCGGTTCGTGCATCAGCAGCCCCGGAATGACGAGCATCGCGCCGCCGAAGAGCAGGCTGTAGCCCGTGCCGACAAACACGTTCACTCGCTGCCCCAAGCCGCGCGTAAGCAGTCCGGCGAAAGCGGAGCAGAGGGCGTTGAGGATTATCATGCCGTCGCCCATAAAGGTGAAGCTGCCCGAGGCTGCGCCGTTGAGGTTAAGTGCCAGCAGTCCCGCTATGCCCACGGCGCAGCCCGCAAGTTTGCGCGGGGTGAGACGATCTGACTTGAAAAACAGGCAGGCCAGTATCACCACGGCAAAAGTGCCGAGGGAATTGAGAATGGCTGCGCGTGCGCCTTCGCTGTGCGACAGGCCTATGTAAAAGAAGGCGTAATGGAGCGAAGTGTTCAGCAGGGCATAGAGCAGAATATACCAAGCATCGGCCTTGCGCCGCAGTTTGAAATCGAGCCGCTTGCCTCCGGCGAGCATCAGGATGATTAGTCCCGAGAGGGCGAAGCGCAGTCCGGCAAATACCATCTTCGATCCCGTCATTTCGGGCGTGATGCAAAGCGCGCCGAAGCCCATTTTGATGAGCGGGTATGCCCAGCCCCACAAAACGGCGCAGGTGAGCGCAAGCATCGCCACCCAGACGGGATGGCGGAAAACGGAGATGCCGTTGCGTGTCATATAGTCTGCATAAGCAAAGGGACGTATCGCGCAATACGCCCCTTTTATCATTTGTTTTTTTTAGTAGACAAGTTACAAGTAAACAAGTAGACGAGACAGAAATGTCGTGTAGCGAGCGCAAGCCGAACTTGTATACTATATTTTATATTAGAAACTTGTCTTGTTTACTCGTATACTCGTTTACTTGTTTACTACTCAGCCTTTTCTTCTTCCGCTTCAACGAAATCCGTGCAGCCGCCGGCCACGAGGATATTATACCACTGAATGAGTTTGCGGATATCGGAGTAATGCACACGGTCGCGGTCGTAGTCGGGTACGACGGCGGCCATAAATTCTGCGAGTTCTTCGTTCGTGGCTTCCTTGTAGTTCACGCCGGTTGCCTTTCCGCCTTCGTGCTGCTTGATGGCATCGAAGATTTCCATGAGGGGGCGGTCTTCGCCTTCGGTGTACATGGAAACTTCATTGAGGGCGGTGACGCGGTCGCGTGCGCCTGCCGGCATACGCTTCTTTTGCGCGTCGATGCTTTCTACGATGAGCATACCTCTACCTTGGGAAATCAGACGGTATAAACCGGGGCGGCCTGCAATGGCCAGGATTGTGTCCTTCATTGTGTGTTTGAATTGTGATTTGATTGTTGATATTAAGTAGGGGCGTTTTGTAAAACGCCCGCATAACGTCATTTACTGACCGTTGTTATTTCCTCCAAAAATTCTTCAAGCAACTGCCGCGTGTCCTCGCCGCCCGCGTTGGGCAACACATAGTCGGCACGCCGCGCTTTTTCTTCTTCGGGCATTTGCAGCCCGATCCATTTCAGGGCGCACGCCTCGCTGATGCCGTCGCGCCGCATCACGCGCTGCAAACGCACGTCAAAGGGGGCACTGACCAGCAGACTGTAATCCACGAAACGGTCGAAACGGGCTTCGAAAAGCAGGGCGCATTCCATAAACACCGCGCCGCCATGGGTTTCGGCAAATGCCTCAAACGCCTGCGCCACCCTCGGGTGCACCACGGCATCTACCTGCGCAGCAGCCTCGCGACCCTTGCAGAGATGCGCGGCAAGCATGGGCTTCACCAGCGTGCCGTCGGGCGCATAGACCTTCTCACCGACAATTTTCCGCAGGGCGGCCTTTACTTCCGCATCGCTGCGAATGATGCGCTTGGCCTCATCGTCGCAGTAGAACACGGGATAGCCCATTTCTTCCAACAGCCGGCACACGTGGCTCTTGCCGCTGCCTATGCCGCCCGTCACGCCTATCTTTATCCGCTTCTCCTGCATCGCTCAGTTCGTTTCAGATGCCTCGCCCTCTGGGATTTCTTCGATGATATACTCCACGCTCTCGGGCTGGATGCGCACATGCGACACGCCGGGAGGCACGGATTTCAGCGCGAGGCGGCAAGAGGAAGACTTGCTCGCCACGAGTTCTTCGTACTCCAAGGATATGGTGAAGTTGGCGGCGGTGATGCTGCGGTACATGCCCATGCTCACTTGGAACGTTACGCTTACTTGCGTGGGAAACGTGCGGAGTTGCTTCGTGGCGGGGAAGTTGGCCTGCCGTACAGGCACTTGCACCGTCTTCTCTACCAACCTGTCCACGCAGAGCATTACCTCCGTCTCGGCGGGCACGAACTTCGCGCCGCGCACGTGGTCGAACGGTGCTTTCTGCACCACGGTGTCGGTCATGGCCGTGAGGTTCAGCGGGTGTACGTAGGCTGCCGTGATGGTGTCGAGCAGGGTGCGCGAGGCATAGACCAATACACTGTCGGGCTTGAGGTGAATTTCGGTCAGCGAGTGGGTCTCGTCGGGGCGGTACACGCCTTGCAACCGCACGGGCACCTTGCGGCACAGGCCGTAGTTGTAGTAAAATTCGAGGTTGTCGGGCTTCGCCGCCACAAGGCGCGTTCCTTGCGAGAGTTGCGACGAGATTTGCTTCAGCACGTCCGACACGGGAATAACCACGTGCCCGGTGGCGTTGGCGTAGGTGGCGAAGTCGATGTAAATGGGCGTGAAATCCTGCCCGTAAGCATAGTCGAGGAGCACGATGCCTCGGTCGGCGAGCGTCACATGCACCGCCTCGGGCAAATCTGTCGTCACCACCACGCCCTTAGGCACGCCGCGCAGTTCCACGGGAATGGCAAACTCGCGCTCGTAACTTTCATTGAGGGCCTGGAAAAACCAAAAGACAGTGGAGAGACAGAGAAAAAACAGAAAAATCAAAGCCTGCTTGTCCCACATTCGGGAAAAGCAAACCTTGATTGTCCGTTTTATGTCGGTAAAACCGGTCATCGTTTCGTGGCGGCGCGAGGGCCGACGGCAGAGGTTATTTCTTCTCGGCCAAAGGATTGATGGCGCTCTTGGCGAACTTCATCTTAACGCCCGTGGCCACTTCGAGCGTCACGGTGTTTTCGGCCTCGTCGATACTGCGCACCGTGCCGTAGATGCCGCCGATGGTCACAACGTCCTGACCTACGGACAGTGCCGAGCGGAACTTCTCGATTTCCTTCTGCTTCTTGTTTTGCGGACGGATCATGAAGAAATACATGATGGCGAAGAGGGCTACCATCATAAGGATCATGGACATGCCGCTACCGCCCTGTGCTTGGGCTTGCAATAAATAAAGAGTCATGGTCTTGGGGAATGTTTGGGCGCAAAGGCTGCGCCCGATTATTGATTAGTGAATAATATTATCTCGTTTTGTTCACGATGCCCTGCTCGTGGAGGTTCTTCACGATGCCGTCGAGCATGCCGTTGATGTAAGAGGCGCTTTTGGGTGTGCTGTACACCTTGGCGATGTCGAGATATTCGTTGAACGTGACGCTCAGGGGAATGGTGGGGAAGGTGAGTATCTCGGCGAGGGCGATTTGCATAATGATGACATCCATCACGGCGAGGCGGTTGAACTCCCAGTTGCGCGTGTTGTCGCGGATATAGCCGCGCAGTTCGGCGTCGCGCGTAAGCGTAGCGTGGAAGAGGTCCTGCGCAAAGCGGCGGTCGTCCTCCGAACTGAATTCTGGCAGCAGGGGCATCTCCTCGTTGCTCTCTTCCGTGAAGCGCTTGATGGTTTTCAAGACGAACGAGTCGATGATTTCCTTGTCGTCGTTCCAGTAGAGGCTGTGGTCTTCGAGCATAGAGTCGATGTGCTCATTGTCGCAGACGTACGTTTTATAGAATTTGCGAATCAGTTCGCGGTCGGCGGCGAAGGAGAAATCGGCCTTGTCCACATAGAGCCCGAAGATGTCGCTGTCGATAAAGTCGGAGTAGAGGCGTTTCACGAGATTTTCCTCCTCGTCCCAGGCGGCTTTCTGATTTTCGATGTATTCGTTGAGCGCCTTGTTGCTTCTGAGCAGGAGGAGCAACTTGTTGCCGGCAAGGATTTGGTCGGTTGAATTGTTCGAGGCCGCGCCGCTGCGCTGTTCTCTCGCGAGCCGCTGCTCATTGCGCCGTGCGGCATACTTTTGGATTTCCACGAGGAGGCTCAGGAGATAGAGATAAAGTTCGTAAGCCTTGCTCATGCTGAAATTGAGTTCCTTTTCAGCCACGTCCAAAGATTTACCCTCGTTTTGATAGAACGAATAAGTCAGCTGAACCACTTTCAGCCTGATCATTTCTCTGTTTATCATACTCTTTTGTAAACTGTCTTAGTTGATAAGCGGTGCAAAGTTACGCTTTGCCGCCCGATGGGCAAAATAAAAGCCGCGATTTTCTTATAGGCAATGGCTGAAAATCGAGCGAAGCGGGAGAAACCTTCGGCGCGAAGGCGGGCAATCGGCGCGTGCCTGCATACATTCTGTATATGTATGAGCGTGTTGGTTGAATTGGGCGTTAAGTGCCTGGAAGGCACTACAGAGCGTAGCGACGATAACCGGGCACGAAGTGCTCGGAACTACGTGGCAAAGACGACGTGCCTGGAAGGCACTACGCCTGTGGCAATGCTGAAAATGCCTGTCCTGTGGCGTAGTTCCTTCCAGGCACGTCGTCCTCGCTCCGCCTATCCGAGGACTGCGTCCCTGGTTATCGTCGCTACGCTCCGTACTGCCTTCCAGGCAGTTAATACTTTAATCTGATTACTTCCTCATTCAACCAACGGATTATCCCCAAGCTATTTTTTCTTTTCTCCTTGATAATTTTTCCTTTCAGCAAGCTATTTTTTACTTTCTGCGTAGAAAAAGTTTGTTACAAAGTTTGTAACGGCCGTTACAAACTTGCTAATACATGTTACAAAGTTTGTAATACGTGTTACAAAGTTTGTAACAAAAACTTTCTTATATGACAGGAAAAAATATTAAGGAGATAGGAAAAAATATCAAGGAGAAAGGGAAAAATGTAAAGGAGGAAATAAGAATTTGCCTGAAGGAACGAATGATGGTTTGCGCCGGTGGCGGCGCGGGCAACAGCTGGAGCAAACTTTTTAGTGGCAGGAAAACAGAAAAGTCGGGGCTTATGCCTATATTTGCAGCGGCATGCCAGCCAATATAATATAATATGGAGTCATGAAGAAAAAAGAGAATTTCACCGACGAGCAGCGCGAGTACATCTTGAAAAAGTTTGTGCAGACGTTTCTGCCGAAGGTGCCGAACTATCACCGAAACATGGCGAACGAACTGCATCATGTGTCTACGACTACCGCACGCCTCATGAAGCGTCTCTTCGGCCTGCACACGGATTTCGCGGAGATGTCGGCCATTTTCCAAAGCATGGGCTACGCTTTCTTTACGCGCGAAGGCGTTTACAACCCCAAGACGCAGCGCGTCACGGTGATGCGGCGCGGCAGCCTCTTTGCAAAAGGCACGGAAATCGAGCAGCCCGATGTCGACTTCCTCTACGTGAACGTCAATGCGCAGACCGTGCGTATGCTCCGCCTTTGCACCATTCCCACACCGCCCAATACGAGCGAGGAAAAGGTGGACGACCTTGATTATCTGAAACAAATGGTCGATAAATTCCAAAAGCGTATGATTGCCGAAACGCAAACGCCGCTGTTTTTAGATGTAGAGGAGGAGTAGGGTCTTGAAAATGAACGATTTTAGTAAACAAGTAAACGAGTGAACAAGTAAACAAGACAGAGATGTCTTGCTAATTTATATTTTTCATGAGAAACTTGTCTCGTCTACTCGTTTACTTGTAAACTCGTCTACTAAAAAAGGAATGTTTTACCGCAGCGTTAATAGCAAAAAAATGGCCCGGGAGATTGCACGTAGATAATCGGAACTTGAAAAGGATGGTCGTGTGCAATCGTCCCGGACCTGAAAAAGGGGAAAACGCTTCTTCCCGAGAAAGTTCTGTGATGGGGTTAAGTTCGAGAGGGTCTTGGTCAGAGCATCTCGAATTTTTCTTTCAATTTGCTGAAATACCTGCGGCTGGCAATTATTTCTTGATTGTCAAACGGGGCGCAGAGGCGGCAGCGTTGCGTGCTGTTCTCCACAGCCGCGAGGTAGTTTAGATTGACAATGCAGCTGTTGCTGACGCGCACGAGGGCAGGGTGCAGTTTGAGTATATCTTCTGCCGATGTGCCCTTGCGCAACTGGTGTTTGCTGCCGTCGGTAAGGACAAGTTGCCAGTTGCGTGCCGTTTTGTGGTATTCTGCATATAATATTTCGTCCACGGTGAGCAGCAGCAGCTCGCTAATGGCTTGTACGGCGATTTTGCGCGGCGCGCCGTTGCGGGGGTCTGCGCTGTTCGTGCCGATGCTGGGGGCGGTATGTGCCAGAACGAGGCGCTCGATGATTTCTTCAAGTTCTTTTTCCTTATACGGTTTGAGCAGATAGTCGAAAGCCGAGCGGCGAATGGCATCGAGCATGTAATGGCTGAAACCCGTGTAAAAAACCACGCGGAAAGAGAAGGAAAGGTTATCTTGCAGAGAGTCGATAAATTCCAGCCCTGTGCGCCCAGGCACTTCAACGTCGAGAAACAGCACGTCGGGCTGTTGCTCGAGCAGCGGCAGCGTGGCGTCGCTGTAATTGGAGAAGGCAAATACCTCGCCGATGCAGGGGTGCTTTTTCAAGTCGGCAACGAGTGCCTCGCGCGGTCCGGCCTCGTCGTCCACGACAAAGACGGTGAGGCGCGTTGGCGGCAAATTGGCAGGCAGGTTCTCTTTTCTCATGTCAATATAACACTGATAAAATCCGTTTTCAGCCGCAAATTTAGTTTAATATTTTGTATGTATAATGGCAGTTTGTGGCGCGTATGCACTTAAATGGTTGCCCCGCTTGCTTAAATGGCAAAAATATTGGCTTAATTTGCTTGGCTTTTTATGCTTCGTTTATTAGTAGACGAGTTTACAAGTAAACGAGTAGACGAGACAAGTTTCTTATGTAAAATATAAATTAGCAAGACATCTCTGTCTTGTTTACTTGTTTACTCGTTTACCCGTTTACTAAAAATCGTTCTTATAAAGGAAAGGCGAAAAGCGATGCGCCGCGCGTCTGTTTCGCCGTTTTTGCAAGCGTCCTAACCTTTTCAAAAAGCAGCAAAGTGCGGCGAGAAATCAAAAAAATGCTTTTTCATATAAGAAAACACGAGAAAAATGAGTAATTTTGTGCGCAATAAAACCTTAGCGCATTTATGATATCTGATTTTATTGCCGACAAAATTGTCATGGACGGCCTTACCTATGACGACGTCCTGCTTGTACCCGCGTACTCGGAAGTTCTGCCCCGTACCGTTTCCCTCAAAACCAAGTTCTCGCGCAACATCGAGTTGCAAATCCCGTTTGTCACTGCCGCAATGGACACCGTGACCGAGGGCAAAATGGCCATCGCCATTGCCCGCGAAGGCGGTATCGGCGTGATACACAAGAATATGAGCATTGAGGAACAGGCGCGGCAGGTGGCTATTGTGAAGCGTGCCGAAAACGGCATGATCTACGACCCCGTGACCATTCGCCGCGGCAGCACCGTGCGCGATGCGCTGGCGCTGATGAGCGAATACCACATCGGCGGTATTCCCGTGGTGACCGACGAGGGCTGCCTCGTGGGCATCGTGACCAACCGCGACCTCCGCTTCGAACGCAACCTCGACAAACTCATCGACGAGGTGATGACGAAGGACAACCTCGTGACCACCACGCAGCAGACCGACCTCATGGCAGCAGCGCAGATTTTGCAGGAAAATAAAATCGAGAAACTCCCCGTGACCGACAAGAACGGCCGCCTCGTGGGACTGATTACTTATAAGGACATCACTAAGGCCAAGGACAAACCCATGGCCTGCAAGGACGAGAAAGGCCGCCTGCGCGTGGCAGCCGGCGTGGGCGTTACCGCCGACACGCTCGAGCGTATGGACGCTTTGGTGAAAGCCGGAGCCGATGCCATCGTAATCGACACGGCGCACGGGCACTCTAAGTTCGTCATCGACAAACTCAAAGAGGCAAAGGCAAGTTTCTCAAACGTAGATATAGTGGTGGGCAACGTGGCCACGGGTGAAGCAGCCCGTATGCTCGTGGAAGCCGGCGCAGACTGCGTGAAAGTGGGCATCGGCCCGGGCAGCATCTGCACCACGCGCGTGGTGGCAGGCGTGGGCGTGCCGCAGCTCTCTGCCGTCTATGATGTGGCGAGCGCGTTGAAAGGCACGGGCGTGCCCCTTATTGCCGATGGCGGCCTGCGCTATTCGGGCGACGTGGTGAAAGCCCTTGCCGCCGGCGGCTACTGCGTGATGATCGGCTCGCTGATTGCCGGCACGGAGGAAAGTCCGGGCGAGACCATCATCTTCAACGGGCGTAAGTTCAAGACTTATCGCGGTATGGGTTCACTCGAAGCCATGGAAAATGGTTCGAAAGACCGTTACTTCCAGGGCGGCGTAAGCGAAGTGAAGAAACTCGTGCCCGAGGGCATCGCCGGTCGCGTGCCTTACAAAGGCAGCGTGCAGGAAGTCATCTACCAGATGGTGGGCGGCCTGCGCTCCGGCATGGGCTACTGCGGCGCGGCTACCATTGAGGACCTCCACAATGCCAAGTTCGTGCGCATCACCAACGCCGGCGTGCTCGAAAGCCACCCCCACGACATCACCATCACCAGCGAGGCACCCAACTACAGCCGCCCGGGTGAATAGTAGGGGCGTTTTGCAAAACGCCCGCCCAATATATATAGAGACTTGCCTGCGCGCTGGTCGATTTAGTCAACAGTTACGCTGCGTAGAAAGACAACTGAAAGTTGTCAAAAAGTTGTCCCAGTTGTCGTCATAATTAAACGGCAACAAAGGAAATAAGTTGTCAAAAGTTGTCCTAGTTGTCGTAAATAAAATCGACAACATAGACAACAAGAGACAACTCCGAGTCTGACAGTTTTGCGTTTAATATGACGACAACAGGGACAACGGGGCGTATTTTATACGCCCGCTGCGCAAGATGTAAACTTTTGCAGTTAATTCACCAATAGATATTGCCTATCAATAAAAACATCACAAAAAACCGACATGAAGAAAACTTTGTTTGCTCTCCTTTTCGCCCTTGGCTTACCCGCAATGGCACAGACTGCCGGCGACCCCGTGCTCATGACCATCAACGGAAAAGACATCACGCGCTCCGAATTCGAATATTCCTACAACAAAAACGGAAACGTAGAGGGGGCGGTAGAGCAAAAGACCATCGAAGAATACGTGCCGATGTTTGTAAACTACAAACTCAAAGTCGCCGCCGCTGAGGCTGCCAAGCTCGACACGCTCGAATCGTTCAAAAAAGAGTTCCTTACCTACCGCGACATGCAACTCACGCCGTACATGGTGGATCAGTTCTTTATCGACTCTATCTGCACCGACGTGTACGCACGCACCGAGAAGCAGCTCGGCGGCATGGACGTGATTAAGCCCGCGCACATACTTGTCCAGCTCAAGCAGACCGCCGGCGAGGCGGAGAAGCAGGCGGCCAAGCAAAAGGCCGACTCGATTTACAACGCCCTGCTCGGAGGAGCTGACTTTGCCAAAATGGCTGAGCTCTATTCTGCCGACCCCGGTACGGCGAAGCGCGGCGGGCAGTTGCCCGAACTTGGTCCCGGAGCCTTGGTAAAAGAGTTTGAGACCGCTGCCTACGCACTCAAGAAAGGCGAAATGTCGCAGCCGGTGCTCTCGCCCTATGGCTACCACATCATTAAGATGACCGACCGCCACGCCCTCGCGCCCCTCGACTCCCTGCGCCCCGAAATCATCGAGGCCCTCAAGCGGCAAGGCATTGAGGAAGCATCGGCAGAATACCGCATCAAGAAACTCGTGGACGCTTCAAACGGCCGCCTCACGCGCGAAACCGTGCTCGACAGCGTGCTCGCCGCCCACGAGAAGGACAATGCCGAACTGCGCTACCTCGTGCAGGAGTACCACGACGGACTCTTGCTCTACGAAGCCAGCAAGCGCGACGTTTGGGACGTGGCAGCCGCTGATGCCAAAGGATTGGAGCAATATTACAAGCAGAATAAAAAGAAGTATGCTTGGACCGAACCGCGCTTCAAAGGCTTTGTCTATCAGGTGAAAGATGCCAAGGATGCCAAGCGTTTGGCAAAACTTTTGAAGAACAGCATCGACGGCGATTGGCGCAAGGCGGTTAAGGAGCAGTTCAACAAAGACTCTGTCACCGTGTTCGTGACCGGTCCTTACATCTGCAAGGCGGGCGAAAACAGCTATGTGGACGCTTATGCTTTCAAAACCAAGGCAGAAGCCCCCGCACCCATGAAGGGCTATGTGCAGACGGGCGTGGCTGGCAAGGTGCTCAAGCAGCCCAAGAGCTATCTCGACGTTAAGGCACAGGTGACCAGCGATTATCTGGAACAGAAAGAAAAGGAGTGGGTAGAAAGCCTGCGCCAGCGTTTCCCGTTCTCTGTTAAGCAAGACGTGCTCAAAACCGTGAACAAGCATTGAGAAGCGGTTCCCGACATCCTATATATATAATATTGTATGATTAGAAAAATCCTGTTCGTCCTTGTCGCAATGCTGCCCGTGCTTGCCGCCGCGCAGAAAAACGTGGTAGACGAGATAGTGTGGGTGGTAGGCGATGAACCTATCCTGCTCTCCGACATCGAGGAAGTGCGCATATCTTCCGAACTGCCCGGCAGCGACCCCGTGGACAATCCCTACTGCACCATTCCCGAGCAAATCGCCCTGCAAAAACTCTACCTGCACCAGGCAGAACTGGACAGCATCGAGGTGAGCGAGGGCGACGTGATACGTGCCGTTGACCAGCGCATCAACTACCTCATACAGCAATACGGCTCGCGCGAGGCGGTGGAAGTGTTTGCCCGCAAGAAGATTTCGCAGCTGCGCGAGCAGTACAAGAAGATGGAGCGCGAGAAAGAAATGATGTTCGAGGTGCAGCGCAAGCTTGTGGGCGGCGTGAGCGTCACGCCCGCCGAAGTGCGCGAATATTTCAAGGAGATGCCCGAAGACAGCCTGCCTTTCGTGCCTACGCAGGTGGAGGTGCAAATCATTACCTCCCAGCCGCGTGTGTCGCGCGAGGAAGTGGAGCGCATAGAAGGGCAGCTGCGTGAGTTCGCGCGGCGCGTGACCAGCGGCGAGACGGAATTTTCCACCCTTGCTAAGTTTTACTCGCAGGACGGATCGGCGCGCGACGGCGGCGAACTCGATTATGCGGGACGCAACCAATGGGTGCCCGAATTTGCCAACGTGGCATTTTCCCTGACCGACCCCAAAAAGGTGTCGAAAGTAGTGAAGACCGAGTTCGGATACCACATCATACAGCTCATAGACAAGAAGGGTGACCTCGTGAAAGTGCGCCACATTCTGCTTAAGCCCGAGATAGAGGAAAGCGAATACCAGCGCTGCCTCACCCGCCTCGACTCCATCGCCGCCGACATCAAGGCCGACAAATTTTCCTTCGACATCGCGGCGCAGGAACTCTCGGAAGACAAAGACACGCGCTACAATCGCGGCATTATGGCCAACTTGCAGGAAGAAACAAATACGCTGACCTCCCGCTTCCAGATGAAAGACCTGCCGCAGGACGTGGCAAAGGTGGTGGAAAAGATGCAGGTGGGCGAAATCTCGCCAGCCTTCCGCATGACTAACGCGAAAGGGCAGACTGTCTGCGCCATCGTGAAACTGAAAAACCGCATCGACGGCCATCGCGCCAATATGACCGAGGATTTCCAAGTGTTGAAAAACGTGGTCATCTCGAAAAAGCGCGAGGAAAAACTCGAAAAGTGGATCAAAGACAAGATAGCCAGCACCTACGTGCGTATCAGCCCCGACTGGCGCGGCTGCGACTTCAAGTATAAAGGCTGGATTAAATAATCAGACCGACAGATAATAGGCAGACTGTACCCGTTCCCCGAAAGCAAAAGGGTAGGGGCAGTCTGCTTTGGCATACGCCCGCCCATATACATATAATATATATGACCAAAAAGCACCAACCCCTCCTTCCCCTCCTCTTCCTGTTCTGCTGCAGCATCGCAGCCCCGGCGTGGCAGGTCGCGGACGAAAAGCGCAAGCAGGCCGTGAAGGAAGAAAAGGATAAAATACATTGGGAAGCCGACAACCACCGCTTCAACGAGTTTGAAGACAACGCGGCGCAGAGGCTGAGCGGCAACGTCGTGTTTCGCCACGGCGGCATGACCATGTACTGCGACAGTGCCTTGCTCTACGAGGCCTCTGAGTCGTTTGACGCTTTCGGACACGTGCGCATCGTGCAGGGCGACACCTTGGAACTCACCGGCGACGTGCTCCATTATTACGGTGAAAACCTTATGGCCGAAATGCGATACAATGTAGTCATGACCCACCGCAACCAAATTCTGAAGACCGACAGCCTAAACTACGACCGCCTCTACAACGTGAGCTATTACTTCGAGGGCGGCAGGCTCATCGACGGCACCAGCGTGCTGGAAAGCGATTGGGGAGAATACCACACCGACACGAAGCAGTCGGTCTTCAATTATAACGTGGTGCTCACTGATGAAGATTTCAAACTCGTCACAGATACGCTCCACTACGATACGCAAACCAAATGGTCGAAAGCTATCGGCCCGACGAATATATACAGCAACGGCGACCGCATCTATACGGAACTCGGTTATTACAACACCGAGAGCGAGCAGGCCCGCCTTTACGACAGAACGATGGCGTTTGGTCGCGACCGTATCATGAGCGGCGACACCGTTTATTACGACAAAACGACTGGTGTTATGGAGGCCATCAATAATATCTCCTGCGAAGACACCAAAAACAAGAACATACTCACCGGCGACTACTGCATCTACTTTGAGCAAACGGGCGAGGCCATGGCCACAAAGCGGGCGTTGGCGCGCGAGTTCTCGCAAGGAACCGATACGCTGTATGTCCACGCCGACACCATAAG
The DNA here is from genome assembly GCA_022775595.1 of Bacteroidales bacterium. Lineage (GTDB taxonomy): Bacteria > Bacteroidota > Bacteroidia > Bacteroidales > Bacteroidaceae > Alloprevotella. The sequence goes on along the minus strand of JALFJC010000018.1, from coordinate 45,437 downwards.
GATGTTCACCTATAACATCGACACCGACTCCGTTTACCGCAAGCTCCACGGCTATTTCCACGTCCGCGCCTATCGCACCGACGTGCAGGCCGTGAGCGACTCCCTGGTATTCAACTCAAAAGAGGGGAAACTCACGCTTTACAAGGACCCCATCGTTTGGAGCGATACGAAACAGGTGCTTGGCGAGGAGATAAATGTGTATATGGGCGACTCTACAATCGACAGCATATATGTGGAGCGGCAGGCACTCATGGTAGAGCAACTCGACTCTGTGCATTTCAATCAAGTGACCTCGCAGGAAATGCACAGTTACTTTGAGAACGGAGAAATGCGCGAGAACCAAGCCGTCGGCAACGTGCTGACCATTTTCTATCCCTTGGAAAAAGACAGCACCATCCTCTATTCCAATTACCTCGAAACGAGCATCCTCAAAATGTTCATGAAGGAACGCAAACTCGACCGCCTTTGGGCGCCCGCCTCGCCCGTAGCTGTGCTCTATCCTATCGGTATGGCACCGCCCGATCGCCGACAACTCGCCAATTTTGTTTGGTTCGACTATATCCGTCCCCTTAATAAGGACGACATTTACGAATGGCGGCCAAAGAAAGCCGGCACAGAACTCAAACCCTCCATACGGCGCACGCCGCCTTTACAGAAGTTAGAAGGAAAGAAAAAGAAATAACAGACCTCCATGAGCGACATCATACATCTCTTGCCCGACTCCGTGGCCAATCAGATAGCGGCCGGCGAAGTGGTGCAGCGACCCTCGTCGGTGATTAAGGAATTGGTGGAAAACTCCATCGATGCCGGCGCCACGCAGGTGCAGGTCATCGTGGAGGACGCGGGGAAAAGCCTCGTGCAGGTGATAGACAACGGCAAGGGAATGAGCGAAACCGATGCGCGCCTCGCTTTTGAGCGCCACGCCACCTCTAAGATTTCCGATGCCAAAGATCTCTTTGCGCTCCGCACTATGGGGTTTCGAGGCGAGGCACTGGCCTCTATCGCCGCTGTGGCGCAGGTGGAATTGCGCACGCGGGCTGCCGATAAGGATCTTGGCGTGAGCATCTTGATTGAAGGTAGCCGCGTGGTGGATCAGCAGCCCGTGAACTGCCCCGTCGGGGCGAATTTCGCCGTGAAAAATCTTTTTTTCAACATTCCCGCCCGCCGCAAGTTCTTGAAGTCCAACCAGACGGAACTTTCCAATATCCTCACGGAATTTGAACGCATCGCCTTGGCGCATCCCGAAACCTCCTTTTCGCTCCATAGCGGCGGCGCGGCGATGATGAACCTCCCCGCTGGAAATTTCAAGCAGCGCATACTCGGCGTGTTCGGCAAACGCTTGGAAGCAAAGCTCATACCCGTTGAAGTCAAGACGACGCTTATAAATATCAGCGGCTTCGTGGGTGTGCCCTCGGCCTCGCGCCGCAAAAACGCGCAACAATTCTTCTTTGTCAACGGGCGTTACATGCGCCACCCCTATTTCGCAAAGGCGGTGCAGACGGCCTACGAAAGGCTGATACCAGATGGCGAGCAAGTGCCCTTTTTCCTGAACCTTGAAGTCGCGCCGGAGAAAATCGATGTCAATATTCACCCCACCAAGACCGAGATTAAGTTTGAGGACGAAACGCCAATTTGGCAAATCCTCCTGGCTGCCGTGCGCGAAGCACTGGGTAAGCACGGCGTTGTGCCGTCACTGGAATTCAACACCGAAGGCCGTCCCGACATTCCCGTTTTCACGCCGGGCGGCAACGATGTGCCTGCGCCGCAAATCGAGGTAAATCCCGACTACAACCCGTTTGCCACCTCTCCTTCCTATTTTTCGGGCAAGGGCGGCGGAGCGGGCGGCTCATCCCATACATATAATAATAAGCCTGCGGTGGACCGGCATTGGCAGAACGCTTATGCCGCTGCTTTTCCAGAAAAGAAAGAAACGGATTTCGGTGATGTGCCCGACTTCCCCGCCGACCAAGATGCGCCTGCGGCGCAGATGTTTCAAAGTCTGCCCGCAGAAGAACAGGGAGAAATGAAAAAGAGCGAGACGGACTACTTTCAGTTTCGCGGACAATATATAATAACGCCCGTCAAGTCCGGCCTGATGCTCATTGACCAGCACCGCGCGCACGTCAGAATCCTGTACGACCGCTTTATGGCGCGGTTCGCCGACAAGCCCTCCGTGACGCAGCGGCTGCTCTTCCCCCAACGCCTCACGTTGCCGCCCTCAGAGGCCGTAGCCTTCGAGAAAATGATGCAGGACTTGCAGAGCGTGGGTTTTGAAGTGTCTTCTCTTGGCGGCGGCGACTTTTCTGTGCTCGGCACCCCCGCAGGGACGGAGGGCTTGGACGCTTCCGAACTTTTGCAGGATATTCTCCAAGAAACTTTGGACGGTAAAAGCGATGCTGCCGACGGCATTCGCCACCGCATTGCCCTAACTCTCGCACGCCGGGCCGCAATGCCCGTGGGCGAATATCTGTCGGGCGCGGAGATGTCTGCGCTCGTCGATCAGTTGTTCTCCACAGGTACGCCCAATTTTACACCTGATGGCCAGACCGTTTTGGTCATTTTGGCGGTCGAAAATATAGAAAAACTATTCGGGAGATAGGGTAAAACGGAAAAAATTGGTATAAATTGCCTTTTTGACCGTAATTTTCTTGTATTTAATTGCACGAACGATTTATAATTTGCTAACTTTGCGCCGTGAAACGCGACTTTGCTTATAGGAAAAGCATTGCCGCGCTATATTGGACGAAATTATTTTATTGTTTTTATTTCTAAATACTCTTAGTCATGAAAAAGTTAATGATTGCGCTTGCATTTGTAGGTTTTGCCGCAAGTGCTATGGCACAGGACACTGTTGCTCCTACCAAGAAGTACAGCGTTGCTACAAACTCTTTCTGGGCAAACTGGTTCGTAAGTGCAGGTATCGAGTCTACCGCCGCTTACACCTCTCAGGAACAGTGCTGCAACAAGAACCCGTTCAGCGTTGACCGCACCACGCTCGGTTTCAATGTTGCCGTTGGTAAGTGGTTTACGCCCGGTATCGGTCTTCGCACGAAGTTCCAGGGTGTTTGGGCAAAGCAGGTTAATACCCGCGATGACCACCACTCTTATGAATATTGGAATATTCACGAGGACGTGATGTTCAACCTTTCTAACATCTTCTGCGGCTACAACGAAAAGCGCGTTTGGAACTTTATTCCTTACGTAGGTCTCGGCGTAATCCGCAATATGTCGGAGGGCGGTAAGAACTATGACCTGACTTACAACTTCGGTTTGCTCAACAATTTCCGCGTTTCTAAGCACGTGCAGATTTTCCTCGATGTTTACACAAACTGGTTCGAGGGCTCTGTTGACAATGGCTTGAACGACAACTGGGATAGCTATGACAAACCCAAGAGCCGTCACTGGGATAAGCTCGTCGGCGCTTCTGTCGGCGTTACCTACAACCTTGGCAAGTGCACCTGGGAGAAAGTTCCCGATGTAGACGCCCTTATGGCTATGAACAAGGAGCAGATGGACGCCCTCAACGCTTCTCTTAAGGAACAGCAGGACGAAAACGCTCGCCTCCGCGAGATGCTTGCTAACCAGAAGCCTGCAACAGACGCCAAGACCGTTGTTGAAAAGGTTACCGAACTCGTTGCTACTTCTCAGTCTGTATTCTTCAACATCAACTCTTCTAAGATTGCCAGCCGCAAGGATTTGGTTAACGTTAAGGAAGTTGCAGAATATGCTAAGGCCAACGGCAAGAAGATCGTTGTTACGGGTTATGCCGACAGCAAGACGGGTAGCGCTTCTTACAACCAGCAGCTCTCTGAAAAGCGTGCCAACGCTGTTGCTAACGAACTCGTTAAGATGGGCGTTAACCGCGACGATATCATCGTTGAGGCTAAGGGTGGCGTGAACACGATTGCTCCCTACTCTTACAACCGCCGTGCTACTGTCAAGATTCAGTAATCAGATAGTTTAAGCCAATAAAATATCCCCTCACATACCGCGCAGTAATGGCAGCGGGCGTGTGAGGGGATTTTTTGATATTGTTTGTTAGATATCTATTGTATGATGCTCAATCGTAAATATAGTTTCGCGCTCGCTTTGCTCTTATCCGCCTTGCCTTTCTCGGGTATGGCGCAAAATGCCGCGCAGATGTACGATTATTTTGGCGAAACCTTGAAAAAGGGTGGCACGGCAGGCGTTGCCGTGCCCGAGAGGAGAATTGCAATAAACAAGATTGGCCGTGTGCGCGAAGCGGTTTGGGAGGCGTGGCAGCAGGCCAATGAGGCTTTTGAAGAGGAAAAACTCATTCCCCTTAAAGCCATTGATACCGCCAACAGTGGCAAATGGTTGCTGCCCGATAGCCTCGAGCCTCAGGCCACGCTCAATTATTATTTTGTCAGCAAAGGTGAGCAGCCGTCTGGCGGATATCCGCTCTTCCTCTATCTGCACGGCAGCGGGCCGCGCGACCGCGAATGGGCCACGGGCTTGAAACTCGCCCAGATGTTCCAGGACGCGCCGAGCCTATACTTCATTCCGCAAATTCCCAACGAGGGACAATGGTACCGCTGGTATCAGCGCAGCAAGCAATTCGCTTGGGAACGCCTGTTGCGCCAGGCTCTTTTGCGCTCCGACGTTAATCCCGACAAAGTCTACGTTTTCGGTATCTCCGAGGGCGGCTACGGCAGCCAGCGCATCGCCTCCTTCTATGCCGACTATTGGGCGGCGGCAGGACCGATGGCAGGCGGCGAACCGCTGAAAAACGCCCCGGCGGAAAATCTGCGAAACATCGGGTTTAGCCTGCGCACGGGGGCGATTGATAAAGGCTTTTACCGCAATATCCTCACGGGCTACACAGCCGATGCTCTCGACAGCCTCGAACTCTTGATGCCCGAAGGCTTTCGCCACAAGGTGGAACTCATTCCCGAGCGCGGACACCATATCGATTACGCCCCGACCACGCCTTGGCTGCGCAATTTCACGCGTAACGCCGTGCCGCACCATGTGAACTGGGAGGACTATCCAATGGACGGACGCTATCGCACGGGATTTTACAACATAGCCGTGCTGAAACGCCCCGCAGGAGATGGGCGCACCTATTATCAGATGGACATCAACCGCGCCGAGAACAAAGTGACGCTCACCGTAGACGATGTGACCTACCGCACTGTGCAGCGCGACAGCATCTGGGGCATAGAAATGAAGTTTGAGCGCGACTATAAGCCTGCCGCTCAAATGGCATTCCGCCTTTATTTAGACGAAACGATGATAGACTTCTATCGTCCCGTCACGGTGACGGTAAACGGCCGCACCGTGTTTGAAGGCAAAGTCCGCCCCAACCTCAATGCCATGCTCGCCAGCGTCGCTACTTTCTACGACCCGCGCCGCATCTTCCCCGCCTTTATTGATATAGAGTAGGGGTCTATATCTCTGTACAATAATATACAAGTGACTTGTCTCGTTTACTCGTTTACTTGTTTACTCGTTTACTAAAATATAAACTTATATGTCAAATCACCGCCCCGCTTCTACCGCTTTTTGCGATACCAAACCCCATTACGACTTGCTTGACGGCTTGCGCGGAGTGGCCGCGCTGCTCGTTGTATGGTACCACGTATTCGAGGGCTATGCCTTTGCCGGCGGAAAGCCATATATAGAGTGCATCAACCACGGCTACCTGGCCGTTGACTTCTTCTTCATTCTGTCGGGCTTCGTCATCGGCTATGCTTACGACGACCGCTGGAACAGGACGCTGACGATGAAAGGATTTTTCCAGCGCCGGCTAATCCGCCTGCACCCGATGGTCATCATGGGAGCCGTGCTGGGAACGATTACCTTCCTCGTGCAAGGCAGCGTCCAATGGGACGGAACGCATGTCGCCACCTCGGCCGTCATGCTCGCCCTGTTGCTCGCCATGTGCTTCATTCCTGCCGTGCCAGGCTGCGGCTATGAGGTGCGCGGCAACGGCGAGATGTTTCCGCTGAACGGCCCGGCGTGGTCGCTGTTTTTTGAATATATCGGCAATTTCCTCTACGCCCTCTTTCTCCGCCGCCTGTCCGACAAGGCCTTGCTGGCCATGGTCATCGCCTTGGGGGCGATGTTGGGTTGCTTTGCCATCTTCGATGTCTCCGGCTACGGCAGCATCGGGGTGGGGTGGACCATAGATACGGTGAACGTCCTCGGCGGTGCTTTGCGCATGCTATTCCCCTTCACCGCCGGCCTGCTGCTCTCTCGCCGCTTGCGCCCGGTGCGTGTGAAGGGTGCGTTTTGGATTTGCTCCGTGCTGCTGGCCGCCTTCTTGTTTGTCCCCTTTATTGAAGGGAACACGCCCATTCTGTGGAACGGTCTGTTTGAAATTTTCTGCATCGCCGTAGTTTTTCCCCTCATCGTTTGGCTCGGTGCGTCCGGGCAGACAACCGATGCCTTCTCTACGCGCGTCTGTAAGTTCTTGGGCGACCTTTCTTTCCCGCTCTATATCGTCCACTATCCCTTTATGTACCTGTTCTACTCATGGCTCATCAAGACGGAACGCTACACCTTTGCGGAAACTTGGCAAGTGGCCTTGTGCGTCTATGCTTGGAACGTTCTCGTAGCCATCATTTGCCTGAAATGCTATGACGAGCCGGTACGCAAATGGTTGGCGGCGCGATTTATCAACAAGGAGAAAACGGCGAGATAAAAGGTTGGGCTCGCCTGTTAGTGCTTAGATTGCATTTCGCCATTATTGGCGTTCTCTCGTAGAATAGAGGCGGGCTGTAAGCAGCAATTACAGCCCGCGTTTCTACTTCTCCAGCCAGCGATCGATGAGTTTCCTTGCCAGACTCACCTTGCCCGGTATGGCTGGCAGGTTTTGCCGCGTGAACCAGCCGCCCTTGTTGAGTTCGGAGCGTTGGAGCACGATGTCTTCGTCGTCCGTCTCTGCCTCGAAGCCAATCATCAGCCCGCAGGGAAAGGGCCAGGGCTGCGATGCCACGTAGCGGAGGTCTCTGATGCGCAGCCCCGTCTCCTCCATCACCTCGCGCGCCACGCATTCCTCCAGCGTTTCGCCCGTTTCCACAAAGCCTGCCACAAGCCCGTAGTAGTCGCCCCGGAAGTTCTTGCTTTGCACGAGCAATATCTCCTCGCCGCCGCGCCGCGTCACCGCCACAATGATTGCAGCCTGCAACGCCGGCCACGCCTCGCTGCCGCAGCGCGTGCAGCGTTTCGAGATGTCGGTGTGCATCGCCATAGGAGCGCCGCAGCGTCCGCAGAAGCGCGTGGTCTTGTCCCAGTAAAGCAGTTCGGCAGCCTTGCCCGCCATTATATATATATAGTGTGGCAGCAGGTCGAACGCCGCCCGCAGTCCCACGCGGTGCAAGCCTCTGGGCACCTCAGCATCGGGCGGCAGCGAAAGGGCGCGGCAAGGCAGGCCGTCCAAGGCAGGCAGGCGCAGCGCGCCTTCTAAATCCGGGTATTCAGGTATTCCGTTTTGCTCCGTGAGCAAAAGGTCGTTTTCGATAAAGAGAAAACAAAGCATAGCAGCAGACTTTAGATTTTTTGTTTCTATAATGAACCTCGTAGGTTGAATTAATCAAATGATATTAGATAAAAACCAGTAAAAACATCTTGCTTCGTTTGAAGCCCCAAGGGCACGCCGCAGGGATTAACGCCGAGCCTGTGAGCCTAATCGGCTCACGCTCGCCCTTAATCCCTGCGGCTGCGGTCGGTTCCCCGCCCGCTTCAAACGCCGCAAGGGAAAAACCATGAAAAATCCGTGAGGCCATGATTTGTAATCCATTGCAATGGGTTTTTACCGGTTTTTTTTCTTGTTCTGTGTGGGGCGGGCGGAAACCGACCGCAGCCTTCGCGGAGAAAGCACGAGACAAAAGCTCTGCTTTTAGGCTCGGGCTTTATTCGCGAAGGCGAGCGATAGCCCACACAGAACAAGCTGTTTTTCAGGGTTTTTATCGTAATTCATCCAACGGTTAAAGAAGATAGTTCCCTATTATCCTTTTGAAAGAGATATCTAAAAAAGCGTCCGGCGCAGCCTTTTGCGGTGCAGCCGGACGCATATTATTTATGGTTGCTTATTAAATGCCGAGGCTTGCCTTCACGGCTTCCACCTTTTTAAGGGCTTCTTCGCGGGCGGCTTCGTATTCGCAGGCGCATTTCATGGCGCCCTTCACTTCCATGTAGAACTTAATCTTCGGTTCCGTGCCGGAAGGACGAACGCTCACCTTAGTGCCGTCCTCCGTGTACCATTGCAGCACGTTCGAGGTTTCGGGCATGTCAAGCGGCGTTGCGTTGCCGTCGGCATCGTATGCAGTGAGCGTGCCGAAGTCCTTGGTGCAAACCACCTTCGAGCCGGCGAGTTCTGCGGGACGGTTGGCGCGGAAGTTCTCCATCATGGCCTTGATTTCGTCTGCGCCGCTCTTTCCCGGCTTCACCACGTTGATGGTCTTGTTCACGCTAAGGCCATATTCCTTATAGATGTCCATCAGCACGTCGTAGAGCGTCTTGCCGTTGTCCTTCGCCCATGCACAGATTTCGGCCAGCAGGGAGCAGGCACTCACAGCATCCTTATCGCGCACGAAGTCCTCGGCCAGGAAACCGTAACTCTCTTCGCCGCCGCCGATGTACTGCAGTTTGCCTTCGTCGAGGCGGATTTGGCGGGCAATCCACTTGAAGCCCGTGTAGCAGTCGTACATCTTGATGTTGTTCTTGTCGGCAATGGCCTTGATGAGTTCGGTCGTCACGATGGTCTTGACGATAAACTCGTTGCCCTGCATCTTGCCCTGCGCCTTGCGGTTCATAATGATGTAGTAGAGGAAGATCATGCAGGTTTGGTTACCGTCGATGAGTACCCATTCGCCCTTGTCGTTCTTGCAGGCCATACCCACGCGGTCGGCGTCGGGGTCAGAGGCCATCACAATGTCGGCATCGAGTTTCTTGGCCAGGTCGAGCGCCATAGAGAGTGCCTCGCCGTTTTCGGGGTTCGGGCTGACTACGGTGGGGAAGTTGCCGTCGGGAATCATCTGCTCGGGCACCGTATTCACGTTTTCGAAGCCCCATGTCTTGAGCGACTGCGGAATGAGCATCTTGCCCGTGCCGTGGAGCGGCGTGTACACAATCTTCAAATCCTTCTGGCGGGCGATGCATTCGGGGTCGATAGAAAGCGTATGCACCTTTTCGAGATAGATGTCATCAATCTCTTTGCCGATGATCTCAATCAGTTCGGGCTTGCCCTCGAAACGGATATCGGCCACGCTCACCTTGTTCACCTCGTCGATAATACCCTTGTCGTGGGGCGCGAGCACCTGTGCGCCGTCGTCCCAATAGGCCTTGTAACCGTTGTATTCCTTCGGGTTGTGGCTGGCAGTGAGGATGATGCCGCTTTGGCAGCCGAGGTGGCGAATGGCAAACGACATTTCAGGCGTGGGGCGCATGTCGTCGAAGAGATACACCTTGATGCCGTTGGCAGAGAAGATGTTAGCGGCGGTTTCGGCGAAGAGGCGGCTGTTGTTGCGGCTGTCGTGCCCAACGACCACCTTGATTTCATCGAGGTCCTTGAAGTTCTTGTTCAGATAGTTAGAGAGGCCCTGCGTGGCCGCGCCCATCGTATAGATGTTCATGCGGTTCGTGCCCGGTCCCATAATGCCGCGCAGTCCGCCCGTGCCGAATTCGAGGCTGCGATAGAAAGCGTCGATGAGCGGCGTCTTATCCTCGTTTTCAAGCATGGCTTTCACGCCGGCTTTCGTTTCTGCATCGTAGAGCGGCGAGTCGAGCCACGACTGCGCCACCTGTTCACACTGTTTGAGCGTTTCGTTTTCCATAGATGTTTATCAAGATATTTTAGAAATTAGATAATTGTCATATATGATAATGCAAAACTACGAAAAAACTACAAAAGCAAGCCAGCGGCGGCAAAGAATTTAGCCTTGAAAGAAAATATGGTAGAAAATTGGGAAACCTTTTGCCATAATCTTAAACCCCGAGAGCGGCACAGCTATCAAGCAGAAATTTTTGCCTTTCCCCAAGCAAATTTTCCCTTTCTGCCTGATATTTTTTACTATCTGCGCAGATAATTTTTATTACAAACTTTCTAACATGCGTTACAAACTTTGTAACATGTATTACAAACTTTCTAATATGCGTTACAAACTTTGTAACAAAAACTTTCTTATAGGATAGGAAAAAATATCTGCTTGAAAATAAAAATTTGCCCCGGGCAAATATAAAATATTCAGGCAGATAGTTTCTATTTGTTTACTGAAAATCCCGCGCTCCTGCAATTTGTCATCTCCAATCTTGATTCCTTTGCTTGGTATTCTTATTGCAAAGGTATCTGGAAGGCACTACGGGGCTTTGTGCTGCATTCCAGGCAGTTAATGCCTTAATCCAGTGTTTCATTATGCGGCAATGAAACTAATTATAATTCGTAAAAACTGCATCTGAAACTAATTATATTTCGTAAAAATGCGATTTATTACTAATTATGTTTCGTAAAAAATGGGAGCCGTGCTTTATACATTCAGGCATAAGAGGCCGAGCTGTTCGCTACTGCAAGCAACGCCCGCCGAGACCCTTAAATCTTTGCTTTCCTATGGAAAATGTGCAAAATCTCACGTTTTTCCTATGAAAAATGTGCGAAATTCCACGTTTTTCATAGGAATAATGCGTAACTTCGCAGCAAATTAAGTGCTATGGAAATACAGAGAGAAATTATCAACACGCTGAAAACGTGGCAAAACAGTCGTCGGCGCAAACCCTTGGTGCTGCAAGGTGCAAGGCAGGTGGGCAAGTCGTGGGCACTGAAACGCTTTGGAAAAGAATGTTTCGACAATGTGGCTTATTTTAATTTCGACACAATGCCCGCTCTGAAAACGGATTTTGCACGCAGCAAAAGTCCGGCAGACATTATCAAGGTGTTGACACTCACCGCAGGCACGGATATTCTTCCCGAGCGCACATTAATTATATTAGATGAGATACAAGAGTGCAACGATGCCCTGAACAGCCTGAAATATATTTGCGAAGACGCGCCGCAGTATGCCGTGGCGTGCGCCGGCTCACTGCTCGGAGTGGCACTGGGCCGCAGTGGTGCCTCGTTTCCTGTGGGTAAAGTAGACTTTATGATGCTCGGCCCAGTGTCGTTCCGCGAATATCTTTCGGCAGTGAACGGTAGGCTGTCCCGTATCTATGAACAACTCGACTGCGCCGCGCCCGTGCCCGAGGCGGTACACCAGCAACTGTTGGAAGCCTATAAGGCATATCTCGCTTTGGGCGGCATGCCCGAGGCCGTGGCGGACTATGCCGACACGCAAGACTGGCAAGCGGCGATGAATATACAGGAAAGTATCTTGCAGTCGTATTCCCTTGATTTTTCAAAACATATCAGCAACAAAGACATACCGCGCGTGTTTCAGGTGTGGGGCAACCTGCAAGACCAGTTGGCACGCGATGACCGCAAATTCCGTTACGCCGATATCCAAAAAGGGGCTCGGGCGCGGGAATACGAGGCAGCCATAGAGTGGCTGTGCCTTGCGGGCAACGTGCTTAAAGCGAACGCAGTGGAAACGCCGCGCCTGCCGCTCTCGGCCTATGCCAAAACCTCTGCATTCAAACTTTATATGAACGATGTGGGGTTGCTCTGCCGCAAATTCGGGTTGTCGCCGCAGACGGCACTGCTCGGCGACAGGCTTTTCACGGAGTTCAAAGGCATTTTGTCGGAAAACTACGTGTTGCAGTCGCTCGTGCGGCAGTTCGGCACGAGGCAATTCTATTGGGTGTCGGGCAACACGGCGGAAGTAGAGTTCATCGTGCAGCGCGACAACCGCATCATTCCCATTGAAGTAAAGGCGGCGGACAACGTAAAGGCGAAAAGCCTCGCGCAATACCGTCAAAAATATTTGCCGCCGCTCTCGATACGCCTCTCCGCCAAGAATATCCGCCGGGACGGCGACTTGCTCAACCTGCCGCTGTATTTGGTCGATAGGATTTCGGAGACGGTGGGGTAGAGGAGTGCGGTGTTTTTGTCGTTCCTTTGCTCTAAAAATCGGATTTGCTTGTAAGAAAAACGGGGCGTTGCTTGCATGTTAGGCGGGCAAATGCTAATTTTGCAGTGCAAAAGAAAAACGACGTGAAAGGAATTGACCTGAATACACCTGCCACGAGGCAGGAAAATCACGCATATTTATATTTATAGAAAAATGCAGGAGAGAGAATCGCCGCCAGCGGTTTGCTCTCCCTTTCGGCGTTGTTTGGATTTTGCGCAATAAAGATACTTAGAAAACGTTCCTTAAAAGATTTTTCTTTTGCACCGCTTGTGACCGACAGATTGCGAGCAATAAATATTTATTAAACAACAATATAACACTTAAAGAGCTATGAACTTTACCCTGTTTGTTACAGCATTGCTGACAGGTATCGCATTCGTGGCCGTCGTGACGCTTTTGGCAAAACTCATTGCGCCGCGCAGCTTCAATGCGCAGAAGGAAGAGGCTTACGAGTGCGGCGTACCCACACGCGGCAAGAGCTGGATGCAGTTCCGCGTGGGTTACTACCTCTTCGCCATTCTCTTCCTCATGTTCGACGTGGAAACGATGTTCCTCTTCCCCTGGGCCGTCGTGATGCGTACGCTCGGGCCGGCAGGTCTCGTTAGCGTGCTCTTCTTCCTGTTTATCTTAGTTCTGGGCCTCGCTTACGCCTGGAGGAAAGGAGCTTTGAAATGGCAGTAATGAAGAAACCCCACATCAAGTCGATACCCTACGAGGAGTTTAACGACAATGAAACTTTCGAGCAACTGGTTGCCAAACTCAACGAGCACGGCACGAACGTCATTGTGCGCAGCCTCGACGAGCTGATTGACTGGGGGCGCAGCAATTCCCTCTGGCCGCTCACGTTCGCCACGAGTTGCTGCGGCATCGAGTTTATGGCCGTCTGCGCCGCCCGCTACGACATCGCCCGCTTCGGTTTCGAGGTGACGCGCAACAGCCCCCGACAGGCTGACGTGATCCTTGTGAGCGGCACGATTACCACAAAGATGGCCCCCGTGCTCCGTCGCCTTTACGACCAAATGGCCGACCCGAAATACGTGGTTGCCATCGGCGGCTGCTCTATCTCCGGCGGCCCGTTCACAAAGTCGTACCACGTGGTGAACGGCGTGGATCAAATCATTCCCGTAGACGTCTACGTGCCCGGCTGCCCGCCGCGCCCCGAGGCATTCCTCTACGGCATGATGCAGCTGCAGCGCATCGTGAAGGTGGAAAACTTCTTCGGCACTACCAACCGCAAGGAGAAAGACCCCTACCGCGCCGCCGCTGCCGAAAAAGAAGAAGAAATCTATAACCAACAGGAACAGGCATGAGCGAAGAACTGAAACCCCAGGCTGCTGCCCCCGCAACGCCGCAGGCAGCACCCCAAGCCCCGGCAGCCGCTCCAAAGAAGCCTGCCGCACCCGCCGCCGCTGCGCCCGCAGCACCGGCCGAAAACGACTGTCACGTGCGCACCATCGAGCGCGCCGCCTTCCGCAAGGAAATGGAACGCCTGCATAAGGAAGAACATATGGACTTCCTCGAATGCCTCACGGGTATCGACCGCGAGGACGACGGGCTGGCAGTTATTTACCATCTCGAATCAACCGCTACCGGCAAGCGCACCAGCGTGCAGGTGGTTTGCGAAGGCCGCGAAACCCCCAACGTGCCCACGGTAAGCGACCTTTGGGACATTGCAAACATCTACGAGCGCGAGGTCTACGACTTCTACGGCATCATCTTCACCGGCCACCCCGATATGCGCCGCATCTATATGCGCGAAGACTGGGTGGGCTATCCCTTCCGCAAGGACGACGAGACGGAGAAGAACAACCCCCTGCGTATGACCAACGAGCCGCTCGCCGACACCACCGACACCTACACCCTCACCCCCGACGGCACGCTCACGAAAGAGCAGCGCAATATCTTCGGCGAGGAAGACTACGTGGTGAATATCGGCCCGCAACACCCCTCCACCCACGGCGTGCTCCACTTCCGCGTGTGCCTGCAAGGCGAGGTCATCAAAAAGATTGACCCCATACTCGGCTATATCCATCGCGGCGTTGAGAAAATCAGCGAGCAGATGACATATCCGCAAACCCTTGCCCTCACCGACCGCCTCGACTATCTCGGCGCGATGCAGAACCGCCACGCGCTCTGCATGTGTATCGAAAAGGCCATGGGCGTTGAGGTGAGCGACCGCGTGAAGGTAATCCGCACCATTATGGACGAGCTGCAGCGTATCGACTCGCATATCCTCTTCTTCTCCTGCCTCGCGCAAGACCTTGGGGCAACCACTGCGTTCCTCTATGGCTTCCGCGACCGCGAGAAGATACTCGACATCTTCGAGGAAACCTGCGGCGGCCGCCTTATCCTCAACTACAACACGATAGGCGGCGTGATGGCGGATATTCACCCCAACTTCCAGAAGCGCGTCAAGGAGTTCATCCCCTACATGCGCAAGAACATCAATGAATATTTCGACATCTTCATCAACAACGTCATCTTCCAGCACCGCGCCAAGGGCATCGGCACGCTCACCAAAGAGCAATGCATCGCTTTCGGCTGCACCGGCGGCACCGGCCGTGCGGCAGGCTGGCACAACGACGTGCGCAAGCGTATGCCCTACGCCGCCTACGACCGCGTGCAGTTCAACGAAGTGACGCGCACCGAGGGCGACAGTTATGCCCGCGTGCTCGTGCGTATGGACGAGATTTTGGAAAGCCTCAATATCATCGAGCAACTTATCGACAACATCCCCGAAGGCAACTACCGCGAGAAGATGAAACCCATCATCAAGGTGCCCGCCGGCACGTACTACACTGCCGTCGAAGGCAGCCGCGGCGAGTTTGGCGTGCTGCTCGAAAGCAAGGGCGACAAGTCGCCTTACCGCCTGCACTACCGCTCCACGGGCTTGCCGCTCGTGGCAGTGATGGATACGGCCTGCAAGGACCACCTTCTCGCCGACCTTATCACCATCGGCGGCACGGTGGACTACGTTGTGCCCGATATTGACAGATAAGCGGCGGTGCCTGCCAAAGCCGCGCTATACATATAATATATATATGGTGCGGCGGGCGGGGCGCAGTTTCCCAATTCAATAAAAAAGACAAACGAATAAATAAACATTTATGTTCGACTTTCAAATAGTATCCACTTGGCTGCACGGCGTGCTCACGGGCGTAATGCCCGAGTGGGCGGCCATTCTGACCGAGAGCGTATTGGTGGCATTGCTCATCATCACGCTTTATGCCGTGTTCGCCATTGTCCTCATCTATATGGAGCGCAAAATCTGTGCGTTCTTCCAGTGCCGCCTCGGTCCGATGCGCGTGGGTAAATGGGGACTTTTGCAAGTGTTCAGCGACGTGTTCAAGATGCTGACCAAAGAAATCATCGAGATGCGCCAGAGCGACCGCCTGTTGCACAACATGGCGCCTTTCCTCGTTGTGGCGGCTTCAATGACCACTTTCGCCTGCCTGCCTTGGAACATGGGCGGACACATCATCGACTTCAACGTCGGCGTGTTCTTCTTCCTTGCCATCGGCTCGATTGGCGTGGTGGGCATCTTGCTCGCCGGCTGGAGTAGCAACAACAAGTACTCGCTCATCGGCGCCATGCGTAGCGGCGCGCAGATTATCAGCTACGAACTCTCTATCGGCATGGTGATGCTCACAATGATTTGCCTCACCGGCACGATGTCGTTCTCTGAGATTTGCCAGCAGCAGGCCGACTATGGCTGGAATATCCTGCGCGGCCACGTGCCCGCAGTGCTTGCTTTCATCATTTACCTCATTGCCGGCAACGCCGAGTGTAACCGCGGCCCGTTTGACCTGCCTGAGAGCGAGAGCGAACTGACTGCTGGCTATCACACAGAGTATTCGGGTATGCACTTCGGCTATTACTACTTGGCCGAATACCTCAACCTCTTCATCTGCGCCGGTATGGCAACGACGATCTTCCTCGGCGGCTGGGCTCCGATTTACTTCCCCGGCCTCGAAGGCTTCAACGATGTCATGGCCTTGATACCCGGTTGCGTGTGGTTCCTTGGCAAAACGTTCTTCGTAGTGTTCCTGCTCATGTGGGAGCGTTGGACGTTCCCCCGCCTGCGTATCGACCAAATCCTTTCGCTTGAATGGAAGTACCTGCTGCCCTTTACGATGGTGCTGCTCGTAGTAATGGCGCTTTGCGTATCGCTGGGCCTCACTTTCTAAGCCCTCTCCACATACAATATATAATATAGATATCTTGAAAATGGAAGAAAAATCATATTTTGAAGGACTGGCGTGCGGCATAAAGAGCCTGTGCACGGGTTTGAAGACCACGATGCGCGAATTCTTTACGCCGAAAATCACGGAGCAGTATCCCGAAAACCGCAAAGAGCTGCAAATGTTCGAGCGTTTCCGCGGGTCGCTCACCATGCCCCATAACGAAAAGAACGAGCACAAGTGCGTCGGCTGCGGACTCTGCCAAATGGCCTGCCCCAACGGCACGATCAACGTGACGAGCGAGTTCTACGAAACCGAAGACGGCAAGAAGAAAAAACGACTCGTCAAGTACGAGTACAACCTCGGCTCGTGCATGTTCTGCCAACTCTGCACGCAGGCCTGCCCGCACGGTGCGATTGAGTTTGACCAAAGTTTCGAGAACGCAGTTTTCGACCGCGCCAAACTTATCAAGACCCTCAACCGCGAAGGCTCTAAGGTGCAAGAAAAATAACTTGTAGGGGCGTTTTGCAAAACGCCCGCCCATGCGCCGCAAGGCACGGCTGAAACGCCAATCGTTTACCGGCGTTTGCGAAGCCCCTACTGCTCACCCAACATCTTTAACAACATGAATTCAGAAAACATAATGTTCGTCATTTTGGCAGTGGTCATCGTGCTCTCGTCCATCGCGACGGTGGTGACCAAGAGCATCGTCCGCGCTGCCACGTACCTGCTCTTCGTGCTCCTCGGCACGGCAGGCCTGTACTTCCTGATGGGCTACACATTCCTCGGCTCCGTCCAAGTGATGGTCTACGCCGGCGGCATCATCGTGCTCTATGTGTTCTCCATTCTGCTCACCGAAGGAGGCAAGGACGAAGTGTTCAAGCGCAAAGCCAAGGATGCCTCTTGGGCGTTCCTGCTCTCGCTTGTGGGCTTTATCACCTTCATCTCCGTATTCCTGACCCACGGTTTCAAGGCCGCCGTGCTTAGCGCACCGAGCGAAACGGCCAACGCCGCAACCTCTATCAGCTCTATCGGCAGCAATATGCTCTCGACGGGCGAGAACGGCTACCTGCTTCCCTTCGAGGCAGTCAGCGTTTTGCTCCTCGCCTGCATCGTGGCCGGCTTGCTCATTGCCCGTAAACGTTAAACGATAAAAAGAATCACACTGACAGTTATGATACATTTGGACTATATCCTGATTATCTCCGCCGTGATGATGTTTGCAGGCATCTTCGGGTTCCTCACCCGCCGCAGCACACTGGCCATATTGCTTTCCATCGAGTTGATGCTCAACGCAACGGACATCAACTTCGCCGTGTTCAACCGTATGCTCTACCCCGAAGGCTACGAAGGCTATTTCTTCGCGCTTTTCTCTATTGCCATTTCGGCTGCCGAGAGTGCAATAGCCATTGCCATTATGATCAACATCTACCGCATGCTCAAAAACATCTCTGTCGACGAGCTGCAAAAGATGAAATGGTAGGCACAAGTTTACATACCCTCTAAAAAGTTAAATTCAGATTATGGAATTATCATTTTTGATTTTGCTGATACCTTTCCTCTCCTTCCTCGTACTGGGAATCTGCGGAAAATGGTTCAGCCACAAAGTGGCAGGGCTTATCGGCACCTGCTGTCTGCTCGCAGTCGCCGCGCTCTCTTACAGCGTAGCCTTCGAGTATTTCTTCCAGACCGAACGGACTGCCGAGGGCGTGCTTCCCACGCTTGTGCCCTACAACTTCACGTGGCTGCCCTTCTTCGTTGAAGGCCTGCACTTCGACATGGGCATCATGCTCGACCCGATATCCGTGATGATGCTGATTGTCATCTCCACCGTGTCGCTCATGGTCCACATTTACTCCTTCGGCTATATGCACGGCGAGCGCGGTTTCCAGCGTTACTACGCTTTCCTCAGCCTCTTCACGATGTCGATGCTCGGCCTCGTAGTTGCCACAAACATTTTCCAGATGTACCTTTTCTGGGAATTGGTAGGCGTTTCGTCCTATCTGCTCATTGGCTTCTACTTCACTTCGCCTGCAGCGATCGCGGCTTCCAAGAAAGCCTTTATCGTGACGCGCTTCGCCGATATGTTCTTCCTCATCGGTATCCTCATCTACGGGTTCTACTGCCGCTCCTTCGGGTTTGAGTTCAACGAGGCAGGTTTTGCTCAGGGCAGCTTCATGCTTCCCACGGCTTTGGTGCTGATGTTTATCGGCGGTGCCGGTAAGAGTGCCATGTTCCCCCTGCACATTTGGTTGCCAGATGCTATGGAAGGCCCCACGCCCGTGTCAGCCCTTATCCATGCTGCTACGATGGTCGTTGCCGGCGTGTTCCAAGTGGCTCGCCTCTTCCCCTTGTGGATCCAGTATGCCCCCGAGGCTTTGAGCGTAGTGGCTTGGGTGGGCGCGTTCACCGCTTTCTATGCCGCCGCCGTGGCTTGTGCCCAGAGCGACATCAAGCGCGTGCTCGCCTTCTCTACCATTTCGCAAATCGCCTTTATGATGGTGGCACTCGGCGTTTGCACCGAGTGGACCACGGGTCATGAGCACGTGGGCAGCCTCGGCTACATGGCTTCCATGTTCCACCTCTTCACCCACGCCATGTTCAAGGCATTGCTCTTCCTTGGCGCGGGCTGCATTATCCACGCCGTGCACAGCAACGAGATGAGCGCGATGGGCGGACTGCGCAAGTACATGCCCATCACCCACTGGACGTTCCTCATCGCTTGCCTTGCCATTGCCGGCATACCTCCCTTCTCGGGTTTCTTCTCGAAAGATGAAATCCTCACGGCCGCCTTTGCCTATCACCCCGCAATGGGCTGGATTATGACGGGCATCGCCGCCATGACGGCTTTCTATATGTTCCGCCTCTACTTCGGCATCTTCTGGGGCACGGAGAACAAGGAACTCCATGCGCACCACACGCCGCACGAGGCTCCCTGGACGATGACCTTCCCGCTCTTCTTCCTCGCAGCCGTTACCTGCGTGGCAGGCTTCATTCCCTTCGGCCACTACGTGAGCGCCGACGGCCAGCTCTACGATATCCACCTCGACTGGAACGTTGCAGGCACGAGCATCGTGATTGCCGTTGCCTCTATCGCTCTCGCCACCTATATATATATGGGTGAGAAGCAGCCCGTGGCAGAAGCCATGCAGGAAAAGTTCCAGAAGCTCCACCGCTGGGCTTTCAAGCGCTTCTATATGGACGAGGTGTACCAGTACATCACGCAACGCATCATCTTTGCCCGCATCTGCAAGCCCATCGCATGGTTCGACCGCCATGTAGTGGACGGCTTCTTTGACTTCCTTGCTTGGGGCACCAATGCCCTTGGCTATCAGATACGCGGCTTGCAGAGCGGCTCCGTTCAGAAGTACGCTTTCGTGTTCCTCTTGGGTATCATCATCTTGCTCTTAATTATGATATTATAAGCCATGGATAATATATTGTTCTTATCATCTTTCGTATTCATTCCGCTGGTGATGCTTTTCGGCCTCTGGGTGGCCCGCAGCATCAACCAAGTGCGCGGCGTGATGGTGGCAGGCAGCACGGCCTTGCTCGCGCTTTCCGTCTACCTCACCATACGTTTCCTCGGCGACCGCGCCGCCGGCATCGCCGACGAAATGCTCTATACCGGCGCAATCAACTGGTTCGAGCCGCTTAACATTAAGTATTCCGTGGGCGTAGACGGCATTTCCGTTGCCATGCTCCTGCTTTCGTCCGTGATAGTCTTCACCGGCACGTTTGCTTCTTGGCAGCTCAAGCCGCTCACAAAAGAATACTTCCTTTGGTTCACGCTCCTCTCAATGGGTGTGTTCGGCTTCTTCATCACCGTGGACATGTTCGCCATGTTCATGTTCTATGAAATCGCGCTCATTCCCATGTACCTCCTGATTGGCGTATGGGGCAGCGGCCGCAAGGAATATTCCGCCATGAAGCTCACGCTCATGCTTATGGGCGGTTCTGCCTTCCTTATGTGCGGCATATTCGGCATCTTCTACGGATCGGGCGCAGCCACGATGAACATCGTCGAGATTGCCAACCAGACGGGCGGTGCCCACGCCATCGACTTCACGCAGCAGTGCATCTGGTTCCCGCTCACGTTTATCGGTTTCGGCGTGCTCGGAGCACTCTTCCCCTTCCACACATGGAGCCCCGACGGCCACGCTTCCGCGCCAACCGCCGTTTCTATGCTCCACGCCGGCGTGCTCATGAAGCTCGGTGGCTACGGCTGCTTCCGCATTGCCATGTACCTCATGCCCGAGGCTGCCAACGAGCTCGGCTGGATTTTCCTTATCCTCACGGGTATCTCCGTGGTTTACGGTGCTTTCTCCGCCTGCGTGCAGACCGACCTGAAGTATATCAACGCCTACTCCTCCGTGTCGCACTGCGGCCTCGTGCTCTTCGCCATTCTGATGCTCAATCAGACGGCCTGCACCGGCGCCGTGCTGCAAATGCTGAGCCACGGCTTGATGACGGCCCTCTTCTTCGCCCTCATCGGTATGATTTACGGCCGTACCCACACCCGCGACGTCCGCGAGCTCAACGGCCTGATGCGCATCATGCCCTTCCTCTCCGTGTGCTACGTCATTGCCGGTCTTGCCAACCTCGGTTTGCCGGGCCTTTCGGGCTTCATCGCTGAAATGACCATCTTCGTAGGTTCATTCCAAAACGCCGACACCTTCCACCGAGTGCTTACCATCGTGGCTTGCTCCAGCATCGTCATCACGGCAGTCTATATCCTGCGCCTTGTTGGTAAAATCCTTTACGGCACCTGCACCAACGAGCACCACCTCAAGCTCACCGATGCCACTTGGGACGAGCGTTTCGCCGTTATCTGCCTCATCGTGGCCGTGGCCGGCTTGGGTATGGCTCCGCTTTGGGTGAGCGATATGATCAGCACGGGCGTCGTGCCTATTGTCAACCACATCAAGGAAGTGGCTGTCGTTTCCACAAGTAATCCGTTTATGTAATAATCTTAAAACACTTTGACTCAAACAATGGATTATTCGCAATTCTTAATTATGCACGAAGAACTGTCGCTGCTGGCAGTTATCGCCATACTTTTTGTTGCCGACCTCATCATGTGTCCCGACAAAAAGAGCGGGCGCGGCACGTTCAACACCTGCCTCCCCGTCGTGCTGCTCGCGGCGCACACCCTCCTCAACCTGCTGCCCTGCTGCGAAGCGGCCGAAACCTCCGCGTTCGGCGGCATGTACCAGTACACGCCGATGATGACCCTCATGAAGAGCATTCTCAACGTGGGCACCATCATCGTGTTCCTCATGGCGCACAAATGGCTCAGCCGCGAAGAGAACCTCGTGAAGCAGGGAGAATTCTACCTCCTCACGCTTTTTACGCTCTTCGGCATGTATCTGATGATTTCCAGCGGCCACTTCCTGATGTTCTTCATCGGTCTTGAACTCGCCTCCGTGCCCATGACGGCACTCGTGGCGTTCGACAAGTGCCGCTTTGAGAGTGCCGAGGCCGGCGCGAAGTTCATCTTGCTCGCCCTCTTCTCCAGCGCGTTGCTTCTCTATGGCGTGTCGCTCATCTACGGAGCCACGGGCACGCTCTATTTCAGCGAAATCGGCGCATTGCTTTCGGGCAACAGCGTGCTGAGCATCTTCGGCCTCGTGCTCTTCATCTCGGGCATGGGCTTCAAGATATCGCTCGTTCCCTTCCACCTCTGGACGGCCGACACCTACGAAGGCGCGCCCACCGTGGTGACGGGTTATCTCAGCGTCATTTCCAAAGGCTCTGCCGCTTTCGTGCTGATGACCGTGCTGATGAAAGCCTTCGGCACCTGCGCCCTCGTTGAGGCTTGGAACGTAGGGCTCTTCTGGATCATCATCGCCTCGATCACCATCGCCAACCTCTTCGCCATTCGCCAGAAGAACCTCAAGCGCTTCATGGCCTTCTCCGCCATTTCGCAGGCAGGTTACCTCATTCTCGGCGTGATGGACGGCACGGCGCAGGGTATGACCTCCCTCGTGTTCTACCTCCTCGTCTACATGGCCGCCAACCTCGGCGCCTTCGTTGTGATGACCACGATTGAACAGAACTCCGGCAAGATTGGCATCGACGACTACGACGGACTCTACCAGACCAACCCCAAGCTCGCGTTCCTCATGACGCTCTGCTTGTTCTCCCTGGCAGGTATCCCGCCGTTCGCCGGCTTCTTCTCCAAGTTCTTCGTCTTCATGGCCGCTTTCAAGGCAGGTTTCCACCTCCTTGTGTTCATCGCCTTGGTAAATACGGTGATTTCGCTCTACTACTACCTGCTTATCGTCAAGGCCATGTACATCAAGCCCAACGACAACCCCATCGCCACGTTCCAGAGCGACGGCTACACCCGCGTGGCCCTCTTCCTGAGCATTCTCGGCGTGATTGTCCTCGGTATCGGTGGCGTGTTCTACAACTACCTCGACCTTTTCAGCTACGGCATCAACTAAGCCTTAGTTGCAAAATATCAGAAAAACGGAGTGTCCGCGTGGGCACTCCGTTTTTGTTGTGAATTGTTCAGAGGAGGGGCGTTTTGAATAATGTCGGCTGCACTCGGCAATTTGAACAAGCTCAATTGCGCTCGTTTGCACGCCTTTTGCAAAACGCCCGGTTTATGATTGCCTCAATGATTGATGACATGTGGCGCATACCGTGGGCGTTTTGCAAAACGCCCCTACATGTGAGACTTGATATTAAATCCAATATAATAAGATTTATCTCAACAATTTCCCCGCAGCCTTCCTGCATTTCCTCAACACCCGTTCCGGCAACCCTTTCTTTCCTTTCGTTCCCCCTTTCTCAATCGTTGCCACAATCTTAAAACCGCTGTATTTGCACACCTCCTTCATCGCCCGTATGGCGCCGTGGCTCTGATGCAGCAGAATGTTGAAGGGCCATGGCGTGGTGGACGTGCTCATCAGCACGCACCGCTTCCCCTTGTGCAAGGGCAGGGGCAGACCTAAGGAATTCTCGTCCATAAGGCCGTATACCAAGCGGTCGAATAGCTGTTTCAGCGTACCCGGCATATTGCCCCAATAACACGGCGCGGCAACTGCCAGCGCATCGGCCGCTTTGATTTTTTCCAGTACCCGTTGCGCATCGTCCTCCGGCAGCACGCACGCGTGCCTCGATCGGCACGCCATGCACCCCGTGCAGGGCCGCACCGTGAGAGCCTGCACCCAAATTTCTTCTACCTCCGCCCCGAGGCGTTCCGCCTCCTGTTTCAGCGTGCCGGCCATCAAGGCAATATTTCCTGTGCGGCGCGGGCTGGCGTTTAAGATGAGCAGTTTCATTTCTATATTGGTGATAAATCAGCGCACCACGGGCCTGCCCTCGTTTGTCCACTGCAAATAACCGCCCTTCATGTCGAAAACGCGGAACCCCTCACGCTTCATTTTCGAGGCAGCGGCATTGCTGCGCCGTCCGCTCCGGCAATATATATAATATGTATGGTCCTTATCAAGTTTGGCCATGCCCTCGCTGAACGCAGAAGGGTTGAGCCAGTCCAGATTTATGGCTTTTGCCAAATGTCCGGCGGCAAATTCGTCGGGCTGGCGTACGTCGAGGATAACGGCGGCAGAGTCCGCTTCGGCAGCCGCGATAAACTCTTGCGGAGTAAGCACCTCCACACCGTCTTGCGCCGTGCAGCCCGAGCAAAGCCCGAGCGCGGCCATGAGAGAAAAGAATAGATTTTTCATGTTGAAAGTTTTAGTTGTTGGGTTTCAGATGACGAGTTTGCTTGTTTACTAAAAACTCGTCGTTAGATACGAGCGCACAATGCGCACCAAGTCGTCTTTCGCCACCACGCCGCTTTGCCGCCAAAGCATCTCGCCGTTCCTGAAAATCATGAGCGTAGGCACGGAGCGGATGCCGTAGCGCGCGGCCGTGGCCTCGTGCTTGTCCACGTCCACCTTCACGATACGCACCTCATCGCCCAGTTCCGCTTTCGCTTCCAAGAGAATAGGGTGCATCATCTTGCAGGGCTGGCACCAAGTGGCAAAGAAATCCGCGAGCACCAACTGCCCGGAGGAAATCACATCGTTAAACTGTTCCATATAATATTGTATTAATTCTTACTGCAAAAGTAGATAATAAGAATTATCTGCGCAAACTGTTCCGCGTATCTTATATGAGCGGAGCGCGTTGCTCGGACAGATTTTTCCCTTTCATATTAGAAAATTTTCCCTAAGTCCGTGATAATTTTCACGCTCTGCGCAGAAATAGTTTGTTACAAAGTTTGTAACACGTATTACAAACTTTGTAACATATGTTAGAAACTTTGTAACAAGCGTTACAAACTTTGTAATAAAAAATCCCTTATAGGATAGGAAAAAATGTCTGCGCAAAGCGTGAAAAATCTCTTATAAGACAGGAAAAAATATCTCCGAGCAACGCGCTGCGCTTATATATGCTACTTGCGCGACCCATATAAGCAACTCTCCATACGCTGCGCAGATACTTTTTGATATTTCTCTGAAATGTTCTATTTATCTTGAATTTTGGTAGTTTTTGTTGCGTGTTGACAAAAAAATCGCCCATAAAGTGTAAAATTGTCGTTAAATTCGGGGGGGGTATTTGCAAAATACGGTTTTTTATGTACATTTGTTGCGTTATTTTGCTGTGGAAGCACGATTTTGTTAAGTTTTAGTGATAGAAAAATAGGCAGTATCCTGTCCTTTGAATTGTTAACGATAAATCACAGAACTATGTTTCGCCAGTTATACATATCAGCATTGTGCTATTTGGGCTTTGGAATCGATATTGACCACAACGGTCCATATCCGGCTTTTATGCTCTCAAATCTCGAACCGTATAAGTTCGTATTTCGCGGCAAGCAGTTCCTTTCGATAGAGAGCCTATTTCAAGGATTGAAGTATCGCGACATCGCGCAGCAGAACCGCGTTTTTGGAAAAGTAGGCATTGACGCGAAAGTGCGCCGTGCGCGGTCCAATTGGCAGGCAAGCCAGACGCTGTATTGGCAGGGAGAGCCGATGGGGCGCCATTCGAAGGAATATAAAGACTTCATCGACGAAGCCTACGCCGCCCTTGCCGCCAACAGCGACTTTTGCGAGGCACTGCTCGCCACGGGCAACAAATGCCTTTATAATTCTTACGCCAAAACAAATTCCTCCAAAACCGTACTCACCGCCAAAGAGCAGTGCAATGCCCTTATGCGCCTGCGCAAAAAACTGAAAGATAGCGCACCGTGAGGGTAGAGCGGCACCGCCATGCCGCCCGCACCCAATAAAGCCTGCGCCTCGGGCGCGTAACTCATTATTACCAGTGGTTACGCGCCCGAGGCATATCTATAAAGACGTGCATCTCCGCTCCTTGCTTCTTGCGGCGCATTGCGCGGATATCCTTGCATTTTCCCTGTAAATCTTCAAAAAGGGGCTTTATCATATAAGATAATGAAAAAATAACACGATAAATTTACGTTGTGTATTGATTATTTCCTATCTTTGCCCTGCAAAGAGTGCGAAAAAACGGGTTGGCTTGCCAACTCGACGTTACAAAATCAAATAAACCAATTCATTATTATCTACAAACCACAAATCATTTAACAAAATGGCAACTACAAATGCTACCGCACCCAAGGGTGCTCCCAAGAAACAGTCTAAGGGTTTCACCGGCATTAAATCCGGTCTTTCTGTCATTGCATGCTGCGCTGTAATCGCTGTCTGCATCTATCTCTTCGGTTTCGGTCACATCTCCAACTTCAAGGGTGCTGAGGCAGCTACGGCTCAGTTCTCTTTCCTTGCCGATGGTGACTTTGAACCCGCAAACCTTATGGGTACGGTCTACAAAGGCGGTTTCGTTGTGCCTATCATCTGGACCCTCTGTATCACCGTTGTGGCTCTTGCCATTGAACGCTTCTTCGCTATCCGCAACGCTTACGGCCGCACCAGCCTCACGAAGTTCGTTGCCGACATCAAGGTGGCTCTCAACAACAACGACCTCGCTAAGGCTCAGCAGCTTTGCGACGCTCAGCGCGGTTCTGTTGCCAACGTTGTAGGCGCTACGATGAAGAAGTACAAAGAGATGGAAGAAAACACCGTGCTCACCAAGGAGCAGAAGATTCTTGCTATCCAGAAGGAACTCGAAGAGGCTACCGCTCTCGAAATGCCTATGATGCAGGAGAACCTTCCCATTATCGGTACTATCGTTACGCTCGGTACGCTGACCGGTCTGTTCGGTACGGTGTTGGGTATGATTAAGTCGTTCTCCGCTATGGCCAGCGGCGACGGCGGCGCAGACTCCTCCGCTCTTTCAACCGGTATCTCCGAGGCACTTGTAAACACCGCTTCTGGTATCGCAACCGGTGCACTCGCCGTTATCGCTTACAACTACTACACGAACAAGATCGACCGCCTTACGTTCAGCCTTGACGAAGTTGGTTTCACAATCGTACAGACTTTCTCTGCAACTCACTAATTCAAGTATTAAGATAGGTAATATTTAAGACATGGGACGTTTTAAAGTCAAAAAACAAGACACGTTCATCGACATGACGCCGATGAGCGACGTCATGGTCCTGTTGCTTACCTTCTTTATGCTTACTGCAACATTCGTAAAGGAAGAACCGATTAAGGTCAACACCCCGGGCTCCGTGTCGGAAGTCAAAATCCCCGAGAACAACCTGCTCACCATCTTTGTTGAAAAGAACGGCAAGGTGTTCATGACGATGGACTCTCCCGCCACGCTCCGCAAACTCGCTAACGCGATGAACGAGAAGGGCTCGCTCAACCTCAGCCCACAGCAGGTTGAAACCTTTGCACAAGCCCCCACGTTCGGTACGCCGCTCAACACCATCGCAGGATGGCTCGAGACCGACAACCGCAACGAACTGCTCATCAAGAGCCAGGAAGCGGGTATTCCTTGCGATAGCTTGAATAATGAGTTGAAGACATGGGTAAGCACAGCCCGCGAGGCATGTGGCGAAGGTATGGGTATAGCCATTAAGGCTGACAAATCCACTTCCTATGCCGTAATCAAAAGAGTTATGGACACCTTACGCGAAATTGACGAGGCGCGCTACAAGCTGATCACGTCTCTCAAAGGAGTTGAGGAATAAAAATGAAATGTTATGGCAAAAAAAGGTGGAAGTAAACAGAAAAAGATGAACTCGCGCGTGGACTTCACGCCGATGGTAGATATGATCATGTTGCTCGTGACCTTCTTCATGCTCTGTACCACGCTTCTCAAGCCCCAGGCTATGGATATCGCCATGCCCTCGGACAAGGAAGACATCAAGGACGAGAACAGAAGCCAAGTCGCAGCATCTAAGGCCGTCACTATCCTCATCGACGAGAACAACGCGCTCTACTACTTCAAAGGTAAGCCCGACGGCGGCACCGACATCCCCGACGAAGGCAAGCTCTTTGCCACTACCTACGGTAAGAACGGCATTCGTAAGGTATTGCTCGAAAGCAACCCGCAGGCTGTCCTCGAAGTGCAGAAACTCAAAGAAGAGTTCGCCAACAAGAAAACCTCTAACGTGCAGGATGAACAGAAAATCAAACAAGAATACAAGGAGCGCCTCAATAAGATTAAGAACGCCGACTATACGCCGAGCGTGATTATCAAGGCTTCCAATAAATCCGTATTCGACAATTTGATTCAAGTTCTCGATGAAATGCAGATTTGTAATATCGGACGCTACGTAATCGACAATTGGCAGCCCGGCGACCAGGCTAAGATTGACGCTTTCAAGGCTAATCCGGCGCAGTAATAACACACTATAAGTGAAGTAACAAAGAGATATAATTATGTCTAAGATAGATTTAGCATCTCGAGAATGGTGCGACCTCGTCTTCGAGGGACGTAACAGAGAGTACGGAGCTTATCGTGCACGCGCCAACAAAGGCAAGTTCCAGCTCAGAGCACTTATCTTTGTGCTTATCCTCATCGCTGCGATTATTGCCTTCCTTATTGCAAAGAATGCAGTAGAGGCCGCTATCGAAAAGAACCGCGCACTCGACGGTGAACAAGTCACCGAACTTTCGCAGCTCAAGAAAGATGAGCCTAAGAAAGAAGAGAAGAAAAAAGAGCCTGAACTCAAATACGAAGAGCCCAAGCAGGAGAAGGTCAAGGTGAATGCCTCTATCGAGTTCACCGTGCCTAAGATCGTAGACGACGACAAGGTGGACCACTCCAAGGAACTCAAAACGCAGGATGAAGTTACCAAGAGCAGCTTCGCCATTGCATCGCAAGACTATGCAGGCGACGGTGAAGGCGGTATCAACATCGACGACTTGAAGGACAACCAGACCGCAGGCGGCACCAGCACGCCTAAGGAAGAAGAAGTTGTGGACAACGCCCTCGTAGAGGTGCAAGCCTCTTATCCCGGCGGCGAAGCCGCACTGCTCGCCTTTATCAGCAAGACCCTCGTTTATCCGCAAATCGCCGTTGAACAGGAATTGCAGGGCACGGCTATCCTCCGTTTCCGCGTTAATGCCGACGGTTCGGTGGGCGACATCATCGTGAAGAAGAGCCTTTCTCGCGAATGTGACCAAGCCGCAGCCGACGTGGTGAAGAAGCTCAAGCGCTTCATTCCCGCCAAGCAGCAGGGTCACCCCGTTCCCGTTTGGTTCACGCTCCCCATTCGTTTCCAGATTCAGTAACTCCTTTTTGCTGAAACAAACTAAAACCTCTATTATCGGCAGATTAGTGCGCCTGTGTTTTTACCGGCTGGCTAATCTGCCGTTTTTGTAGGAGCGCATTATATATATTGTATATGGCATTATATAAAATATCGCTCCGTCATTCTAAAACTTACCGATTATGAAAAAGCACCTCCTTTTTCTCTTATCTCTCGCTACCGCTGCATTTGCTGTTAGTTGCGGCAGCGACAAAAAAGCCGGCAACAACTGGCTTGCCGAAGACGACGTGAACGTAGCCTTCGACGAAACCTTTCGGCCCATCATGCAGGAAGAAGTTGAAACCTTTGCCATGATGCACCCCGAAGCAGGCATGAAGCCTGTGTATTGCAGCGAAGACTCCGCCCTTCGCCTCCTGCTTGCCGACAGCCTGCGCTGCTGCGTAGTCACGCGCAAGCTCCTTCCAAACGAACTCGACATCATCAAAGCCCATACGCTCGGAGCAAAGCAAGCACTCGTCGCTACCGATGCTGTGGCGCTCATCGTAAATAAAAACTGCCCCGACTCCCTCATCACCCTCGACGAAATCAAGCAAATCGTCACTGGCAAAATCACCCGCTGGGAGCAACTCGCCAAGTCGAGCAAGAAAGGCACGCTCAGCCTCGTCTTCGACCATTCCGGCTCAAGCACCGTGCGCTTCATGAAAGACAGCCTTTGTGCAGGGCGCGACATAACCGGCAACGTCTATGCCTCCGACAGCGGCACCAACCGCTCTGTCATCGAAATGGTGCAGCGCGACCCCGACATCATCGGCGTGGTCGGCACGAACTGGCTCAAAGAAGGCGTAGACAGCGTGCTCACCTCCTTTAAGAACCTCCCCGTGAGCGTCATGAAAGTCAGCCGCAAGAGCGGCGCGGACGCTTTCTACGTGCGCCCCTTCCAATATTATATAGCCACGGCCGATTATCCCCTATTGCGCTCCGTCTATATCATCAACACCGACCCGCGCACCCAGTCGTTCGTCAAGCAGTTCTACTTCTTCCTGAAAGGTCAGAAAGGGCAGACCATCATTTGCAACAATTCCCAGCTCCTCCCCATCACCCCCGTGCAAGTAAAGTCTGTGCGCACGGTTGATTGAGCGCTCGCCGTTGCTTTTTTCTCATTCTCTTATGTGAAAATGTAGATTATTTCTTATTTTTGCAGAAGATAGGCGGCGGTTCGGCAATTAAAGTAAACTTTATCGCGCTCACCTTGCACTATCTTTGCAAACGGTATACGCGTTTATTAGGCAAAGCAGGCAATATTCTTGCCGCCGCCCGCGTTATTTATATTGACCACGCAAACGCTTAAAAACAAAATCAACTAAATATCCCAACATCTGTATGAAGAAAAACCTTTTACGCAGCGTTGCCCTTTCCGCCCTCTTACTCGTCGGAATAGGAGCACCCAAGGCACAGGCGCAAACCTCTTACGAAGTTCCGCCCCTCAACCCCGAGTATCAGACAATGGCCGACCAAATCATCGAACTGAACCTCGATGACCCCGAAGGCGCAAACAAAGTGTTCTCTAAGCTCATCAAGAAGATTAGCAAGAGCAAGGAAGACCTCGTCAGCGTCGGCACATATTTCCTGCAAAACAACAACTACCCCGCAGCCAACCAGTGCGCCACGAAGCTCTACGACCTCTCCACCGAGTATATCCCCGGACTTATGTTCATGGGCGAGGTGTGCATGAAGCGCAAAGACTGGGGCGGCGCCGGTCAGAAGTTCGACGAAGTGCTCCTTATTGACTCCACTTATGTGCCCGCTATCAAGCGCAACGCTTTCGTTTATAAGAACGTGAACCCCCACGTGGCCATCGAAATGCTTGAGCGCATCAAGCGCATTGAACCCGAGAACTACGAAGCCGACAAGGATCTCGGCGACATCGCCTACAAGCAGGAGCAATACAAAACGGCCGTTGGCCACTACGATGCTTATTACAGCCGCGTGCCCAAAGACACGGCCGTCATCGATATCCGCTCTTGCGAGAACTACCTCATGTCGCTCTATTCGACAACCAAGTTTGAAAAGGTCGCACAGCTCGCCGCCGAAATGCTGCCCCTCGCACCGAACGACATGATGTTTAAGCGTATGCGCTTCTTCGCCGACATCGAAAACTACGAACTCGATGCAGCCGCTGAACACATGGCTTATATCAACGATAAAGAATATGCCGACAGCCTCTATCTCTATCTCGACTACGCCTACGCTGCACAGTATTACAACCTGAACAACGATGCTGCCACGGCCATTGAGTGCTACAAAAAGGCGCTTGAGGTAGACCCCACAAAGGCACAGGGCTACAAAGAACTCTCCACGCTTTATGGTCAGAACAAGCAGGCAGAACTCGGACTTGAAGCTTATAAGAAGTATCTCGAACTCATCGGCGACAAGGCAGAACTTAGCGACCGCTTCCTCCTTGGTGTGCAGTACATGAAGGTTTATCAGGAAGAAGGCACTGACCCCGAAAGGAAGCAGCAGTTCTTCCAAGATGCCGACAACATCTTTGCCGAGGTCATGGAGCAGAAGCCCGACTACGTAACCGCCATTATCTATCGTGCCCGTCTCAACAACACCGACCCCACGAAGATCAACGAAGAGGTGAAGAACCTTTACGTCAAGGTGCTTGAAGTTACTGCCGACCGCCCCGACGAAACCATGCGCGAGCGTTTCGAGGCTGCCCGTTACCTTTTCTTCTATGCCGTGAACGTAGAGCCTAACGATATGGAACTTGCAGAGCGTGCCTACGAGATTGCCAAGACCATCGCCCCGGAAGACAAGTTCGTGCAGAATGCCGGCCGCTTCATGGAAATCAGCAAGGCAGAGCAGCAGTAAGCAGTCCTTCTTTGAAGAATATACATATAATATATATATAGGCGGCGCGACCCGACGAGGACGCGCCGCCTGTTTTGTGCTTCTACGTGCAAAATTTGGGGATATTTGGTCGAAAAAGCGTCTTTTTGGCATCTAAATGATGCCTCGCGGCTCTGTTTTGCGATGGGAATGCCGCCTGTCTGCGCTTAAAAGTGTAATTTTGTATTGAATTTAGACGGAACTACACTCTTTTATTTATTAACAATATCATAACAGAACGACTTATGAAGAACAGACTTTTACTTTTTTCTTTGTTCCTCGCGCTGGCGCATCTTTTCGTCTTTGCCGACAATCGCGGCAGAGAAAGGGTGAGCGCGTCGCATCTCTCTCCCTCGGCATTGCAGCAGAGCGGGGCAGTTAGCGGTAGTGCTTTGAGGCGTGCCCCCAAACCTTTGGCAGCGCAGGCAGGGAGTGGCACGGTGCAGATACCCACGATTTGGGGCGCCATGATTTACGCAAATTCTTGGCAAGACGAGAGCGTTACTGCCACTTACGGCATTTACGCCTACGGCCCTACGGTCTCCGGGCCTTATCTTTATGCCTCGCCGGTCAAGGTAGACGATGACATTTACGCCAACGGCTCCGGGGCGTACTATAATGGCCGGTTGCATTTCTTTACGAACAATGTTGACCGCATGTATCAGGAGTGGGATTACAAGACTTGGCAGCGCAAGCGTTTCGAATACGTGCTTAGTTCAAGCCTGATGGCTACCGATGCCGATTATGACGAGGTGACGGGACAGGTTTACGGTTGCTTCTACAACCCCTCGACTTCTGCTTACGACTTTGCCGCCGTTGAGTACAGCAATGGCATTAAAAACATTATCCGTCCCTGCGACATGTATATCGCCGTTGCAGCGCGTGCCGACGGTTCCATCTACGCCATTAAATATAAGGACAGCAGCCTTTACCGTATTGACAAGGAAACGGGTGAGGAAACCCTTATCGGCGAAACCGGCATTAAGGTTGGCGACTACTTGCAGAGCGCCACGTTCGACCGCACGGCCGACGTGATGTACTGGGCCGCGAGCGACGAGACGGGCATCACGATGCTCTGCACCGTCAATGTGGAAACGGGACGTGCCAACGTCTTGGCTCATTTCGCCGATGCCGAGCAGCTTTCCTGTCTGTATGTTCCCTACATCGCGGCTGCCGGTGCTCCGACCCAGCCTGCCGATGCACAACTCAACTTTGTAGGTGCAGCATTGGAGGGAACGGTAACTTTCACAATGCCCGCCACGGCAGCCGACGGCGCAGCCCTTTCCGGCGAACTGACGTATAAAGTAACGCTCAACGGCAAGCAGATTGCCGCACAAGCGGCACAGCCGGGCGCGGCGGTCGAAGTGCCTGTGGTAGCAAAGGAGGGTGTGAACCTTATAAATATTGTGGTGTCCAATGCAGCAGGCGCGTCCGAGCCGCTTGGATTGAGGCGATGGATTGGCAACGATACGCCGAAAGCACCCACGCATCTGACGCTTACGATTGACAATGCCAACAACAACCAAGCCGACCTCACATGGAAAGCACCCACCGAGGGCATTCATGCAGGTTACGTCAATCCCGAACTGCTGCGCTACGACGTGGTGCGCCTGCCCGACAGCGTGCAAGTGGCCACCGACCTCGCTACTCCGAGCTTTACCGAAATCCTCGGCAATGATAAGCCGGGCAGTTGGAAGTATGCCGTAACTGCAAAGGCTGCCGGACTTGTTTCCCAAACGGCTGTGTCGAACGTGGCCATTGCCACGGGTGTCTTTACGCCGCCCTATTGCGAAACCTTTGATACGCAGGAAGCCTTCAATGCCTGGACGGTTATCGACAGCAACAACGACAGCTATACGTGGACGTACAACAAGAAGGCGAATATGGCGCAATACACTGCCAGCATGACGACGGCGGGCGACGACTGGCTCATCTCGCCCGAGTTGGCACTCAATGCTGAAAACTCTTACGACCTTTCTTATATATATAAAGGATTCAGCGACGTTTGGCCCGAGAAGCTGGAAGTCTGTGTCGGTACGGGCGACGACCCGACCGCTTACACGGTTATTGTCGAGCCGCACGAGATTGGCAACTACGACCGCGAGTTGGCGCGCCACACGTTCAGCGTGCCGCAGACGGGCCATTATCGTCTGGCCTTCCACGCGCTCAGTCAGGCAAAGGCCTATTATCTTTATATAGATAGCGTGCGCATTGCCCCCTCCGCTGTCAAGACTGCGCCCGGTGCCGTGACCAATCTCGTTGTTGCGCCCAATGCCCTTGGCGAGGCAAAGGCCGACATCTCGTTTGTTGCCCCCGCTGTCACTACAACGGGCGAAGCCCTCACGGCTATCGACCGCATCGACATTGTTCGCCGCGCCAGAGACCTCAACGGCGACCCCGTCACGGTGAAGACCTTTGAAGCACCCGCCGTCGGCGAGGCCTTGCAATTTACAGATACAGCCGTGCCCAACGGTTGGCACACCTACGAGGTAACTCCCTATAACGCCCAAGGGCGCGGGCAGACGCAGACCGCTGATGCCTTCGTGGGCGAGGATATGCCAAAGGCTCCGCAGGCAGTAGGCTTGGTGGAGAATGCCGACGGCACGCTCACGCTTTCGTGGACCAATCCCGGCAATGTGGGTGAGAACGGGCAATATGTCAATCCCGAGAACACGCGCTTCAATGTCTACACCACTGATCTCCGCAACTTTGTTTACGACTATAAGAGCAACCTCACAGGCAGCAGCCTGCTGATTGCCGACACGCTCGCCACCGGCCCGCAGCAGCAGTTGCGCATGGCGGTCAAGGCGCAGAGTGTAGGCGGTGTGAGTCCTGCGGCTTATTCCAACTATGTGCTTGCCGGTGCGCCCTATGCCCTTCCTTATGTAGAGAGTTTCGCCGGTGCAGAAGCCGGCACCTATTGCTCTTCCGACGGTTACAATCCGTTCCGCCTTGCCGATAATATTTCTTACGACAACGACGGCGGCTGCATCGGCTGGAAGTCTAACGGCCTTGACAATGAGGGCAGTTTCGAGACGGGTAAGATTTCCCTGAAAAATGCTGCTCACCCTTACTTCATCTATGCCTATTATGCTTTGCCGGGCGAAGTGGGCACGCTGACCACTTATGTCACGCCGCGCGGCGGTTCCATGCAGGAGGCTGGCACGCTCGACTTCAAGCAACTCTCGGGCGAAGAGGGTTGGCGCGTCAATGCCATCGACCTTTCGCAATGGGCGGGCAGCGATTACGTGCGCATCACGCTCACTGGCCGCGGCACGGATATTTATGTGCCGATGTACGTTGACCGCCTCCGCGTGGAAGGCGACAGCCGCAGCAACCTGCGCGTTTCCGAATTGAGTGTCCCCGCCACGCTGAAAACGCAAATGCCGCAGCCCATCACCGCCCGCGTTGAGAACACCGGCGCAGAGACTTCCGGCAGCTATACGCTGCATCTGCTCGCCGATGGCAACACTATGCTCACCAAATCTTGCTCCTCTCTTGCCGGATTTAGCGGTGAGAACATCGTGTTCGATTATCAGCCCGTTGTAAGCCTTTGCGGCAAAGAGGTAGCGCTTTCCGTGCAGCTCGTGCCGGGCGGCGACGATACTGATGCTTCCGACAATGTCTCGGAAACCAAGAAGGCAGAGGTGCTTGCTCCTGAGTATCCCGCTATTCACGACCTTTCTTATCTTGAAACGGGCGGAGCGCATCTGGAATGGACGCAGCCCGAGCAGGTAAACCGCAAGGTGGAAGAAAGTTTCGAGACTTATCGTCATAAAGACACCGTCTTCGCGCCTTGGACTACGATCGACGCAGAGCGCGGTCTCACTTACACCAATACGCAGATGGACGCAGGTCCGAGCAATGAAGAGGCTTCTTTCTGGGTGTTCAATCCCACGGTGGCCGCCTGCACGGTGGACAATCTTCCCTATTACACGCCTTACGACGGCTATCAGTGCCTGATGGCTACTTCTTCGCAGCCCACGACCATTAAGATTGGCGACCGCAACGACGACTGGCTCATCTCGCCCGAGCTTGGCAGCTGCGCACAGACCGTCAGCTTTATGGCACGCACGGCAAAGGAGAAATATGGACTTGAAGATTTTGAAATCCTCTATTCAACTACTTATCCTTATCCCGAATGCTTCACGCTGCTCACGGCGCACACCGCCCCCGAGGCTTGGACGCGCTACACGGCCGACCTGCCCGAAGGCACGCGTTACTTTGCCATTCGCTACCGCAGTCAGGATAAGTTTATTTTCCTTGTCGATATGGTATGCTACGAAACGGGCGTGATGCCGGTGCGCGGTTACAACGTTTACTGCAACGGCAAGCTCATAGCCTCTTTGCCGGCAACGCAGCTCAGCTACGACCTCACCCAGCAGCCCGACGAAGCCCATGCCTATACCGTTACCGTTATCTATGAAAACGGCGAGTCTGCGCCCTCCAACGTGGCCAATTCCACAACGGGCATCGTTTCTGTTGCGACCGGTGCCGATGCGCTTGCGCCGTCTTTGCTATACGATGCTTCGGGCCGCAGGGTATCAGCCCCCGTGCGCCACGGCGTGACTATTGACAGCAAGGGAGGCAAACGCGTAGCGAAACAGTAACTCCGTTTTTCTCCATTTGTGATAAAGGTGCATCGCCGTCGGCGGTGCACCTTTACTATGCAAAAGCAGCGGACGCGCCAGGTTCCGGCATGTCCGCTGCTTTATGTTGAATGATTCTAACTTGCTAATTTGTTATTTCACAAGGTTGAGCGTATCGGAGGCGATGAGCAGTTCCTCGTCGGTGGGTACAACGACAACTTTCACCTTGCTGTCGGGCGTAGAGATGATTTCCTCCTCGCCGAAGTTCTTGCGGTTCTTCTCTTCGTCGAGCTTGATGCCGAAGAATTCGAGGCCGCTCACGCTGGCGCGGCGGATATCCCACTGGTGCTCGCCCACGCCGGCGGTGAAGACGATGGTGTCCACGCCGCCCATGGCTGCCGTATATGCGCCGATGTATTTCTTGATGCGGTAGCTGTACATATCGAGGGCGAGGCGGGCGCGCTCGTTGCCTTCCTTGATGGCTGCTTCCACTTCGCGTATGTCGCTCGACACGCCGGAGATGCCTTTCACGCCGCTCTCCTTGTTGAGCAGGTCGCTCATCTGGTCGGGCGTGAAGCCTTCCTTCTTCATGATGGCGAGCACGGCGGAGGGGTCAACGTCGCCGCTGCGGCTGCCCATCATCAGGCCTTCGAGCGGTGTGAGGCCCATCGACGTGTCCACGCATTTGCCGTGGAGCACTGCCGATACCGATGCGCCGTTGCCGATGTGGCAGGTGATGATGCGCTGATCCTCGGGCTTCACGCCGAGCACCTCGCAAACGCGGGCGGTGACGAAGCGATGGCTCGTGCCGTGTGCGCCCCAGCGGCGAATGTTGTCGTTCTCATAATATTTGTAGGGAACGGCGTACATGTAGGCGTGTTCGGGCATCGTTTGGTGGAATGACGTGTCGAACACGAATACCTGCGGCAGTTCGGGCAGCATTTCCTTCACGGCCACGTAGCCTTTGAGGTGTGCGTAAGAGTGGAGCGGGGCGAGATCCATGTATTGCTTCCATTCTTCCAGCATGGCATCGGTCACGACCTGGCTCTTCGTGAAGCGTCCGCCCGCCACGATGCGGTGGCCTGCGGCAGAGATTTCGTCGAGGCTCTTGATTGCGCCGTACTCGGGCGAGAGGAGCGTGTCGAACATGAGTTTGATGCCTTCCGTATGGGAGGGGCAGGGGTGTTCGATGATTTTCGTTTCGCCGTTGATTTTTGTTTTCAGGAAAGAGCCTTCCAGCCCCACCTTTTCAATGCCGCCTGCGGCGAGCACGCTGCGGTCGTCCATGTCGTAGAGCTTGTACTTGATGGAGCTGCTGCCGCAGTTGATGACTAATATTTTCATAATTTGGATTGAAAAATATGATGTGAGTTGTATGTTGCCGTTCGGTAAACGAGTAAACGCGTTTACGAGTAAACAAGTTAACAAGTAAACGAGTAAACAAGCCGAAGTGTTCACTTTCTGCTATGCAAAATTACAAAAAAATGATAAGGGCGTTGATGTACCTGCTTGAAATATGCTAATTTTGTGCTAAGATACGTGCGGGCGTACGCTTACGCCCCTATTTAATTCAATAAAATCCTTAAATAAAAATGTCACTTGATTTCAAAGCCCTTGCAGCGCAGTATAAGTCCGAGCTGCTCGACAAGGTGATGCCTTTCTGGCTCAACAACTCTATCGACCGCGAATGCGGCGGCTATTTTACCTGTTTGGAACGCGACGGCAGCGTCTTCGACACCGACAAATTCATTTGGCTGCAAGGCCGCGAGGTGTGGATGTTCGCCACATTATATAATAAAGTGGAGCAGCGTCCCGAATGGCTCGCGGCAGCCGAGCACGGCGCGGCGTTCCTCAAGAAGTACGGGCACGACGGCAATCTTAACTGGTATTTCGCGCTCGACCGCGAGGGCCGTCCGCTCGTAGAGCCTTACAACATCTTTTCTTACACCTTCGCCGTCATTGCTTTCGGGCAGCTCGCCCTTGCCACGGGCAATAAGGAGTATGATGAGATTGCCCGCAAGACGTTCGACATCGTGCTCTCGAAAGTAGACAACCCGAAAGGCCGTTGGAACAAGGCGGCCAAGGGCGCGCGTTCGATGAAGAGTTTTGCCTTGCCCATGATTCTTTGCAACGTGGCTTTGGAAATTGAGCCGCTACTCGACCCTGATTTTTTGAAGAAAACGATCGACACGTGCATTCATGAGGTGATGGACGTTTTCTATAAGCCCGAACTGGGGCTGATTGTGGAGCATCTCGGCACGGACGGCGAACTGGTGGATTGCATGGACGGCCGCTTGCTCAATCCCGGCCACGCCATCGAAGCCATGTGGTTTATTATGGATTTAGGCAAGCGCCTCGGCCGCCCCGAACTCATAGAACGCGCCAAGAACATCGCCCTCCAAGAGGCCGAATACGGTTGGGACAAGCAGTATGGCGGCATCTTCTACTTTATGGACCGCCTCGGCCGTCCCTTGCAGCAGCTCGAGTGGGACCAGAAGCTGTGGTGGGTGCACATCGAAACGCTCATCACAATGATTAAGGGCTATCGCCTCACGGGCGACCCCCGCTGCCTCGAATGGTTCGAGCGCGTCCACGATTATGTCTGGTCGCACTTTGCCGACCCCGACTATCCCGAATGGTTCGGCTATCTCAATCGCCGCGGCGAGCGTCTTCTTTCGCTCAAAGGCGGTAAGTGGAAAGGCTGCTTCCATGTGCCGCGCGGCCTGTACCAGTGCTGGCAGGTTTTGGAAGAGTTGAGCAAATGATAATTATGCGAATTGTTATTTGATAAAAACCTTGAAAAACATCTTGTTCTGTGTGGGCCTACCGGCTCGCCTTATCGAATAAGCCCCAAGTCTAAAACCTGCGGTTTTCGCCTTGTGTCTTACCCGCTAAGGCGACGGTCGGTTTCCGCCCGCCCCACACAGAACAAGGTAAAAACCAGTAAAAACCCATTTCCAATGGAAAACCAATCCGTTGCTAATTTGACGGCATCAAGGTCTCACGTGTTTTTAATGTTTTTTTTCTTGCGGCGTTTGAAGCGGGCGGGCACCGACCGCAGCCGCAGGGATTAAGGGCGAGCAAAAGCCGCAAGGCTTTAATGCTCGGCGTTAATACCGGCGGCGTAGCCCGCAGGGCTTCAAACGGCGCAAACGGTTTTTCATGGTTTTTATCCTTATAAAATCTTTGAATAAACGACCAAAAGGTATTATTTATAAACCCATCCCAATCATGATTTTCGGAAAAATTACAGACAGCGCGCGCATCGAGGCTTTGCACCCTGCGCTGCACCGCTTGTTCGAGTTCGTCAAAACGCACGACCTCATGCAACTCCCGCTTGGCCGCAACGAAATCGACGGCGACCGCTTGTATATAAATATTGCTGAGAACAATCTCGTTGCCCCCGAGACGCAGAAGCTCGAGGTGCATCGTGCCTATATGGACGTGCATCTGCCTCTGAACAATGTCGAAACCATCGGCTGGCGCGCCCTTTCCACGATTGGCATCGCCCCTGAAAATCCTTTCGACGACGCTTCGGATTACGCCCTTTATGCCGCCCCGGCCACCAGCTACGTTGACGTGCATCCCGGCGAATACCTCATCGCCTATCCCGAAGACGCGCACGCGCCGCTTATCGGCGAGGGCAGCCTGCGCAAGGCTGTTGCAAAAATTAAATTGTAGCAAATGGCACGCAGAAAACATAGCCCCACCAACATTAACTTCTTGCCCCTGCGCATAGTTGTTATCCTCATCGTCCTCGTCGCGTTGGCCGTGGGCAGCATGTGCGGTTCGGGCAATAAGGAACAAGTCGCTGGCGAAGAGCAGCAACCTGTAACCGAAGAGCAGCAGACCGCGCAGTCTGCCCAGACGGCGGGCAAGATAGAGCAACCCGCCGCCTTGCAGGGCGTTTCCGAGCAGATCATCGCGCACACAGGCTTTGTCCTTTCCTTTAACAAGGAGCTCGGCCAGCCCAACTGGGTGGCTTGGGAACTCACCGCCGAGGAGGCGGAGGGCACCGTGCCCCGCGCCGACGATTTCCTGCCTGACCCGCAGGTGGCAGAGGCGTATCGTGTCACGACGGCCGATTATCGCGGTTCGGGCTACGACAGAGGACACATGTGTCCCGCGGCCGATATGAAATGGAGTTATAAGGCGATGAACGATTGCTTCTATATGACGAACATTTGCCCGCAGGACCACAGCCTCAATGCCGGCTCGTGGAGCACGCTCGAGAAGGCATGCCGCCGCTGGGCGTTGCGCGAGGGCAGCGTCTATATCGCCGCCGGCCCCGTGTTTAAGGAAGGCAAGCGCCTCGCCAAGATAGGGCAGGAACACCCCGTAGCAGTCCCCGACGGCTTCTTCAAGGTGGTCCTTTCGTTGCGCAAAGGCGCAGAAAAAGCTATCGGGTTTTATTATGAAAACATCTCCGTGAAGCAACCTATGGAGCAGACCGCCATGTCGGTCGATGCCGTTGAGACGCTCACGGGCATGGACTTCTTTCCCGCCCTCGACGACGACCTTGAAACGCGCCTCGAAGCTGCGTTCAAGTTGAAAGAGTGGCGGTAGATACCCAAAAACAATACCCGCCCCAAATAAGTCAGTCGATACTGCAAGGGCTTTTTGCGCCCAGCTACTTTTATCATTGCATTATCCATGCTGACAATAAGTCGTTTGGGTGAAGTTGCGCTTGACTTCCATGATTTACATAAGTTTTCTGGTCATGTGACCACTTTTCTGTTGCATAATCACAGCAGACATTGACCCTGAAATGGCGTGCAAATGAGCGCAGAGCCGAACTTGTTCAGGCTAAGCCGAGTGCAGCCGACATTATGAAATGGGGCAAATTAATTAGCGTAGGGGCTTGCCCCTACGTAGAGCATTATCCGTACGATTGCCCCTGTAAGGGGCTTATAATTAAAAAGGAAACTTTATTAAGTTCTAATTATAAGCCCCTTACAGGGGCAATCGAACTAATTACCTTTTCCACAGGGGCAAGCCCCTGTGCTAATTTATTAAGCCCTTTCAGGGCACTCACCAATTAGAGCAAACTCTATTACGTTCACCTTGCGTCACATTTGCAAACCGCCTTTTTTGCCATGCTTTGCCAAATTATCATATAATAAAGTGCCCGAAAATAAAATTATCTCTACTTTTGCAACAGAATACTAAAACTCTCACACATTTTTAATATAATATTGTTGTTATGAAAAAGATTAGTTTGTTTCTCACTTTCCTTTTCTCGGTCTTGCTCCTTTCTGCGCAAGACATCATTGTGAAAAACTCTGGCGAAACGATTAAGGCTTACAATTTGGAGGCCTCCGGCACTTCTGTGTTCTTCCAACTTTCCGCCGAACCCGATGCCCCGCTCCAAAAGTTGCCTAAAACAGAAATCCTTGTTGTTAGAAAGGCGGACGGTACAAAGCTCGATTTCGATGCGCCCCAGCCTGCTGCGCAGCAACAAACAGCTACGGTACAAAACAAGCCGATTAAGCTAACGCTTGATATGTTGAGCGATGAGGAAATGGCCGAGAATGAGCGACTGATAAAGCAATATAATGAGCCGGTCGAATTTACATTCAAGAAGGAGGGTAAGGAGGCTTCTACTGTATATGCTTGTTTCTCCCCGAAACGAACTTCTATTATTACAAACAAAGACATTAGTATATCACTTGTTACCGGTAGAATGACGAGTGGTTCTCGTAGCCGTCCAGCTGAATTTCAAGAATGGTCTCCTTTAGAAGATGATGGTTGGTCTATTACTGTAAATCATTTCGCAGCCCTGAAAATTACTAATAAAACGGACCAAACTATTTATGTTGATTTAGGCAATACGATGCTAGTGGTACAAGGACGTTCTATACCGTTTTATGTTCCGCAAACCACCACGACAAGTAATA
Source organism: Bacteroidales bacterium (assembly GCA_022775595.1). Classification (GTDB taxonomy): domain Bacteria; phylum Bacteroidota; class Bacteroidia; order Bacteroidales; family Bacteroidaceae; genus Alloprevotella. The sequence goes on along the minus strand of JALFJC010000018.1, from coordinate 3,254 downwards.
CGTCCGTTGGAGGAGGTGGCGTAAATCTTGGTGCTTTAACAGGAAGTAGTTTATTAGGTGGAATTAGTTTAGGAGGTGGCAACGCATCTTCTACGGTGAGCACAGTCTTTTCTCAAAGAGTGGTTGCAATAGCTCCTTATGGGACGCTTCAAACTCCAGCAGTATCTTTATGGGGTTCGAAAGGGGAGTGTCATGATGTTATTCCTGGAATCAAGTGGGACGGCGTTTCTTATAATCCCAGTTTAGATATATATTTACCGAAAAAATCTTTGTATGGAGGAATGGTGGTTAATTATAATGAAGAAAACGCACCGCTTAATATCTCAGCCTACATTAGTTATGCATATACGGAAGATTGCTCGCAGGAAAGAACATTGCCAATTCATTATTTCTTAAAGCATTTAATCGGAGAGAGTCCATATCGTGGGTTTATGAAATTTACAAAGTTTCCATGTGTAGGAACTGGGCTTAATGTTCCGTATATTAAGAAATCTTATCCTGGGGATTACTTCCCCCTCCCTTAACATCGTCTGAATATACTTTGAATATACCCCGAAAGGGCGTTGCGCTCGATGCACGCCGCTTTTGGGGTTTCTTTGTGTATGCAGAAAAAATCTTATTATCCCCAAGCTATTTTTTGCTTTCCCCAAGGAAAATTTCATTATCTCGGGGATATTTTTTTGTTACAAACTTTGTAACACGTATTACAAAGTTTGTAACATGTGTTAGAAAGTTTGTAACATGTATTACAAAGTTTGTAACAAAAACTTTCTTATAGGAAAGGAAAAAATGTCAGGCAGAAAGAAAAAAATATCACGGAGAAAAGAAAAAATATCTCCGTGATGGTCGCGGCGGTCATGGGTAATGGCCATCGGCTGTGCCTAAATGCCCCAAAAAGTATAGGGGAAACCTTGCGTAAAAATGGCGTGCCATCACATGATTGGGGCGGGCTGTAAGCCCAAAGGTAGCCCAGAGCCCAGGGCATCGCCCTGGGAACGGCGTATTCCGCGATTAATACAATCGGCATTTTTGCGATTGCAAAAATGCCACGCGCCTCGAGCGCGTAACCGGCAATGCCACGGGGCGTTGCCCCTCATAAAGCAGGCTGCTCTTGCAGAGCGGGACACTTTAAATCAATGCACTACCGTCCACCCCGGGCGTTGCCCGGGGCTATGGGCAACAACTGGGCTTACAGCCCGCCCCAATCATTTTTCAAATAACCCCAAGACTCTTCCTCCCTGTTTTAATTCGTCCCAAAAACATACAAAACGTTAAGAAAATCCTGCATAAATATTCTAAAATAGCAGAAAAATCAAATTTTTGCGGAAATAATGCCATATTTATTTGGTCGGGTTAAAAATATTTTACAAATTTGCCGCAGACGAAAACTATTGCTTGCATTTCTCTCTGCCGATAGAGTGGCAATTTTAGCAACCGAAATACATATATATTTATGAAATATTCTTTACGCTCCTTATTCCTTGCATTTTTCATGTCGGTAGCCGCGCTCGCCTTTGCGCAGACTTCTATTCACTTAGGCTATTGCTCCGACGAAATTCCCTCAAATCATCAGTCGGCCGTGCTTAGCGATGCCATTTCCGCTCGCTTCCGTGCCGCTGCCGTGATACCCGCCGCACGCCTCAAAGCGCTGGCTGGGGCAAAGGTGACGAAAATCAGAGTAGGTTGCCCCGAGGGTATGACCAACTGGTACGTCACGCTGCGCACTTCGCTCGAAGGCACTGCCGCCACAAAGAGTGTGGACCTGCCCACGACGGTTGAAGGCTGGAATGAGGCGGAGCTTAAAGAGCCTTACGTGATTACGGGCGAAACTGACCTCGTGCTCTACTACGCCGGTACGCTCCCCGCAGGCGAGGGCTTGGTGCTCGGCGATAAGAAAAACCCCAACGGCTTTTATATAAACTATTCCTCCGAATGGATAGACGCTTCGGCTTTGGGCTGGAACGCCCTGTGCCTGCAGGCTGTGGTGGAAGTGGAGGGCGATGTGCCTGCCAACGACCTCGCCGTCGAGAACATCGCGTTTGAAAGTGCTTTTGCCAAAATCGGCGAGGGTGCGAACGCCACCGTTCGCATAGCCAACTACGGTTTCGCCGATGCCCCCGCGCCCGTGCTGCACTACGTGGCAGGCGCTGGCGAACCGGCGCAGATGGCGCTCGAAGGCACGATTGCCGTGGGCGAATATAAAGAAGTGAATATTCAGCTGCCTACCGCCTCATGCACCGAAGGTTTCAACGACGTGCGTTGCTGGATTGACAGCGACGATGCCGTGGCCGAGAACAACGAACTCTCCAAACAGTTGGCCTGCTATGTCAATGCCTATCCGCGCCGCACGCTTATCGAGCATTTCACTACGCTCGCCTGCGTGAATTGCCCTTATGGCGATGCCACGCTCCGCGCCGTTGTGTCGGGCAGAGAGGATTACGTCTGGGTGGCCCACCACGTGGGCTATCGCGAAGACGAGCTGACGGTTCAGGACTCATATAACGTTTCAGGCATCAACGGCGTAAGCTCTGCGCCCATGGCAGCGTTCGACCGCACCGTGCTGCCGTTCAGTAACGGCAGTTCCGCCCCTGGCGGCGGCATCGGCTACATGAACCCTTCCGAAGGCAAGGCCGCCCTGCTGCCGTGCTTCAACTACTGCGCCGAGACGCCGGCGTTCGTGAGCGTGGACATCAATGCTGCCTTCGATGCCGCCACCCGCACGCTGACCGCCACGGTGAGCGGCGAGCGCAACGGCCTGCTCAACCTTTTCTATCCCGAAGCCAACCTCACCGTGCAGCTGGTGGAAGATGCCGTGGAAACCATCGGCAAGCAGACAGGCAGCGGCTCGCAGATACACGACCACGTGTACCGCGTTTCGCTCACGCCCTCGCTGGGCGAACCCATTGAGTGGCAGGGCGATGCTTACAGCCAAAGCTTCACGGCTGCCGTTCCCGAAACATGGAACGAGGGCAACCTCCGCGTCGTGGCCTTCGTGAACCGTCCTTACAAGAACAGCGACTGCACCAATATCCAGGTGCTCAACGCCAACGACCTGCGCCTCTCCACGCTCGACGGCATAGACAATATTAATATAGACCGCACCGCCGCTTCGCGCCGCGAGTATTTCAACCTCCAAGGCCAGCGCATCGCCGCCCCGCAAAAGGGCATCTATATAGAGAAAATCACTACGGCGGAAGGCACGCTTTGCGTGAAGCGCGTAAAGTAGGGGCGTTTTTGAAAAAGCCCCCCCAAAT
>JALFJC010000136.1:0-3476 GCA_022775595.1 Bacteroidales bacterium | reverse complement strand
AATGTCCCACGCGGTCGCAATGCACTACGCGCCCGCAACTATCGAACTCTGCTGTTGCCATCACTTCTTCATAAGTGCCGCGCACCCATCTATGCCCTTCTTTTTCTTCCACCTTATGGGTAATCAGGAAGCCGCGCCCGTGACGCTTGCCGTTGCAGAACTCTCCAGCATAAAAGGTCATGGCATCGAGGGCCATCATACCAAGTCCATGCGGCAGACCTGTGGCTTTGTCTATCTCTCCTTGATAACGTTTGCCATTGGGCAGTAACTGCCATTCGTTAGGGTGTAGTATCATAGTATTTTCCGTTAATAAAATTCTCTTTTCACGTTATAGGTCCCCTTTGCAAATATAGGCAACTTTTTCTTTTACTGCTAATAGACTATATAAAAAAGCAATTAGCCACGAAACTGCGGCACATATTTGTGGCATAGTTTCGTGGCTAAATGTTGTTGCGCCACAAAGCGGGGAAAATTCATTACTTTTTCTGGTAACGCTTGTTCAGGCCGTTAATCACCTCCTTAGTAATGTCGAGGCTCTTGTCGGCGTAGAGCATATTGTCGCCGCTCTTCGAGAGAATCATCTTGTAGCGGCGGTCTTTGTTATACTCTTTCAAGAAATTGTTGAGGCTGTCGCGCAGGGTTTCCTGATAGGCATTGGTAGCCTCTGCCATCTGCGTTTCCAACTGTTCCTGGAACTTTTGCAGTTGCAACTGCTGGTTTTGCAGGGCTCCTTGCGCCTTATTGAAGTCAGCCTCGTTGGTGAAACCTCCCGACTGATACTTCTTTTGGAATTGCTCGGCGGCAGTCTGCAAGGCACGCTCCTTTGCTGCCAGTTGCTGGCGGAAGTTATTGTGCTTGGCTTCGAGTTCTTTCTGTCCGTCGATGCAGAACTGGTATGCCGTGGCAAGGCTGTCCACCTCAACGAAAGCAATCTCGCTGCCCTTTGCAGCAGCCTCTGCCTTGGGCAGACCCGAACCGCCTTTCACCTTGTCGGCGGGGTTATCGCCTTTCTTGCAAGATACCATGGCCATTGTTGCGACGAGGCACAAGCCTGTGGCCATACGCATAAACTTTTTCATTTTGTTCTATTGGGTTAATTGTTGATTTTTTTATTTCCCTTGCTCCGCATCTCGGCGTCCATGGCGCGGGCGCATTTTATGCCGCGCCGATGCAACTCCTTGTTGCCCTCCACATGGGTATGCACGAACTCGCGCCCCACAAACAGGCGCACCGAAAGCAATGCCACGCAGACGGCAACGATGCCGAGCACAATGAGGAACAATTTAATCATGTGTTTTTAGTAGACGAGTAAACGAGTAGACAAGTAGACGAGTTACCCGTTTATTTCTTATGCCTATTGGCACGGCGGCGGCGTATTTCGGCTTTCATCTTCGCCGACCCCGAACCGTGCGCGCCGGTGATATACTTTTTCTTCTTGGCCTTGGTCTTCACCTTGCCTTCCTTGTCAGCGGGTTCACGGAGTTTCGCGCCGCGAAAGGCGATGCCGCCCATAATGGCCTGCGTTATTTCTTCGTCGCCTGCTTTTCTCATAATGATATTAATTAATGGTGGAAAAGGCGCACGCCGGTGAATGCCATGGCGATGCCATACTTATTGCAGGTTTCGATAACATGGTCGTCGCGCACGCTGCCGCCGGCCTGTGCCACGTATGCCACGCCGCTCTTATGCGCCCGCTCGATATTGTCGCCGAAGGGGAAGAAAGCGTCAGAGCCGAGCGCTACGCCCGTGTTCTTGGCAATCCATTCTTTCTTTTCCTCGCGCGAAAGCGGTTCGGGGCGTTCGGTGAAGAACTGCTGCCAGGCGCCTTCTGCCAAAACGTCTTCGTAGTCGTCGGAAATATAGATGTCAATGGTGTTGTCGCGGTCGGCGCGGCGTATCTTCTCCACCCAAGGCAGGTTCATCACCTTCGGGTGCTGGCGCAGCCACCAGATATCTGCCTTGTTGCCGGCGAGGCGCGTGCAGTGAATGCGGCTCTGCTGTCCGGCGCCGATGCCGATGGCCTGTCCGTCCTTGGCGTAGCACACGGAGTTGCTCTGCGTATATTTCAGCGTGATGAGAGCGATGCGCAGGTCGCGAATAGCCTCGGGCGTAAAGGTCTTGTTGTCGGTGGGTATGTTTTCAAAGAGGGCATCTGAGGTAAGGTCGATGTTGTTGCGTCCCTGCTCGAAGGTAATGCCGTACACCTGCTTGCGCTCCAATGGTTCGGGGCGGTAGTTGGCGTCTATTTTAAGAATGCAATACGTGCCTTTGCGCTTGGCGCGGAGCACTTCGAGGGCATCGTCCGTGAAGCCGGGGGCAATCACGCCGTCGCTCACTTCGCGCTTGATGAGCAGTGCCGTGGCGAGGTCGCAGGTATCGGAAAGGGCGATGAAATCGCCGTACGACGACATGCGGTCTGCGCCTCTGGCGCGGGCGTAAGCCGTGGCAATGGGCGTGAGCGGTTCGGTGAGGTCGTCCACGAAGTAGATTTTGCGCAGCGTTTCGCTCATGGGCAACCCTACAGCCGCACCGGCGGGCGACACGTGCTTGAACGAGGTGGCGGCGGGCAGGCCGGTAGCGGCTTTCAGTTCGCTCACGAGTTGCCAGCCGTTGAGGGCATCGAGGAAGTTGATGTAACCCGGGCGACCGCCGAGCACTTCGATGGGCAGTTCGCCGTTCTCAATAAAAATACGCGCCGGTTTCTGATTGGGATTGCAGCCGTATTTGAGTTCTAACTCTTTCATATAATTAAGTTTATAATATCCTTTGATTGAATTGTCTGTGCTGTCTTTTTGTTTATACGACAACAGAGACAACTTTTGACAACATTTATTGTCTGCGTTGCTTTTTTCATTATGACGACAACTGGGACAACATTTTGACAACTTTCAGTTGTCTTTCTGCGCGGCAGGCGTATGAAATACGCCCCGTTGTCTATGTTGTCGTCATATTAAACGCATGAATGTCATGCTCGGAGTTGTCTTTGGTTGTCTATGTTGTCGTCATATTAAACGCATAAATGTCTAATTACTCATTCAACTAACGCATTTATAATATTATTCCAAAACGCCGATTTCAGCCAGTTCTTTGAGGAAGGCAGCCACTTCGCTGCGCATCTGTGCCTCGTCGCCCTCGTACATTTCGAGGAATTTGGCAATCAGTTCTTCTTCGGTCGTTTCGCCTTCAAGCAGCAAGTTCCATATATCAGCGCCCGTTTCGTTTACGCTGATGAGTTTGGTGAAATCAAGGTTTTCAAGCCCGGAGGCAATAATCACCTTTTCGCCGCAAACGTCGCGCAGTTCAAATCCTTTTTTGATGTTCATATTTATAGGTTTCTAATTGGTTGTTGCGAATTATATTAAAGGGGTTATATCAGTTGGTTGTATGAAACAAAAACAATCAAAACCGCTTGCCCTGTGTGGGCTTGCGCTCGCCTTATCGGAGTAGGGGCGTTTTGCAAAACGCCCGCCGTGTGC
>JALFJC010000114.1:0-3505 GCA_022775595.1 Bacteroidales bacterium | reverse complement strand
CGTCGGGTTTAGAACTGAACAGCTTGTGCTGCATCCAATATTCATACCATTTGCCCTCAACGTCTTCGGGACTGTATTTGCTTGAGAGTTCCATTGGCTTATATTTATAATGTATATGTGTTTCGTTACGAAGTGCAAAGTTATGAAAAATCGGGGTATATCTTATAAGATAATGGCGATTTTTGCGCTGAATATATTGCAAACGCGTAACAAATTTATTACCTTTGCGGAGGAAAGCCATGCTTGTACCATTTATAAACTTCTTTTGTGGAAGATAATGCTAAGAAATATATCATACACCAAAGCTTTTGAAGAGTTTTACGAAGAGGTTCCGCCTAACGTGCAGTCTAAGTTGAAATATGCGTTGGATATTATTACAGAAATGCGCATTGTTAATTCCAAATTAGTGAAGAAATTAACCAATACGCCATTCTATGAATTGAGGATAAGCGTAAACAATGAATATAGGGTTATCCTGTTTGCTGCAGACAATGATAATTTCCGCGATGCTACCTCCATCGTGCTCCTTAATGGATTTATAAAGAAGTCCACCAAGGATTATAAAAAACAGATAGAAAGAGCTAACCACATAATTGAAGAACTATTATGAATACGATAAAACTTGACGCAAAGAAACTAAGCCAACTGCCTTCTTTTAACGAGAAACTCGACAGAGAATATGGCCAAAAAGGCACGATGCAACGAGAAACATTCGATGCAAAGGCACGCGCGTGGTACTATGCAGAAGTGTTAAAAGATGCCCGCAAGGCAGCGGGGATTACTCAAAAGCAACTTGCAGAGAAAATAGGCAAGGAAAGGTCGTATATTGCGCTATTGGAAAAGGGAGAAACCGACATGCAGCTCTCCACCTTTTTGATGATTTCAGAAGCAGTAGGCTTGAAGGTCGCTTTGAATTACTAATTGAGAATAAATTAAATATCAATTCTTTGATTTGCTCGCAAATCCTTCAGATTACCCATAAAAGAGGGAGAAGTCATGTTTGCCGTGGCTTCTCCCTCTTCTTTTTTTTAGTGTCCTTATAACATAGTCCGCACCATTCTATTAGACCCGAGCGCATTTCTCGGAGAAAGTTTTCCTTCCTATATGATATTTTTCCCTATCCTATATTAGAAATTTCATTTTCTCCTTGAAATTTTTTGTTACAAACTTTGTAACATGTATTACAAACTTTGTAACATGTGTTAGCAAGTTTGTAACAAGCGTTACAAAGTTTGTAACAAAAAATATCCTATATGAAAATGAAAAATTTTTGCGCAGAGAGGGAAAAATATAAAGCAGAAAAGAAAAATTGTCATATATGACAGGATTTATTTCCATACGTGCTACGCGCGCCTGTCTTACGTGAAAGAATTTGCGCTCATAGCAGATCTTTGCGTCAAGATGCGCAGATACTTGCAGCGAAATACCGATTAAAGGTCATTATTCAATAAGGTAAAACCGAATTATCTTAGCATATAAAGCCCGAACACGCATTTTTTCGTAACTTTGCGGTAAATTCCACAATAATATATTATACCCTATGAGATTTTTTGCCCATAGACTGTTGCTTTTGACACTCGCACTCGCAGTGTGCATGGGTGCAGAAGCAAAAAAGAAAAAGCAGGAGCCGATGTATCTTTTTGGTTACGGCGTCGCTCTGCTTGACTCTACCACTTACCTCTCGGCTGTTGTGCGCCTTGACAGTGCAACGATTGACCCAAAAACGAAAATCCTGAACTCTATCGTTCGCTATTCCAACCAGTTGCGCACCTACCTCGAAGCCTTATACGAGTCGCACGTCACGTGTACGGTGTTCTACGATAAGAGCAAGGCAAAACTGGAAAAGAAATACCTCAAAATGCGCCGCCGCGTCAATGATGACAAGTCTTTGAAACTAAAAGAAATTCCGGCGGACGAATTTAAGTTTGTCTGGGTGCCCAATGAGGTGGAAGTGAAAGGCGAGGTGGTCGGCGAAATCGCAAAAGACCATTCAAAGAAAAAGAAGAAAAAGGCACCTGCACTCGTCAGCGAATCGAAAGAAAAGCAGAAATCGTCTAAAAAAGGCAAACGTGGAACACGCTAATACTTTGAATTTTAGAGTTGCCGGGTTAAAGTTTTCCGTAAGTTCCGATGCCACGTTGCCGGAACTGCAAAACCTGTTGCCGTCCTATCGGACTTTTTACGAAAAAGAGGCGACAGACGATGCGCCCTTGTTTGAACTGTCGGCACACATAGCAGGCAAAGACGAACAGCCCGCCGACCCTGAAGGCCAACTTCTGCATACATTCGACGAACCTGATATCATTCAGGAATTTTACGCCGAACCGCAGGGCGGGCACAGCATTCGCATCTACACCCACCCGCGCTCGCTGGCGGCAATCCTGCACGCCTCGGCCGACTGGCGGCAGGCACACGCCGAAATCTTCGGCGACAAGGACACGCAAAGTTATGCCCTCGGCAATGTCATCATGATGCTCTACGCCCTCACGGCACTCGATACCAACGCTTTGCTGATCCACGCTTCCGTGATAGAGCATGGCGGAAAGGGCTACATATTCCAAGGCAAGAGCGGTACGGGCAAGAGCACGCACTCGCGCCTTTGGCTGAAATATATCCCCGACACGGCCCTGCTCAACGACGACAACCCCGTGGTGCGCCTCATGCCCGACGGCACGGTGCGCGTGTTCGGCACGCCGTGGAGCGGCAAGACGCCCTGCTACATCAACCGCAGCGTGCCCGTAGGTGCATTCGTGCGCCTGTTTCAAGCACCTGCAAACAAAATTGTGCAGATGCAGCCGCCTTTAAGCGGGGCATCGATTGTCGGTTCTTCTTCCGGGATGCGCTGGGATAAAGATTTTTATACGCGTATGTTGCAACTTTCATTCAGTATCGCCAAGCAGACAGGCATCTTCACCCTGCATTGTCTGCCCGATGAAGAGGCTGCGCGGATTTGCCACGCAGCAGTGACAAAACAATAGCGACATTATGCCGAGCAAAACCCTCCCCAATCACATTTTCGTAGGCGAAATTAAGCGTGCGCTTGACGAGGGACGTACCGCCACGTTCCGCGTCAAGGGTTACAGCATGCGCCCCTACCTTGAGCACCTGCGCGACAAGGTGGTGCTTGCGCCCGCCAGCCCAGACGCCTTGAAACCCGGCGACGTGATACTGGCAGAAGTGGCGGAGCGCGTTTACGTGTTGCATCGCCTCGTGCGCCGCGAGGGCGACCGCCTCACGCTCAAAGGCGACGGCAACGCCGTGGGAACGGAGCACTGCCGCGTGCAGGACGTGGTGGGCATCGTGACGGGCTTCATGCGCAAGGGGCGCGAGGAAGTGGAGCCGCTCACAACGATCAAGTGGCGCGTCTACTCCTGTCTCTGGATGCATCTCGACCCCGTGCGCCGTTATCTGCTGGCGCTGCACCGCCGCGTATGGCTCAAACTCTTTCCCGTAAGGCATTGCCAGTAGGGGCGTTTTGCAAAACGCCCGAAAAATGATGGCCGCA
>JALFJC010000106.1:0-3960 GCA_022775595.1 Bacteroidales bacterium | reverse complement strand
TTATTCATATAGGCGTAGAGAATAATCTTGAGCATCATCTTCGGATGGTATGCACAGCGTCCGCGTTCGCGGTATAGTTTCTTGAAATCGCGCAAGTCAAGGTTCTCGACTATCGCATCAACAACGCGCACAGGGTCGTTTTCCGCTATATCCTCATTAGGATTAAGCAAAAAAAACAGTTTGTCGTTGTTACTGTAAGATTTTGTATGTAACTTTGTAGACATGTAATTTGTTATTTGTCATAAAGGTACAAAAACTTTTTGACATGGCAAAGCCCCGGCTTGTGAAAGTCAGGGCTTTGTTTTATGTTTTTCAATATATTACAAAACAAAGAGGCTGCGCCAATTTTGACACAGCCCCTTCCCTTTTATTCTTAAAAACAACCCGCTATTGGATTTGCACCGTGCCGCCGGCGGCATCTACGGTGCAGGTCATCTGTCCGCCGCTGTAATAATATACTCCGTCGACCGAAATGGCTTTCGACTTTGTGCCCGTGGCAGAGATGTCGATAAAGCCGCCGGCAAATGTCAGGTTGCCCTTCACCTTGATGCCGCGGCATTTCGATTCGAGCGTGGCGTCGCCGGGCATGTAGGTAGTGCCCGTCACGGTCATCTTGATTGTCGTGCTGCCGCCCTCGGCTTGTGACACGAGCAGGTTGGTGCCTGCGCTGATACCCTTCGCGCCGTTGCCGCTCACGGTGGCGGTAATGCTGCCGCCGCTGAAAGCCATGTCGCTTTCGCTCTTAATGCCCTTGGTGTCGTCGGCCGCGACGTTGAGCACAAAGATGCCGGCGTTGAGGAACGTCTGGCCGTTGAACTCATCGAGCGGGTCTTTCGTTGCCGACACGTCGATGCAGTCGCCCTGCACGCCACTGATGATGAACGTGCCGCCGTCGGTTTGCAGGTATTGCTCCACGTGCATGCCGTCGCTAAGCGCCGAGGTGACGTTGAACGTGCCGAACCCGCTCTTAAACTGCGTGTATTCATCTGAGGCATAAGCGTGCTTTGTGCGGCCGGAGAGGTTGAGCGTGCCTGCGCCGCTGAACTCGGCATGGCCGTTGATGAAGAAGCAGGCCTTGTGCATGCCGCCCGCTGCATCGGCGAGCGTGGAGGCAGTACCTTCGGGCAGTACCACGGCGATGCGCTTGCCGTTTTCAATGTCTATGGCCGCGCCCGTGGTGGAGGTGAGGTTGAGATTGTTGAGTACGACGGTGCTCTTAAATTCGCCGTCCATGAAGAACGAGCCGTTGGCCGACGTGCCCGAGAGCGTGTAGGTTACCTCCTCTTGCAGGGCGGCATCAGCAAGTACACTCACGTTTGCGCCGTCGACGCTGACCGTGACGAGGGCGGCAATGTCGCCCGAGACGGTCACAAAGGCCTTGTTGCCGGCATAATCTACGTTGATGCTGTTCGGCGTAAATGTGCCGGGCACGTTCGTCACCTTGATGCTGTCGATTTCGGCGGTGGAGAACGAGCGTCCCAAGATTGTCAGCGTCTGCCCGCCGTCGGAATAGTTCATGGTTTCGAGCAGGCTGGCGGGATAGACATAAGTCACAGTGCCCTGATACACGCGGAGTTGCTGCGCCGAGGCGGTGAGGGCGAGGCAGCAGAAAAGGGTTATTACGGAAAATATCTTTTTCATCGTGCGAGTACTTTAATGGTTTGACCTGCTGCTTTCATCACGTAGATGCCCTTGCTGAGTTTTGCGGTGAGCGTGCCTTTGCCGCTTGCCACGGCCTTGCCGCTTGCATCGTAAAGGCGGATCATGGTGTTGTCGTCGGCAGCTGCGGCGTGCAGGCTGCCCTCATCGAGGTGCCAGTCCAGCGCGGCGGCATCGCCCGCGCCGACTTTGTCAATGCCTGTGCGCTCGGGGGCGAAATACATGGCGGCGAGGTCGGAGAGCGCAATGTTGAGCGTTTCCGTGCCGGCGGTTGCCAGCATCTTGCCGTCGGCAAAAGTGATTTTAAGTCCGGCTGCGGCGATACCCTGCTCCGTGCCGTTGGCCGTGCGGAACGTGAGGTAGCCGTAGTCCTGCGCCTGCGCTGCAAATGCCGGCAGGCACATCAGAAGGAGTAAAATTCTTTTCATAAGCAAAATGGGATTTAGTAGGGGCGTTCTGCAGAACGCCCGCCCAACCAACGAGTTGGCAAATAAATTTTTGAATTGGTACGCCGCAAAGTTAGACGGCATTTGTTACAAAGAAGTTAAGTATTGGGAGAAAATTACGCTCAGAACTCAAACTTATATCCAATTTCCAATACGTGCAGGTTGCCGTTGCTTTCGTCGTCCTGCCCGTCGTCGTAAAGGTAGGCGAACGAGAGCGTGTGCTGCTTCGTAATCTTCCAATCTGCTCCCACAGTATAGCGCGTCTTTTCGAGGTTCATGCCTTCGGAAAGGTTGTTGCTGAACTCCACCGTTACGAACGGATCTACGGGGCAGCGGGGAATGTTATAGTCGAGGGCAAAGCGCGAGCGCAGGTAGTGGCGGTCTTTAGCCTCCTTGTCGTCGGTTTCCTTAATATAAACCTGCTCGTACTCTGTATATTTCTCCCCATTATAAACATACGTATCGCCGATAAAGCCTGGAGAAGCGAGGTCGCGATAACGTTGGCGGTAGGTGTCGCGATTGCAAATCACGGCGTTGTAGCGCGTGAACTGATAGCGTTCGCGCACGGAGAGCGAGAAGCGGCCGAGCGTGAGTTTAGCCTGCACGTCGAACCACGCGCGATGCTTGTTGCGCCAATAGCCGTGGTCGATGACGGAATCCACGTTCCAGCCGTTGCGCTTGCCTTTCTGCGTATAATTTTCCTTAGCCTTTATGCCCTTGTCTTCCTGCGGGTTGCGGTCGCGCAGGAAGGCGTAGCCCGTGCCGAATTTCACGGAAAAGGCGTTCTTTTTGCCGCCAAATTTCACGGTCTTAAACGGCTTGTAACTCAGCCCGAGCGACACTCCGTTACGCGAAATAGCATCAAGGTTCTGCTCCGTGCGGAAGTCGTAGCCGAAGTCGGCAGAGAGATGCTTGCAGAGGCTTTTCTCCACCGACACCTCCGTCCACAGCCCGAAATCGTCGCCCGCGCGCAACTGCGGCGTTGCGGCGAGAAAGGCGGAAGATAATAATAGGGTAAACTTTCTAAAACGCATTGTCGGCAGGTATTTTGAGGATACGGTCAACGGCTTTGATGCGGTGGCTGGGGTCTTTGTAGAAGACGCGGAGCATCGTCATGTCGGTGAGGAAGTCCACTGCACCTACGTCCACGCGCAGGATTTCCAACCCGAGGCGCTTTTCGAGGTCGGCCACGAGTTCGTCGTAGCGTTCCGGCTTAATAAGGTCGATGTTGTCGTATTTCACAAACTTGCAACCCTCGCGGTAGGCCGAGAGGAAGTTTTCCGACACCCACACCACGATGATAAACAGCACGTTGATGATGAGCCGGCCGAGGAAATTCAGGTCGTCGATTTTGCCGTTGAGCACCGAAAGCGCCACGAGGAAGAACAGATAAGTCATTTCGCGGATAGGCACGCTCTCCGTGCGGTAGCGGATAATGCCGAATATGGCGAAGAGCCCGAGGGCCGCGCCGATGCCCATATCGCTGCTGTCCTTGAGCAGCACGCTGATGAGCATGAAGATGCTCACCGCGAGCATCAGGAAGGTGAAGTAATAGTCGCGCCTGTGCCCTTTGGGGTAGTAGAAGAAATGCACGATAATCCAAACGACCACAAGGTTCATGATGAAACTCATGCACATATGGGCGATGTCGGGAGTGAAAGCAAAGTTACTTGCGCTGAAAAAATCGGCGAAAAAGTTGTTCATGGCATTAAATGGAAAGATAAGGTTTTGTTTGTAAAGTTATGATTTTGTGATGGTCTTCGGTATTAGTAGACGAGTATACAAGTAAACTAGTAGACGAGACAGAAATGTCGTGCAAGCGAGCGCAATTAAGTTTACTTAAATTGCCGAGCGC
>JALFJC010000103.1:0-23808 GCA_022775595.1 Bacteroidales bacterium | reverse complement strand
AGCCACAGCCCGACGGGCGCACAGTGGCACTCCTACCGGGTTCGCGGCGGCAGGAAATTCTCGACAACCTGCCCACGATGCTGCGCTCTGCCGAAGCGGCGGGAAAGGGCGATGCGGCGTGGGAGTTTTGCGTGGCATGCGCCCCGGCCATTCCCGACGAACTGTATCGCGAAGCCATGCAAAAGGCAGAGCGGCGCGGTTTCCATAGCGCGGACAGATTCCGCCTGATACGCGGCGGCACTTACGAACTGCTGCACCGCGCCACGGCCGCCCTCGTGACAAGCGGCACGGCAACGCTTGAGACCGCCTTGTTCGGCGTGCCGCAAATCGTGTGCTATTACATTCCGCTCGGTCCCGTTATCCGCCTTGCCCGCCGCCTCTTCCTCAAAGTGCCGTATATCTCTTTGGTAAACCTCGTGTGCGGCCGCGAAGTGGTGCCCGAACTGGTGGCTTCCGACATGAACGCCGCCCGCCTCACGCCCGCCCTGCGCAGCATTCTGCCTGGCGGAGAGGCACGCGACGCACAACTGAAAGGCTACGCCGAAATGCGCCGCCTGCTCGGCGAACCGGGCGCACCGCAGCACGCAGCACGGGAGATGGTGGAGATTTTGAATAGGAAATAATAACTTGATATGAACCACACGGACAATGATACCTATCGGCGCATTCACTTCGCTGTCATGGCGATAGAAAGCGGTGCACGCAAACTTGGCATTTCTGGCAAAGAGATGCACGACAGGTTGCAAAAGCAAGGATTGATACACCGCCGCCTGATAAAGAGATACGATGACCTGCATACCCAAAGCCTTGATTGGGTGGCAGATGATATTAGCGAAACGCTCTTAAACTGGGAGGCAGAAGCATGACTCTATCGTCTGAAACACTTAACGCGGAGGATTGACTATGAGAGACACTGTTCTTTGGCGCAAACAAAGTAGAATCATTATGCAACTGGCGGACGCTTTGCACATTGATGCAGAGCGGGCACTCGACTTGTTCTATTCCACGAAGGTTTATCAGCAGTTGTCAAATCCGAAAAGTGGTTTGCAACTGATGAGCGACGGGTACATTCAAGAAGAACTTCTCGAAGAACTTAGAAACGCCCAATAACAAACTCTTTCTATCAACTAAAATAGACAATAATATATTATGGACATTGCTTACCTCTTGTCCCGTCTGGACGTTCAGCAGATTTTGAGCGCGTTCATCGTGCTCTTTGCCGTTATTGACGTACTCGGCTCCACGCCGATATTCCTTAGTCTGAAACAGCAGGGGCGGCCCGTGAATGCCTGGAAGGCCACGCTGATTTCGCTCGCGCTGATGCTCGCGTTCTTCTTCGCCGGCGACGCGATGCTGCGGCTGTTCAATGTAGACATCGAGTCGTTCGCCGTGGCAGGCTCGCTGATTATCTTTCTGATGTCGCTGGAGATGATTCTCGACGTTGAAATCTTCAAGAACCAAGGCCCCATCAAGGAGGCCACGCTCGTGCCCGTGGTGTTCCCGCTGCTCGCGGGCGCAGGCTCGTTCACCACACTGCTGTCGCTGCGAGCGGAATATGCACAGGTGAACATCATTATCGGCCTGTTGCTGAACATGGTGTTTGTCTATATCGTGCTTAAAGCCACCGACCGCGTGGAGAAAGTTATCAGTAAGGCTGCCATTTACCTGCTGCGCAAGTTTTTCGGCATCATTCTCCTGGCCATTTCGGTGCGCCTCTTCACTGCCAACCTGTCTAATCTGCTCGAAAATCTCTCGCGATAAATGCCGAGTGCAGCCGATTTTATGAAAATGCAAACCCTCGACGTTATCTATAAATATTATCCTGAGGACAATGCCTTGCGCCGCCTCTTGCTCCACCACAGTCGGCAAGTGGCCGACCGCGCTTTGGCGATTGCCCGCAAGCACCCCGAGTTGCAACTCGACACGGCGTTTTTGGAACGCGCCGCCATGCTCCACGACATCGGTGTGTTCCTGACCGATGCGCCGGGTATTCATTGCCACGGCACGCAGCCCTATCTGCTGCACGGCCGCCTGGGCGCGCAGCTGCTGCGCGGCGAGGGCATGGAACGCGAAGCCCGCGTGTGCGAACGGCACACAGGCACGGGACTGACCGCGCGGCAGATTGCCGAGCAAGGCTTGCCGCTGCCGGCAATAGACCTCCTGCCCGAAACGGAGGAAGAGCAGGTAATTTGCTATGCCGACAAGTTTTATTCTAAAAGCCACCCCGAACGCGAGCGCACCGTAGAGCAAACCGCCGAAAGCCTCCAAAAGTTCGGCGAGGCAGGCGTGCTCAAATTCCTCGCCTGGGCAAAGAAATACGAGTAGGAAGCGTTGACAAACGCCCCAAATATCTAAGCAATCAACTATGCAACAAATCTGGATCAGCGCGGCCGGACTTTGCGGCGCGAGCATACTGGGTTCTATCTTGGGCTTCGGCATCAAGAACATACCGCACAAGTGGAACGACATCATCATGGGCTTCTGCGCCGGCATGATGCTGGCGGCAGCGATTGTTGGCCTGATATTGCCGGCCGCCGAGTCGGTGGAAGGCACAGGGCTTTGGCTCATCGTGGCAGGCGTGGCCGTGGGCGTGGCGTTCCTCAACCTGATAGACTTCTTTACGCCCCACCTGCACCAGCTTACGGGGCTTGACCCCGAGACGCACCGGCAAAATGCCTCCATCAACCGCGTGCTGCTCTTCGTGCTTGCCATTGCCATTCACAAGCTCCCCGAAGGCATTGCCGCCGGCGTGGGTTTCAACAGTGCCGACACGGGCGGAGCGCAGGCGGTTGCCCTCGGCATCGCCATTCAGAATATCCCCGAGGGCATGGTCATCGTTGCCCCGCTGCTGCTCTGCGGCGTGAGCCGTCTGCGCACGCTGCTGATTTCCGTTGCCATCGGTTTGCTCGAGGTGGCAGGCACGTGGATAGGCTATGCCGCCGGCGCAGTATCGGCTGCCGCCCTACCCTTCATGCTTGCCCTTGCCGGCGGCGCGATGCTCTATGTGGTGAGCGACGAGATGATACCCGAAACCCACGCGCACGGCTTCCAGAAGCAATCCACCTACGCCCTGCTCACGGGTTTCATGACGCTGCTCTTGCTCGAAAGGCTGCAATAAACCAGCGGGCGTATGCCATACGCCCTTTCTAAATACTCCAATACTATGATTATCATCGGCATCGCCGGCGGCACAGGGTCAGGAAAGACCACCGTCGTGCGCAAAATCGTGGAAAGCCTGCCCGAAAACTCTGTGGCAGTCATTCCCCAAGACTCTTACTACAACGACCAGTCAGACCTGCCGCTCGAGGTGCGCAAGCTTACCAACTTCGACCACCCCGACGCTTTCGAGTGGCGGCTGCTTGCGCATCAAATCGAGGAACTGAAATCGGGGCGCTCCATTGAGCAACCCACTTATTCTTACATCACCTGCACACGCCTGCAAGAAACGGTACACGTCGAACCGAAAGACGTGATTATCGTGGAGGGCATCATGACGCTCTACGACAAGTCGCTGCGCGAACAGATGGACTTGAAGATTTTCGTGGATGCCGAGCCTGACGAACGCCTGCTGCGCGTCATTCAGCGCGACATGGCGGAGCGCGGGCATCCTTTGGAGATGCTGATCGGCAAGTACCGCAATATCCTGAAACCGATGCACGACGAGTTCATCGAACCGACCAAGCAATTTGCCGACATCATCATTCCCAACGGCGGCAACAACGAGCGCGCCATCGCCATGATGAAGCTCTATATCCTTTCGGCCTTGAAAGAGCAGCAGTTCAGGGCGTCGCTGAATATCAGCAACCAGTAGGGACGTTTTGCAAAACGCCCGCCGTATGTGCTCCATGGCAGAAAATTCAGGCAGCCGAAAATCCCCGAACGTTTTGCAATAGCTACAATCTCACCCCACAACGAAAGCGGTGTGTCCAAACGAGCGTTTAGCCCGTTCTGACACACCGCTTTTGTTATGGTGCTTAATGTTTTACTTCTTCAAGAGCTTCACGGCGCGGAGATCCTTGCCGTCCTTCTTGATCTGCACGATGTAGGTGCCCGTTGCACCGAGGCGCAACTGCATCTTGCCGTTGCCCGTCATTTGCGCTGCCTTTGCGGCTACTTCGCGGCCTTCGGCGTTGAATACGCGTACGGAGTAGTTGCCGGCTTCGGCAAAGTCGATAATCACGTCTTCGCCCACGGTGTACGTGCGCATGCTGCCGATTTCATTCTTAGCGATGCCGCTTTCTCCGCCTGCCACCTTGATTACCTGGAAGGTGCGCTGGTCGGAACCGAGCGAGTTAGCCAGCGTGAGGGTTACGGTGTAGTCGCCGCCCTTTGCGTAGGCCACCTTTGCGCTACCGCTTTGGTCGTTGCCCGTCAACGGAGTGAGCATGCCCTTCTTGGCTTTCCATGTGGGCTGGGTCACTACGGGGAATGCCGTTCCGATAACGAACGGGCAGCCGGATGTGGGCTCTCCTTCGATCCATGCAAATGCGCCTTGGCCTTCGCTGCCCGTGGCGGCATACTCGTGCATACCTGCCTTAACGCCGGCCTTGCTGCCTACTGAAGCAAAGGTGTAGTCGGCTGCGGTGGCATCTTCAAGATCCCAGTAAGAAATGACATTGGAGGGCAGGGCTGCCTTGTTGAGGTCGCCCATAGAAGCCTTGACCTCTGCATCGGTGAGTACGCCGTCCCAAATAGCGAAGTTGTCGACAACGCCGTCGATACCGCTACGGCCGTGGGCATCGCCGCCGACAGATACAACCTGACCGTTGGTGATATTATAGACGTTCCTTTCATACCCGGGAGTCGTGGTGCTGGCACCAGTCGTAGAACGCTTCCAACTCGTGACGGTCTGCTTCACGCCGTTTACATAGAAGTCGCTGCGGAAGGCGCCGGAGGTGTTGTAGTCGAACGTATAGGCGAGGTGTACCCAGTTGCCTACGGGGATCTTTGTGTTACCGTAGGTATATTGGAGCTCGTTGTTGCTCGATGCGTCCGTGCCGCGGAAGGTGTAGCAACCGATAGAGCCGTCGGAAGAGAGGTTGTTCCAAATCCAGCCCCAGTCGGTCTTAGGCCATGAGTCTACCTTGTTGGCCACGGCGAGGAGTTGCGTTTCGCCCTCGGCGAGTTTGTTTATTTTGAGCCAGAAGGATACGGAGAACGACTTCGCGCCCACAAGACCGAGGTCTGCGCATTTTGCGCCGAAACGCTTTTCGTTGAGGTTCAAGCCCTGCGAACCTGCGCCATCGGCCTTGCGGCCGGTGTAGGCCAGGGCGATTTCATCGTCGGCTTTTACTTCGATGTCGGCTTCCTTGCCATTAGCGGTGAGGCTAAGGATTTGCGGGAGTGCGCCCACGCCCTCGCTGGTAATCTGAACGAAGCTGCCGTATTCGCGGAGCTGCATCTCGCGGTTGCCTGCGCTGTTGTACACGTTGCCGTTGAGCTTCAGCGTGTAGCTGCCGATATTGGCAAGGCCGTTTACCGTTACGCTTACGCCTGTTTCCTCAAAGAGCTTCGTGCCGTTGCCGTCGAAGAGCTGCCATGTGCCCGGTTCGTGGTTCGGGTCAACATACGACATCTCAAACGATTCGTTGGGTTTAATCGTGTTCTTGCTGATCTGGATATCGTCGCTGTAAATGTAAGTGCCCGCGTTGTGGTACTCGCCCCAGGCAATCTGCGAGTCGCTCTTGTGGTCGAGCGCAACGGCTGCTACGCCGAAACGCACCTTGATAGTGCCCGTGCCTTTGGAGAAGTCGAGAGGTACATTATAATACAGACCGCCCCAAGAGGTGGTAAGACCCATGAAAATGGGTTCGCAACCTTCCTGCTGTGCATAGAGCTTGAAGAACGCGGTGTTTACGTCAAGGTTGTAGCAGGGTGTGCCGGCGGGCTTGCTGTTGGGCATGTTGAAGATAATCTTGCCGTCTACGCCTTCCTTGCTGAATGCAAGCACCTTGCTGGAAGCAACCACGGGGCTTGCGGGTGTGGCGGCAGTGCCGCGCACGATAGAGAACTCGCCGAGGTTGAGGTCGAGGTTTTCAGCGCCCGTGAAGTGCAGGGCAACGAGGGCAACGGTCTTGCCTGCCAATTCGCTGCCAACGGTGAACTGGCGCTCTACCCATACGTCCTCATCGGCTTCGTCGTTGGCGGCGAGGAGGTTCATGCCGCTCTCGTTGATAGCCACGCTCTCATTGCCGAGTGCGGTGAGCACGAGGTTCATGCCGGCCTTACCGCTGTTGAGCTTGTAGCGCACGGTAATCACGTCGCCGCTCTGCAAGGCGTATTCCGTCTTGAAGAGGTGGAGGTATTCGTCGGCTGCCGTGCCGAAAATGCGAAGGCAGGAACCGCCTACGTAGGCATTATCCCACACAAATTCTGCGTCCAGTCCGCTGGCGGGCACGTCGGAAGCGTTGCGGCCGAGGAGCTTAGAGGCAAACCACCAGCGCCATGTGGGCAGATAGTCCTGCACGCCGACGTTGTACCAAGGACGGTCGTTTTGCTGCACGCCCTGCCAGTTGAAGAAGGTACCGTTACCGAGGTTGAAGTAAGAGATGAACGGTTCTTCGCTCAAATCCCATTTCAGCGAGCTGCGGGCGGTCATGAACGACGACATGCCGTGGAAGGTGAAGTTGTCGGCATTATATTTCATCGAATTGCTCACAGCAGGGCAGTTGGCCGGGTTGCGCGTACCGCCGGTAAACCAGCGTTCGGTACGGAGCAGGTAGGTGCGCTGCTTCACGTCGGCAGCACTACCCTTTTCGCCACGGCTTTCCCAGAACATATTGGTGGAGTGCGCGCCCCAAAGACCGATAGAAATGGCATAGTCTTTGAGCAAAGGCCAGTTGTTCGTGCCAGGCTGTGCGCCCTGCATGTTCACGCCGGCGTAGAGGTCAAGCGGGTCGCGGTTGATGCTCTGCGCCTTCGTTACGGAAGAGCTGAGCAGCGAGGCAGAGTTCCAGTTATAGTTGAAGAAGAGCGAGGTGCGGATATTGTCGCCGTCGCCGAAGGTCTTTACGTTGTGCGTAGCCAAGCCGCGGTCGAACGAGATCGTACCGTTGTCGTTCGTGCCGTCGTACCAGATGTTTTCAAACAAAGGATTGGTTTCGCGCATCTTCTTCACGAGGGCAGCGTGGAAGGGAAAGAGTTTTTGCTGCACGGCATAGCCGCCCGAGAACTCCGAGTTGTAGCCCATGCCGTCCACGCCGTAATAAGTGTGGAACTGCGCCACCTTTTCAGCACCTACGGCTGCGATATTTGTCAATATCGTGCCCCAGCCGTTGGTGGTCAAGCTGCCGTAAGGAATGCCGGCAACGCCCGAAACGGGCACGCCGTTCTTGTGCGCCACGTCGAGGAATGCGCCGGGCACGCGGCCGAGCGGAGCCGTCCAGTTGCCCCAGTGCGTCACGTAGGGCCACATGGTGAATACTTCGGAGTCGAACACGCCGTCGGGCAGCGCGTTGCCGAAACTGTTGTTCACGGGAATCCAAGCCAAGAGCTTCTTGTCGTTGGCTTCGGTGAGGCCGAGGCGCACCTGTGTAGCGGTGTTGCGGAAACGTTCGCGGGGCTTCACGCGGGAGATGAAGAAGTTGTCGTCTTCACTCACTTGCGAGCCTACGCTCCAAGCGTTGAGCGTTTGGTCGAACTTGTCGCTGCTCGTGCCCCAGGTGATGTACCCTTCTTGCAGCTGCTGTGCGGAAGCACCGAGTGCAAAAGCGGTCATCGCAGAAACGAGGACAATTTTTTTCATAAAGGTTGTAGATTAAGGTTGATAAAAAGAGTTTTCAAAGTTTTACGAGAAGGGGCTGTGCCATTTGGGTGTTATTGCCGAGCCGCAGCCTATCTTATGCAAAGATAGTGCAAGGCGAGTGCAATAGAACTTGTTCTAATTGCCGAGCCGCAGCCTATCTTATGCAAAGTTAGTGCTTTTCGCTCCACTTCCCCAATTATCTTATAAGAAAACTCTTGTTCGGGCACATAATTTATATGTTTGCGTTTCTCTTTTCGTTAGCTACAAAATAGGGCATCGCCGGGCGGATTTGTCAAAACTGCGTAAATACGCAAAAACATCAAATGTGAATTGAATAAAAAATCCAGGTCTCACGAGTAGGGGCGTATTTCATACGCCCGGTAAATGATTGATTACGTAATTTTACCATGCGGCGCATAGGGCGGGCGTATGCAATACGCCCCTACTTGCTGTTTCCTTTTTGCCAAACTATAAGGCGAGGCGCAGACCATACCACACGCTGCCCACTTTTGGCTTCGACTTGCTGCGAGAAGCAACTCGAATGTCTTTATCATTATAGTCATAGCAACCGCCACGCAATACGTACTCTGTGCCATTAGCAGGTCCCATGGGATTAATTTGCGGGGTTTCATCATAATAATCATATTTGTCGGCGCACCACTCGCTGACATTGCCACTCATATCGTAAATCCCTAATTCGTTGGGTGCCTTTTTACGCACAGGATGAACTTTCGAATTACTGTTCACGCTATACCACGCTACGCTGTCCGCATTATTACTCCCGCTGTATTTATAACCATGGCTCTTGTTGCCGCCGCGTGCGGCAAACTCCCATTCTGCCTCCGTTGGCAAGCGGAAGTTCTGTCCTGTGATTTTGTTCAACTTTTGGATAAATTTCTGGCAATCGTTCCATGTAATATTACTTATGGGGTTATCGGGACCTTTGTTGGTATTGGCGGATACCAACTCCTTTATACCGAGACCCAAAAGTCCTGCCGAGAGCGCACCCATTGCTCGTTGCTTGCCCATAATTGCTTCCCACAGTTCTTGAGTCACTTCGGTTTGACCGATATAATAATCGCTCAATGTTACTGAATGTATAGGATGTTCATCGTAAGAGCTGCTCTTGCTGCCCATTTGGAACGTGCCGCCCTCAACGGGTATCATTGTAAAAGTAACCCCCTTGATGGAAAATGTTTTGGGCTCGTTGAATGAGAGATTTACAGTTATCGCGCTTCCTCCCTGCATACTTACATTTATATTCTTCTCCCCGCTCTTCTTCCCGCCTTGCATAGCATACGCCGTATGATTGCCAAAAGCCAGCGCGCCCTCAAAGCGCGTGGTGGCTACCTTCGTGCCGTCTACATAGATGTCTGCCCCTTCAGGCGCAGTAATCGTGACGGGCTTGCCGCTCTCCAACTGCACGGAGATTTCCTCTGTGGTGCCTTCCGCCAACGAGAAGGCTTTGTTAAAGTCGCTATGGCCGGCTTTGCTCACTTTGAGCGTGTGCTGCCCGACGAGGCACTTGGGCAACATCATGGGCGTAGTGCCCACCTTTTGGCCGTCGAGATAGATGTCGGCATCGCCGGGCACGGAGGTGATGTTGAGCTTGCCATAAATGGGCGTTGGGGCGGCAAGGTCTATGGTCTGCCCGTCGAGGGCGGGCTGTATGGCCAGCTGCTTGGTGGCGGTGCGGTGACCCGCGAGGCGGCACTCAATCTTGTAGTCGCCCGTTGCTAAATTGCCCGTCCATGTGCCCGCACCCTTGCGCTCATTGTTCACCCAAATCTCGGCATTGCCCTCTACGCGTAGGGTCACCTTGGCAAAGTCGGCGCTCAGGCTGGGAGCGAAGCGCATGGTCTCGCCGTCAGTCACGGCAACCTCCTGCGTTACGGGACTATACATCTGCTGCACTAAGCGCACCTGATAGCTGCCCGAGGCGAGGCGCTCGGAACGGAAGGGCACCGTGCCTTTCAGTTCATTGTCTATAAATACCTTTGCACCGCTAAGGTTGCCCTCCGCCGGCACTTCGATGTAGCCAAAGGCGGGGATCAGGTCTATCTTTACTTCGTGCTTGTTGTTGGGGTCGTTCACCGTCACCTTTCCCGTCTGCGGGTGGTAGAGCTTGGCCTGCACGGTATAGTCGTACGTGCCGAACGACTTGAACTTGTTGCCCACGCCCTCGTTGAGGTCAATGATGTCGCCGTCGAACTCCACCACCGCCTCGGGCGGATTAACGCGGAACACCACGTACTGCTGCGTCACCGCCTCCTCAACCACGGTATGCACGTTGGCGGTGGTGATATACATCATATAGGTCTTGCTGCCCATGATGTTGATTGGGAACGGCCATTTCTCCAAAGTGCCGAGCTGCGCGTGGCGCATTGTGAGCCGTTTCACGCCCTCAGGCACGTAGAGCCATATCTCGCCTACTTTGTTATCGTCCACCTTTTGCACGCCGAGCGAACCCACGTCGAAGCTAAATCCTTTCTGCGTGGTCTGTATGCGTATCAGGGCGCACTTCTGCCCGTTTTGGTCGTACACTGTCGTGCCCTCCAAGTTGGCGGTCAGGTCGTTCGGGTCAAGCTTAAAGGAAGAAACAGATATGTTTTGTGCCGAAAGCAAGGAGGCGAGGCACAAAAAGAGGGAAAGAATGTGGAATCTCATCATGTTATGATTGTATTGAGAAGGAAGAAACGTTTACGCAAAATATTATTTTGAAAGAGCAAGACGCAAGCCAAGGTGACTTTCGCAGAGGGTTGGTGTGAAAAAGAAACGATTAGCGACACGACAGCGATTCCAGATGTTACCCCAGCTACCACCACGGGCAACCCTATATTTGCCAAAAGAAGAACCTTTAGGATTAGTTTGAGACATAAAAGTATATGTACTTGCCCAATCGGCACACCATTCTCGAACATTACCACTCATATCATATAAACCAAGTTCATTAGGAGATTTACAACCTGTGGGGTGTACTTTTTTATTACTATTGCCTATATACCATGCCACTATTTCCACATAGTTACTTCCACTATGTTTGTAATCCTGGCTCTTATTGCCGCCACGAGCGGCAAACTCCCATTCCGCCTCCGTGGGCAGGCGGAAGTTTACGCCTGTCAGGCTATTCAGTTTGCGGATAAACACTTGGCAGTCATTCCAACTAACCTTGTTCACGGGGTTCTTCGCACCCTTAAAATCAGACGGGTTGCTGCCCATGACAGCTTGCCACAACCCCTGCGTTACCTCTGTCTGACCGATATAGTAATCGCTTAGCGTCACTTGATGCACAGGTTTCTCATCGTCATATCCTTCGTTGCTGCCCATCTGGAACGTGCCACCTTCTACAAACACCATATCGAAGGAAATGCCGTTGACCGTAAACGTCTTGTTCTCAATGAAAGCAAACGTCACCGCCGGCACATCTCCTCCCTGCATACTTATATTTATATTCTTCTCCCCGCTCTTCTTCCCGCCTTGCATTGCATACGCCGTGTGGCTGCCAAAAGCCAGCGCACCCTCAAAGCGCGTGGTGGCGACCTTCGTGCCGTCTACATAGATGTCTGCCCCCTCGGGCGCAGTAATGGTGACGGGCTTGCCGCTCTCCAAACGCGCGGAGATTTCCTCCGTGATGCCTTCTGACAACGAGAAGGTCTTGGTAAAGTCGCTATGACCGGCTTTGCTGATTTTTATCGTATGGCTGCCAATCAAACATTCGGGCAACTGCATGGGCGTAGTGCCGATTTTATTGCCGTCGAGATAAATGTCGGCATCTATGGGCACGGAGTTGATGTCCAACGCGCCGTAAATGGGCGTGGGCTGCGACAGCGTAATGGTCTGCCCTTGCAGCTGCGGCGTTACCGCCAGTTCCTTGGTGGCAGGGCGGTGGTTGGGCAGGCGGCACTCTATCTGATAGTCGCCCGTGGCCAAATCGCCCGTCCATGTGCCCGTGCCCTTGCGCTCATCGTTCACCCAAATCTCGGCATTGCCCTCTACGCGCAGGGTAATGCGGGCAAAGTCCGCGCTCAAAGCGGGGGCGAAGCGCGCGGTCTCGCCGTCCTTGACGCTCACCGCCTGCGCCACGGGACTATACATCTGTTGCACCAAACGCACCTGATGGTCGCCCGAGGCAAGACGCTCGGAGCGGAAGGGCACCGTGCCTTTGTACTCATTATCTATAAATACCTTCGCGCCGGCGAGCTTGCCCTCCGCCGGCACTTCGATGTAGCCGAAGGCAGGGCGCAACTCCACCTTGACCTCCTGCTTGTTCTTCGGGTCGTTGACCGTCACCTGCCCCGTCTGCGGGTGATAGAGTTTGGATTGCACCGTGTAATTGTACGTACCGAAAGCTTTGCGCTTGCTGGCCACACCCTCGTTGAGGTCGAGAATGTCGCCGTCGAAGTCTACGACCGCCTCGGGCGGGCTGACGCGGAAGACCACGTACTGCTGCGTCACGGCTTTGCTCACAATGGTCTGCACCTCCGCCGTGGTGAGCTGCATGATGTAGGTCTTGCTGCCGACCAGCGTGACGGGGAAAGCATAGTCCAGCAGCGAGCCGAGCTGCTGGTGGCGAATGGAAATGCGCTTCACGCCGCCGGGCACGTAAACCCAAACCTCGCCCACCTTGTTATCGTCTACCTTCTGCACGCCGAGCGCACCCACGTCGAAGTAAAACCCTTTCTGCGTGGTCTGGATACGTATGAGGGCGCACTTCTGCCCGTTTTGGTCGTACACCGTCGTGCCTTCGAGGTTGGCGGTCAAGTCTTTTGGGTCGAGGTTGAACGATGCCACATTAATATTTTGTGCCGAAAGCAAAGAGGCGAGGCACAACCATAAGGCTAATGTGAGGGAACGTATTTTCATGAGACAATATTATTATATTCGTTCATTTATTAGTAGACGAGTAGACAAGTAAACGAGTAGACGAGACATGTTACTTATAGAAATATTATATAGCATGACAACTTTGTCTTGTTTACTCGTTTACTTGTTTACTAAAAACTTTGGAATTGCGGGTTACGCGCTCAAAGCGCGTGGCATTTTTGCCGGCAAAAATGCCAAATGTATCTATCGCGGCAACCGTTTACCCAGGGCGTTGCCCCGGGCTGTGGGCAACATTTGGGCTTACAGCCCGCCCCAATCATTTGATATGCCACCTCGACTTTGAGACAAGAGCTGCCGTCAGATTAGAAGTCTCCCGGGCCATAAAGGCCGAAATTAGGATCTTTGTCGGGCTGCCAGGTGCGCACTTTGATAATCGGTTTGTCGGGGTTGTTGATGTCGACCATAAGGAAGAGGTAGCCTCGGTCGGCATAGTTGGTGGAGTAGTAATCCTGCGCAATCTGTATGGCATAGAGTTCGCCGCCGCTGTTCATCTTGCGCACATCGTTGTTGGCAAAGCGAATGTTGATAAATTCGTTCGCAGCGAAGCACTGCTGCAAGTTGCGGAGGTACTGGTCCTTGGTGTAGCGGTTCTTTTTGAGGATTTTCTCGTATTTGATGTTGAGGCCGCCGTCCTTGTTGCGCTCCATGCGCTGCACCATGGCCATGTTGCCGATGACGATGACGGCATTATCGTCGAAAATCGACTCAATGTAGTCGAGCCGCTGCAAGGCGTAGGCGGTCTTGTAGTTTTCGAGGAAGTTCATGACGGCCGCGCGGGCGGTTTCGTTCCAAACGCCATTGTTGAGAATGTCGTCGACGGCGGTGTTGCCGAGGCCGAAGGAGATGTTATGGATTTTCTTGTCGGCATCGAATGTAAACACCACGTCTTCCACAAACGACTTGCGGATGCCCTTGGCAAAGGAGAAGGCCATTTGCAGGCCGCGCCCCATCACGTAGTTGCCGTTCTGATAGAAGCTGTAAGAGGGTGTACCCACAATGCGTGCCTTGCCGTAGCGTATGAGTTTGGTGTAGACGTCCCAGCCGTTGCTGGTGAAGAGCGGCTGGAGGGCGGCATCGTCCTTGCGCTGAATGGCGGCGGACACCTTCTCGAGCACCGCCTGATAGTCCGCACTGGCGGCAATGGCGGTCGGAGCCTTGATAATGGCGGCGGCATTGGTGGTGAACGACTGGCGCGCCTGTGCCGCCGTGGGTGCCGGGGCGGGCTTGTCGCTGAGGCTGACGTTGGTGTAGGCATCGCGCATCGGCGTGCTGCGCACCACGGCCAGCACCGACTCAATCTCTCGGTCCATGCGTGCCTGACCGCGGTATTCAAACTCGTATTTCAGTTGCAGCTGCGTGGCGGCATTGCCGGGCAACAGTTCGAGCACGCCGCGCCCGTCCTTCGCGCTGTAGATATTGCTCCAGCTATGTCCGTCGAAATAAGTATAGTCTACGCTGTTGACCGGGCGACCTTTATACGTAATATAGATTTCCACGTCGTCGCCTTTTTTGCCCGTCACCCGCGCCGAGAGTTGGTCGAAGATATTGTTCATCTGCTCGGGTATCCAGTTGATGAGCAAGTGACTCTGCCCCTGTTCGTCGGTATAGTCCACTTCGTTGGGATACTGCACCGACTTCAAGAGCGTGAGCGCCCAGTAGAGCTGGCGCAAGGCGTCGTCCACCTTGCCTTTCTGCTCCGCTTTGAGCGCCATGTTCACAAGGTCCTTGATTTTGCTGATGCGCGAGGCAAATATCTTCTGGATTTCCGAGCGCAAAATCCAGCGCGCCACGTGCGCATCGGGTTCGTTGCTCAGGATTTCGCGCTCCGTGTTGGTCAGCGTGGCTTGGGCGTAAGTGTTGACGGTCGATTCGAACTGCGAGGTCTCGTCCACCTTGTCGTTGTGCTGCACAAAGCGGTCGTTCGACTGCGTGTTCTTGTTCACATGAATGGCAATCTTTCCGATAAGTGCGCCGATGGCCTGCTGGTCAGCCTCATCAATGGTATTGCCCCAACCTTCTCCATAGAGGTATTTGCCGTTGCCCTTCACCTGCTCCCACGTTTGGGCGCAAAGGGGCAGCGTGAGCAAGAGGGCGAGAACGAAGAGTATGTGCTTTTTCATGATTGTGTGTGAGTTTGTCTGCGGATAGGTAGTTGCTTATATGAAAATTGATGCAAAATTAACATTATTTCCCTTAGTTTTCAAAAAAATGCCGTGGTTTTCCGTTTGGGTTGTGCATATTATTGTAAATTTGCTGCGGTGAAAAGCCATAATTACCCTAACGACTATCATTTTTTACAAACATCAACCGCTATGAAAAAGTTAATGATGCTGCTCCTGGCATGCTGCATGATGATGCCGGCAGCCTTTGCACAAAATTCAAAGGCCATGCAAAAGGCTTTGCAGAAAGAGTACAAAACCAAGATGAAGGAGTTTAAGAAAGAGGGTTGGAAACTTTTCGGCTCCTCGCGCTCGCTCGACGTGGCACTGCTGAGCCACTACGAGAAGCTGGCCCGCGAAGGCGAGGAAAACTATGAAATCGTAGGTACCAGCTCTCAGTTCAAGTCGAAAAACGTGGGCCATCAGCGCGCGCTCAACAATGCCGCCACGATTTACGCCCAGCAGGCCGGCCGCAAGGTGAAGGGACGCATTGTCAGCGACTTGGCAGGCAACGACGACGATGCAAAGGCTGAGTTCGACAATTTCTATGCCGCTTACGAGTCGCTGGTTGAAAAGGAAATCAACGGCGAGCTGCAAGAGTCGTTCAGCATTATCCGCGAAAACGGCAACGGGACGTATGAGATGCAGACGTTCTTCATCATCAGCGAGAGCGCAGCCACCCGTGCCCGCATCCGTGCCTATGAAAACGCCGCAAAGGAAAGCGCCGCCGCGCAGAAATACTCCAAGCAGGTAATCGACTTTGTACACGAGGGTTTCAACCCTTCTGAAAAAGACTAACGATATTTAGTAAACAAGTAAACGAGGAAATATTCGTGCAAGCGAGCGCAGAGGCCACGCTCGCTTGCACTATGCCGAGCCGCCGCCAATTTTCGTGCAAGCGAGTGCAGAGCCGAACTTGTTCGGGCTATGCTGAGCGCAGCCGAAAATGTCAAGAAAAGGTGCATGTATATGAACCAATTTGCACAAACGCCCGGTAAATGATTGGGGCGGGCTGAAATGTCGTGCAAGCGAGCGCAGAGCCGAACTTGTTCGGGCTATGCCGAGCGCAGCCGACATTATGCAAAGCCCGCCCCACTTGTGTAGCCAGCACAGTGAACACGGCGCATGTACCGCCTTTTGCAATAGGCACTTAACGCACAATTCAACCAATTGGTCTATATAAAATGCCCTTTTCTTGACATTTTCGGCTGCGCTCGGCATAGCTCGAACAAGCTCGGCTCTCCGCTCGCTTGCGCGAAAATTTGTGAGATTAGTGCGACCGACCAGATCGCCATTTTACTCATTGAAAGGGATTAGTGTAAATTCGTGAAATTCGTGGGCCATAAAAACCAACAGTTGATTCAGTCTGCCGAGTGTAGCCGACCTTATGAAAATGCCGCCGAAACGGCAAAAATCGCCAACGCTGAAATGTTAAACTTTTGATTTTGTGATAGGTGTGATTTCAAGGCAGCCGCTTGCCGCTTGAATTGGTGTGGAAAACCGCCCGCAAAGCGGAGCGCGGCAGGGCGGCAGCCCCTTTGTACAGAAGGGGAGTGCGGAGCCTAAGCCTAGGGGGCGGCAAGGGAAAATTGCTGTGGAAAACTTTTCCTAAGCACCGCCGAGCAGTGGCCTGGCAGACGGCACTGTAAGTGTTAAAAATGAGGGGTTTGCCGTGCAGAGGTTTTCGTAATCGCTTGAAAATTCGTAACTTTGCAGCCGTAAACCTCACGAGGGGGTTCTTCCGCCGCCCTTTGTAGGGCCTAATTCTTTGCCCCTGGGCATGCTCTTGACGCGGAAGACGCAACGTCGCCGGCAGCCTTTTCGCTGCCATGTCGGTTGTCCTTTTTCTAATCTCCGCTCTATATTATTTATATTGTATAGGGCGGCACACTCAAAGACAAAGGCGATGCCTCGTGGAAAATTTTTAATGATGAAGTTAAAGACGATTTTTATCCTTACAGCAGTAATCGCATTTTTCACAGTATTTGCCGCCGGTGCGCAGAGCTTGCACGGCGACGCAACCTATTATGGCAACAAATTCCACGGACGCTTCACGAGCGACGGTTCGCGCTACCACAAGGATAGCCTCACCTGCGCCCACCGCACGCTGCCTTTCGGCACGCTGCTCAAAGTGCGCAACAAGAAGAACGGCAAGGAGGTAGTAGTGAAAGTCACCGACCGCGGTCCGTTTCGCCGTGGCGGCATCGTAGACCTCTCAATGGCGGCCGCCCGTAAGATCGACATGGTGAGCGCGGGCGTTGTGCCCGTAGAGGTGGTGCGCATGGGGCACGTGTCCGACGGCCTTTCCGTGGCATCGCTCAGCAAGCAGGAACAAGAGATCCTGATGCCCGAACAGAAATATCTCGACCCCGTTTCGGGTAAATACTTCACCATGGCCGAGTGGAACGAAAACGGCGGCGCGAAGCTCGAAGCAGAGCGCAAGCGCGTAGCCCTCGAGCAGCGCAGCCTCTACCTCGCGAAAGTGAAGCTCGAACCCCGCTGGCGCATCCTCAAAGACAAGATGACGGCCAAAAACATCGTAGTAAAATAAAGCAGATCCTCGCGCGCATATATATAATATTGTATATGCCGCAGCACAGAAAAAGGACAGCATAACCCGCAGCACGCAGGCGAATGGCAGAAATGCCGAGGCCTGCGTGCTTTTTTAGTGTGCAAATGCCCTCGTTTTTTGCCCAAATCCTCAAATAATGTGCGTTTTTCCGTAGAAAATCCAAATTAAACCGATAACTTTGCCAAATACAAACCAATATAGTTCATAAAACATTATGTTGAACAATTGTCACCTCTCGCGCCTTATCGCCGAGCAAGCACGCAAGTACAGCGAGCGCACAGCACTTAGTTATAGAGATTACGACCTCAACAAATGGATGCCCATCTCGTGGAACAGATTTGCCATGCGCGTCAGGCAGGTGTCGCGCGCCCTGCTGAAACTCGGCGTGGGCGTGCAGGAGAATATCGCGGTGTTCTCGCAGAACAAACCCGAAAGCCTCTACGTAGACTTTGGCGCCTACGGCATACGCGTGGTGACCATTCCGTTCTACGCCACAAGCAGCGGGGCGCAGGTCACGTATATGCTCAACGATGCGGAAGTGCGCTTCCTCTTCGTGGGTGAGCAGCAGCAATACGACACAGCGTTCAGCGTCATCAGCCTTGCCAATACCTTGGAAAAGATCATTATCTTCGACAAGAAGGTTAAGAAACACGATAAGGACCACCTCTCCATCTATTTCGACGAATTTCTTAAAAGCGGCGAAGACACCGCCTACGACGACGAACTAGCGGCGCGGCTCGATGCGGCCAGTTTCAACGACCTCGCCAATATCCTCTACACCAGCGGCACTACGGGCAACAGCAAGGGCGTGCAACTTACTTACGGCATGTACCACGAGGGCTTCCGCGTGAACGACCGCGTGCTACATTTGAGCGAGAATGACATCTTCCTGAACTTCCTGCCCTTCACCCACGTGTTTGAGCGCGCGTGGTCGTACCTCGGTCTCACGGAGGGCGTGCAGCTCGCCATCAACCTCCGTCCCGCCGACGTGTTGCAGTCGCTGCAAGAGGTGCACCCCACGTGCATGTCGTCGGTGCCGCGCTTTTGGGAAAAGGTCTATCAGGCCGTGCTCGACAAGATGGAGCACGGCTCCTTCGTAGAGCGCAAACTCATTCGCGAGGCCCTCGAAGTGGGCGGCAAATATTGGGAGCAATACGAGTCGAAAGGCAAGCCCGCGCCGCTGGGCCTGACCCTCAAGCGCAAGGCCTTCGACAAGACCATCGTGAAACTCCTGCGCAAAACGCTCGGACTGGAACGCGCCAACTTCTTCCCGACCGCCGGCGCGGCAGTATCGCCCGAGGTGGAACGCTTCGTGCATGCGGCAGGTATCAATATGATTGTGGGCTACGGATTGACGGAATCCACGGCCACCGTGTCGTGCGACGCTCCCGGGCAGGGCGTTACGATGGGCTCCGTGGGGCGGCTCATCGACGGCATCGAAATCAAATTTGGCAAAGACAACGAAATCCTCCTGCGCGGCAAGACCATAACTCCCGGATACTATAAGAAAGAAAGCGCCACGAAGACCGCCATCGACGAAGAAGGCTGGTTCCATACGGGCGATGCCGGGTATATGAAAAACGGCGAGCTGTTCCTCACCGAGCGCATCAAGGACCTGTTCAAAACTTCCAACGGGAAATACATCGCCCCGCAGATGATAGAGTCGAAACTCGTGATAGACCGCTACATTGAGCAGGCCGTCATCGTGGCAAACGAGCACAAATTCGTTTCCGCCCTCATCGTGCCCGACTATAAGCTGCTCACGCAGTATGCCGCCGAGCACCAAATCGTTTGCAACAGCCGCGAGGAACTTTGCAGCCACCCGCTCATCAATAAAATGATGTGGAAACGCATCGAAATGCTCCAGCAAGACCTCGCGCACTACGAGCAGGTGAAGCGCTTCATCCTCCTGCCGGCGCCTTTCACCATGGAAAACGATGAACTCACCAACACGCTCAAGGTGAAGCGCCGCGTGGTGTATGCCCACTATGCCGATAAGATTGAGAAGATGTATGCCGATGCTGAAAAAGAGCATCAAGCCTGATTTGCTTGGC
The DNA here is from genome assembly GCA_022775595.1 of Bacteroidales bacterium. Lineage (GTDB taxonomy): Bacteria > Bacteroidota > Bacteroidia > Bacteroidales > Bacteroidaceae > Alloprevotella. The sequence continues at coordinate 4,395 of JALFJC010000103.1, read as the reverse complement.
AGAAAAAGCGCATTTCTCGCATATTTTTGTAAATTTGCGCATTAATAAAACGAGATTTTTAGTAATCGGGTACAATTAAAACGGCAATCAGGGATTTTAAGGTTGTCAAGCGTTGTCCCAATTGTCGTGAAATAACACTATCGCCGACTCTCCAACCAGTCTAAGCGCTGGCTGAATTTTGTGTTAAGTGCCTGGAAGGCACTACGGAGCGAAGCGATAGTAACCGGGTACGAAGTGCCCGGAGGAGCGAGGCGGTAACGACGTGCCTGGAAGGCACTACGCCATCGGCTTTGCCCACTCGTCTACTAAAAAGACATTTCGTCTACTAATATTTGAATTTTACCTCACATGATAACATCCGACCAACTCAAAGATGCCAAAGACCGCGTGGAGGCGCTCCACCGCTACCTTGATATTGATGCAAAAACCATGCAGCTCGAAGAAGAGCAGTTGCGCACGCAAGACCCCGGCTTTTGGGACGATGCCAAGCGCGCCGAGGAACAGATGAAAAAGGTGAAAGGCATAGAGAAATGGATTGTCGGATATAAAGAAGTGAAACTCCTCACCGATGAACTGGAACTTGCCTTCGACTTCTGCAAAGACGGTATGGTGACGGAGGAAGAAGTGGATGAGGCCTATGCCAAGGCAACCGATGCCATCGAAAATCTCGAACTCAAAAACATGCTTCGCCAAGAAGGCGATGCCATGTCGTGCGTGCTGAAAATCAACTCCGGCGCGGGCGGCACGGAGAGCCAGGACTGGGCGTCCATGCTGATGCGTATGTATCTGCGCTATGCCGAGGCCCACGGCTATAAAGCCACCATCTCCCATTTGCAGGACGGCGACGAGGCCGGCATCAAGACCGTTACGATGGAGATTGAAGGCGATTATGCCTTTGGCTACCTCAAGTGCGAGAACGGCGTGCACCGCCTCGTGCGCGTTTCGCCCTACAATGCCCAAGGCAAGCGCATGACGTCCTTCGCCTCCGTATTCGTCACCCCGCTTGTCGACGACACGATTGAAGTCTACGTAGACCCTTCCAAGATTAGCTGGGACCTCTTCCGCTCTGGCGGCGCGGGCGGCCAGAACGTCAATAAGGTGGAAACGGGCGTGCGCCTACGCTATCAGTACGTCGACCCCGATACGGGCGAGGAAGAGGAAATCCTCATCGAGAACACCGAAAGCCGCAAGCAGCTCGAAAACCGCGAGAACGCCATGCGCCTCCTCCGCTCCCAGCTCTACGACCGCGCCTTGCAGAAACGCAAGGCCGAACAGGCCAAGATTGAGGCGGGAAAGAAGAAAATCGAGTGGGGCAGCCAAATCCGCAGCTATGTGTTCGACGACCGCCGCGTCAAGGACCACCGCACCAACTTTCAGACAAGCGATGTGAACGGCGTGATGGACGGAAAGCTCGACGGCTTCATCAAAGCCTATCTCATGGAGTTCTCCGAAGCCGAGGCGCAGCAGTGATTATTCTTTTTTTAGTAAACAAGTAGACAAGTAGACAAGTAAACAAGTGAACAAGACAAGTTACTCATATATAATATAGTTTGCAAGACTAATCTGTCTCGTCTACTCGTTTACTTGTCTACTCGTATACTAATAAAAAAACTAACCTCAAAACTCCTTTAAAATACTATGAATCAGAAAAGAGAAATGAAGAAGAAAATACGCGATGCCAAGCAGGCGCGTCAGGCCAGCCGTGTGGTAAACGGCATTTTCATCGGCCTTATCATCCTTATGGTCATCGTGCTCCTCGCCTACTGGCTGCTGGTGTAGGGAAATCCTGATTGTTTTCTAAAATGCCACTTGAAATAGAGCGCAAGTTCCTTGTTCGCGGCGAATATAAGTCATTATCCGTCGCGCATAGCCATATTGTGCAGGGATATATCTGTTCTGCCCGTGGGCGAACGGTGCGTGTCAGGCTGCGCGACGACAAAGCTTATCTCACCATCAAAGGCCCGTCGGGGCAGGGTGGGCTATCGCGCTATGAATTTGAAAAAGAAATCACCAAAGACGAGGGCCTCTCACTCTTGCGGCTGTGCGAGCCGGGCATCATCGACAAGATTCGCTGGATAGTGCCCGCCGGCAAGCATTTCTATGAGGTAGACGAGTTTTTCGGCGAAAACGCCGGCCTCACGATGGCAGAAATAGAATTGTCCGCCGAAGACGAACCCTATCTCCGCCTGCCCTTTATCGGAGAAGAGGTGACGGGCGACCGCAAATATTATAATTCCCAATTAAGGCAGCGCCCATACAGCACTTGGAACGAGTAGGGGCGTTCTGCAGAACGCCCGCCCATGTGCGCCGAATGGCTTAACTATAGCAGTCAACCATATACCGGGCGTTTTGCAAAACGCCCCTACTGGCAGCTATCAACAACGAGGTTGACTACCAAAAGACACGCAACTACTGGAAGTATCTGAAAGGTAAGCTCAAGAAAGACTCTTCTGAGTTGGTTAGTGCCACTACCCAACTGAAGCTACGGGCTGCTGATGGACAGATCGTATCAACGACCGCGAGCTGTTTATGAAAGGCATTGATTATTCCTATTATTATGAACAGCAGGAATAAGCCGGCATGATTTAAATTGTCTTTTCTTGATGCCACCTCAAGGTCTCACGGGTTTTTCCTTGTTTTTTCCTTGCGGCGTTTGAAGCGGGCGGGCACCGACCGCAGCCGCAGGGATTAAGGGCGAGCGCGAGCCGAAAGGGTCGCAGGCTCGGCGTTAAGACCGGCGGCGTGCCCTTGGGCTTCAAACGAAGCAAGATGTTTTTCATGGTTTTTATCTTTGTCCTGCGTATATGCCAACACACGTCCGATACGCAAAAAAATCCCCGAAAAACCTTTCAACTATTCATTCTGTGCCGCAATTCGCTATCACTTAGCTTGTTGCGGCTGAACGGTTTTACGGCCCAACCCTTCACAACCCTTCATCACTCGCGCCGGCACACCCCGTACAGGTTGCCCTGCTCCGTGTGCCTTTTCTGCACGCCCCGCAGCCTGAGTTGCTTCCCGAGCCGAGCAATCGTCACGCCTTGCAGCGCCTTCGGCGATTCCTGCTTGAGGATTTCGAAAATCTCGTTGGCCGACAGCCACTCCTGCCGCTCGCCCGCTGCGGCGAACGACTTGCCGAAAGCGTCGGCCAGCGGCGACTCGCGGTAGAACGTCCTGTTGTGCGCCTCAATCTCCGCCTCCTCCTCCTTTGAGAAAAACGTAGGCTTCCCCGCCCCGATTTCCGCCACCGCCTGCGCATACAGCTGCGCGTGGTCGATTGGCGCGTTGCCGATAGGCCGCTCCACGATTTGGCAGAAAAAGCGGCGCGAGCCCGTGGGGTCGGCCAGCAGCTCCGAGTAGTTCGACGTGCCGATGAACGCCGCCAAGCGGCGCACCTCCGAAAGCCCCCTGCTCCGGGGACGGCGCATCTTTACGTCCGTCAGCTGCATGAGGTTTTTCAATACCCCCATCTGCCGCTCCGAGTAACGGTCGAACTCATCCATGTTGATCAGCGCGAACTGCCCCAGCAGTTTCTCCGCATGGCTGTCCGAGGAGAGGTCGAACTTATCCGAATAATACATCCTCAGACACTCCGGGAGCAGCATACGGCAGAACGTACTCTTGCCCAACCCCTGCCGCTCGCTCACGAGCAGCGGCGCCAGCTGACAGTCGAACACGCGCGGCGACGCGCCGCAGTCCTCCTGCATCCAGCCCTTCACCGCCCCACGCAGCCACGTGCGGAACACCCTGACCCACAGAGCGTCGTCCGACACCCGCGCCGCCAGTTCCCCGATGCGGTCGGTGCCGTCCCAGGCGGGCAACCCCAAGAGATACCCGCGCAGAGGGTTGAACGAAGGCACCTCGTCCGAGAAGAGATAACTGTCAATCTTGCTTCTGAAGCAGAGCGGGAACACCTCCTGCACGCGGTTCACCATAGAGTTGTGCATCCGTTCGGTGAGTGGCTCAAACGCCTCATTGCCCAAGCCTACGGGCCTCGCCTCGAGATTGTTGCTCAGCGCGTTGTGGCGCACGTCCCAACGCTCGGAGATAATAGCATGAATATCCCCCAGCGTCGGTATGCCCGTAGTCGCCGCCGTCTCTCGTTTAACGGCAACCGCCCGCTTTTCAGCGACAGCGCGTCTGCGCACTCGTCTGCTTTCGGCAGCCTCATATCCGCCGAGTTTTCTCATCAGCCTCCGCCCGCAGTACCGGGCATAGGCTCCGCCAAGTTCCGCCAATGCGGAAAGAATAGGGAAATCCATAGTTTTCAGGTGTTTTTGTGTGTATGATTTTGAATTGGTTTGCCTGTTTCGAGATGTAGATAAAAACCATTAAAAACAGCTTGTTCTGTGTGGGCCTGCGGCTTGCCTTATCGAATAAGCCCCAAGTCTGAAAACC
>JALFJC010000098.1:0-26750 GCA_022775595.1 Bacteroidales bacterium | reverse complement strand
CCAGTTCAAGCAGTTTACAGGTATGTCGCCCAAGGAGTACCGTAGTTTGGACAATCGTCCGCTCGTATCGCTTGACGAATTGTAATTATTATTGGTGGGTTCTATAAATGCATGATTTCACTGCGTTGGCTGCACAAGTGTGGCGGGCTGTAAGCCCAATTGCTGCACTCAGCCCAGGGCAACATTTGGGCTTACAGCCCGCCCCAATCATTTACCGGGCGTTTGTGCAAATTGGTTCGTTTTCAACAGACCTTTGCCGCGCCTTGGGAAAGGACTGAAATATGTTTCCTCGCGCGCGCGTAACGCAATTTTTTCCCCGAAAAATCCTTCAACCCAGCATTAATTCACACAACCGCCTGTAATCAAACGGGTTGCGAGTGTATGGTTTGCACCTCAAACCCGTCACTAATGAAGGGTTGCGTCTTGTCCTGCAATAGATTTATATATATGCAACGTTTGTGGTTTCCAGGCAAAAACGTTCATATACATGCACCTTTTCTTGGCATTTTCGGCTACGCTCGGCATAGCCCGAACAAGTTCTTAAAGATACGATTGCTCGCCATGGCAAAATTCGAGTAAACTCGATTTTGCTCATTTGGCTTAATGCAATCGTTCGGCTCTGCGCTCGCTTGCACTAAAACTTCCTTGTAAACTCGTCTACTAATAAACCAAGCAATAGCCTCGCCGATAAACGACCACGTGTATCTCGTGGCGGGAGTCGGGATAGGGTTATAAAAAAAGCCGCCCCCGACCCTCTCTTGAAGAAGGGTTAGGGGGCGGATTGATGGTAAATGCAATAGCCTATATCCAATTGTTCCGAAAGCGTTTGACGGCGATTGATTCCGTAAGGATTCGGACAAATTCCTGCATGGAGTGTTTGCGATAGGTCTCTTTCAGTATATGTACGCAACCCGACATCTGGTTGTCGGGGACATCAATCGGCACGGCCTTCACATCGCAGGCACTGTATATGGAATCCTCTGCCAACACGGTGACGAGGCGTGCCTGGCGTACGAGTTTCAAGAGCGTGTTGACATCATTCAGTTCGATACGAACTTTGAACTTATCGTAATCGGACACTATATTGTCTAAGGCATTGCGGGCCTGCAACCCCTTCGACGGGAGCGCCAAATCGTATTTTTCAAGCTCGGATATGGATACCTTATCTTTTGAAGCAAGGGGATGGCTCTTCCCGACTATCGCCGACAATGTGTTCTGAAACAGTATATGCGACTCTACATTGGGCAAGGGCTGAATGGGCTTGAATGCGAGTACAAAATCGAGTTCGCGATTGGAAAGCAATCCCATAAGCTCGTTCATCTGCTTGTACACGATATTGACTTTTATCTTCGGATACATCTTCATAAAAGATATCACGGATTCGGTAAGAATGGGACTGAAAGAATGCGTGACTCCGATGTTGAGCGTACCGACGAGCAACTTCCGCAAATCGTGAATCCGGTCGGCGCAGGCTTCTGCATCGTGGATAGTGCGAAGTGCTAACGGAAGCATCGTTTCGCCGGCCTCGGTCAGCTGGAAGGAATGGCTGTCGCGGATAAAGAGCTGTGTTCCAAGTTCATCTTCCAACTGCCTAATCTGCTGCGAGAGCGAGCTTTGAGCTATATTCAGGCAGCTTGCCGCGTGTGAAAAGTTCTGCGTCTCGGCAGCTTTGGCAAAGTATCTTAATTGTCTTAATTCCATCAGAATACAAAATTACAAAAAAAAAACGGGGGCTACCGCGTTGCCGTGAACGAAAGTTTCTTTAAGAGAAAAATCGGGATTGTAGCCCCTATGACCATGCCTAAGATGATAAACGCACAGGTGAGCCCATTAAAGGCAAACAGATAAAAATAATGGCTGAACGCCTCTTCCTGCGTATGGTACAGGCACAGCAGCATGGCCTCGATAGTGCGATAGGCATACATTCCGGGTATCATGGGCAACAGCGCGGGGAAAAAGCACACCTCGGCGGGACACTTGATGCGCGATGCAAACAGCACGGCCAACAGCCCGATGGCAAACGATGCCGCCGCGCTGGCAGGGATGATGTGCAAACCTCCCAGTTCCGGCAAGGTCAACACATAGCGTATGGCATGGCCGATGGCGGCTATCAGGGCGCAGGTCAGATATGCACGCCTGGGCGTGTTGCTTATGCTCGAAAAGCCTATGGCTGCTATCGCCGCAAAAATGCCATCCTCAAATATATTCACAAATATATCATTCCACATCATTCCTTAAAACCATTTTAATCCGAGCATGAGCATTCCGGCGCAAAGGCCGGCCGACAGGCACGCGGTCAGTACGGCCGCATCGAAGAAACGGCTGAACGCGCACAAATAATGCCTGTATATCATATCGCTTACCGCATTTATATATGGCACTCCGGGTATCAAGTACAAAACACTCGTGCCGAGCGCCAACTCGGGAGTTGAACCGATATTGAATATATGCCCTCCGGCGCTGATGGAAGCGGAGAAGAACGATGCGCAAAGAAACGTCAGGCGCACGTCGCGGCCGTCTTCGAGCATGATTTGCTTGAGCCTATACCCTGCCAAGGTTGAAAAGAATACAATCAGCATGGCAAACCAGTCGCCTCCGAACAGGCGGCAAAATGCGGCATTGGCAAAGCTCGTCAGCGTCAGCACTTCCCATTTGCCCGTCGGCTTCGTGGCCTTTATGCGTTCAAAGTGCTCTGCTGCAGAATGTAGGTCTAAGCCGTTGTCGGCCACTTTCCAGCTGAGCCTGCTCAAGCGGGTGTTCAAGTCGAAACTTATGCCGCAATGCGCCGTTTCGCGCTGCGCCGTTTCCGCAAGTGCGCGGTCGCCTTTCCACACCGAGACTGTCACATTGTCGGGCATGATGAATATGCCGAGGTCCATGCCGAAAGCCTCTGCCATGCGCCTGGTGTTTTTCTCTATGCGGATACACGTAGACCCGCACCCCAGCTGCAAGGAGGCGTATTCGGCAAGGAATGCGGCCGTTTCCTGCAAAGCAGCGCGGTCATTGCGATTGCCCATATCACCGGCCCTCGTTTTCATCCCGTTTGTCAGCAATTCCAGGAATTTCGGCATCGCCGGGAACATAGAACATGTCTGTTTCCCTACCGAACCTCAAAAAATGTGTCGCCTTGCGGCCGCAGCTACAGCTACGGCTCTTGGAATAATAATACTCGACGGCTCGGAAGAGAAATGCGCACAACAGCACGCCCGCAATAACGCACCATGTAATCATTGGATAGTTCATAATCTTTTGTTTTTTGAAAATCGGTGCAAAAGTAGAACATCGCTCAAAAAGCGCATAAGCAACGATTAAGGGTTTTTCCTATCGTGGCCATAGGCAAAGTCGAAACCTGCCGCGTCTCTTGTCCTGAAATTGGTTGGTTTTCAACAGCCCTTTGGCTGCGGCTCGGCATAGTCCAAGCAAGCTTGGCTTCTGCGCTCGCCTTGCACAAACGTTCATTTTCAACAGACCTTTGCCACGCCTTGGGAAAGGACTGAAATATGTTTCCTCGCGCGCGCGTTACGCAATTTTTCCCCGAAAGACCCTTCAACCCAGCACTAATTCGCGTAACCGCCTGTAATCAAACGGGTTGCGAGTGTATGGTTTGCACCTCAAACCCGTCACTAATGATGGGTTTGTCTTGTCCCGAATTTGGTCGGCCATTTACCGGCCAAGTTGACCGACCTTCCTACAAACATTTTTTCCTACACCCGCGCCGGGAAGCCCGTTCCAAGCATCACTATCAGCAAGATAGTTTTCATTATCAGCAAGATAATTTTCATTATCAGCAAGATAATTTTTCCGCTCATATAAGATAGTTTTTATTACAAACTTTGTAACATGTATTACAAACTTGCTAACACGTGTTACAAAGTTTGTAACATGTATTAGAAACTTTGTAACAAACTTTCTCTGCGCAGACAGTGAAAACTATCACGGGCTTAGGAAAAATTTTCTTGCGGATAGCAAAAATTATCTGCCTTAAATTGCGGAGCGGGTAGGCAGAGAGCCAGACCGTCTAAGGCAATCTGGCGCTGAATGGTTATGAAGGGTTTGCGGCTCAAAGCTTTCAGCCGTATCTTTCTAAAATACTGATAGATGAGTGAAATACTGAAAGGCTGAAAGGTTTTTCGGGGGGAAAAAATGCGTATAGGAAGCGCCTTTTTCAAGCAATTTCGACACCTGCCTGCAGCACCGGGAACAACCCAAATTTGCTTTGTTTGCGTAAATTTTACGCAGAAATTTTGCTCGTTCAAAAATAACGCCTTATCTTTGCTGCGTAATTTTTACACAGCATCATTATGAAAGAGAAAATAATAACGGAAGAGGGACTGAACTTCTGCTACAAGTACCCTCACCCAAGCGTCACGACCGACTGCGTTATCTTCGGCTTCGACGGCGCGAAATTGAAAGTGCTGCTCATTCAGCGAGGCATCGAGCCCTACAAGGGGCGCTGGGCTTTTCCCGGCGGATTCTTGCAAATGGACGAAAGCGCAGAGGAGGGAGCCTTGCGCGAATTGCATGAAGAAACGGGACTGGAAGGAGCGTATATCCGCCAGTTCCACACCTTCACCGCCCCCGAGCGCGACCCTCGTGAGCGCGTCATCACCATTGCCTATTATGCCTTGGTGCGCATGCAGGAAGTGAAAGGCGGCGACGACGCTGCCGATGCCCGGTGGTTTGCGCTGGACGAAGTGCCGCAACTGGCTTTCGACCACGACCAAATTCTCCGCAGGGCAGAGCAGGCTTTGCGCCAGCAGATACACTTTGAGCCGGTGGGCTTTGAACTGCTGCCCGAAGCGTTCACCATCAAGGAACTGCAAAACCTCTACGAGGCGATATTAGGCGTGCGTTTCGACCGCCGCAATTTCTACAACAAGATGAAGCGGCTGGAAATGCTGGAACAGCTCGACGAGACCATTAACCCCTCGCAAAAGAAAGAAGCCTTCCTCTTCCGATTCAACAAGGCAAAATATGAGGAACTGAAACAAAAGGGGTTTAGACTGGAATTTTAGTGCAAGCGAGCGCAGAGCCGAACGATTGCGTTAAGCCAAATGAGCAAAATCGAGTTTACTCGAATTTTGCCATAGCGAGCAATCGCACATTTAAGAACATGGGCGGGCGTTCTGCAGAACGCCCCTACTGCCGAGTGTAGTCTACATTCAACGAAGTTAAATGAAACCAATAGGAATAAAAAAGAAACTTATGTACAACAGAAGATTTACACCCGAGAGGATCTCGGAATTGAAAGAGAACGAAATATTCGTTTTCGGCAGCAATCTGGCCGGCGCACACGGCGGCGGCGCGGCACGGTTGGCTTACAGGAAGTTTGGCGCGGTATGGGGCGAGGGCGTCGGACTGCACGGCCAAACCTACGCTATCCCCACCATGCAGGGCGGCGTGAGGACGATCAAACCTTACGTTGACGAATTTATCCGCTTTGCGAAGGAGAGCCCTCGGCTTATTTTCTTAGTTACGCGCATAGGCTGCGGCATCGCCGGCTTTCAAGACAAGGACATTGCCCCGTTGTTCAAAGATGCCATAGATGTGGAAAATATCATTTTACCTAAAGGGTTTGTGGAATGTATAGCGCCTAACGATACAAAGGGTTATCATTTTGAATGATTTCGTTAAGCCAAATGAGCAGAGTTCAAGCTTGCTTGAATACTCTGCCATGGCGAGAATTTCCGTGCAAGCGAGCGCAGAGCCGAACTTGTTCGGGCTATGCCGAGCGCAGCCGAAAATGTCAAAGAAAAACGTCAGTTGAAAACGAATGATTTTGAAATCGTTCGTATATTTGCAGAACATTAAAACTAATTCAATATGGAAGTCCTTTTAGTTATTTTGGCATTATGCCTAATCGTGCACCTGATTTCAAAAATAGACGTCGGGGAAGGCTCTTCTTCCACTCGGAGAAAGAGCAGGAATGATTATAAATACGTTGACGGCCCGTTTTGGATACAGAATAACAAGAAACGTAATAAGGACCGTTAATCTGTCTTTTTTTATCAGATAACGATACGCTTATTTTTAGGAAAAACCAAAATCGGCGCATCGTTTTTATTATGACCGACAAATTCATTGGGCAGAAAAAACGAAAACATTCCCACTTTCTTTTAAGAAAAGCCTTAATTCCAAGAATTTTATCGTAAATTTGCGCCGGTTTTCGGCTTCGCACTGTAAAGTGCAGCCGCTGCGCTCCGCCCTTCCCGCCGACTTCGGGCAAATTCTCCAACTCCCGGGCCGTGCGCCCACCAAGCCCCTCGGAACGGATTGGCAGCACGCCGCCAGGCTGCATTTTCAGGGCACTTACAAGAAGCGAAAACCAGAATTATCTTTTTTATCAACCTTATTATTAACTATTTTAATGGAGAATTTAAAAAACATCGCTCCGCTGTCCGACTTTGACTGGGAAGCATTTGAAAAAGGCACTGTGGAAGCTTCCGCAAGCCACGAGGAACAAGAAAAGGCCTACGACGAAACCCTCGCACGCGTAACTGAAAACGAGGTAGTCGAAGGTACCGTTATTTCTATCACCAAGCGCGAGGTGACCGTCAACATCGGCACCAAGAGCGACGGCATCATCCCCGTCAGCGAGTTCCGCTACAACCCCGAGCTCAAAGTGGGCGACGTAGTTGAAGTTTACGTAGAAAACCAAGAAGACAGCAAAGGCCAGCTCATCCTTTCTCACAAGAAGGCTCGCGCCAGCAAGTCTTGGGAACGCGTCAACGAAGCGCTCGAGAACAAGGAAATCATCAAGGGCTACATCAAGTGCCGCACAAAGGGTGGCATGATTGTCGACATCTTCGGCATCGAAGCCTTCCTGCCCGGTTCGCAGATCGACGTTAAGCCCATCCGCGACTACGATGTATTCGTTGGCAAGACCATGGAATTCCAGATCGTCAAGATCAATCAGGAATACAAGAACGTCGTTGTTTCTCACAAGGCACTCATCGAGGCAGAACTCGAAGCCCAGAAGCAGGAAATCATCTCCAAACTCGAAAAGGGTCAGGTGCTCGAAGGTACGGTTAAGAACATCACCAGCTACGGCGTGTTCATCGACCTCGGCGGCGTGGACGGTCTCATTCACATCACCGACCTCTCTTGGGGCCGCGTGAACGATCCCCACGAAATCGTGGAACTCGACCAGAAGCTCAACGTCGTTATCCTCGACTTCGACGAAGAGAAGAAGCGCATCGCCCTCGGTCTCAAGCAGCTCACCCCGCATCCCTGGGACGCTCTCGACACCGAACTGAAAGAAGGCGACAAGGTGCACGGCAAGGTAGTGGTTATGGCCGACTACGGCGCATTTGTAGAAATCGCACCGGGCGTTGAAGGTCTTATCCACGTGAGCGAAATGAGCTGGAGCCAGCACCTCCGCTCCGCACAGGACTTCCTCAAGGTGGGCGACGAGGTTGACGCCGTTATCCTCACGCTCAACCGCGCAGAGCGCAAGATGTCTCTCGGCATCAAGCAGCTCAAGAATGACCCCTGGAACGAAATCGAAACGAAGTACCCCGTCGGTTCCAAGCACACTGCCAAGGTGCGCAACTTCACGAACTTCGGCGTATTCGTTGAACTCGAAGAAGGCGTTGACGGCCTTATCCACATCTCCGACCTCTCTTGGACGAAGAAGGTGAAACACCCCTCTGAGTTCACGCAGATCGGCAACGAAATCGAAGTCGTTGTGCTCGAAATCGACAAGGAGAACCGCCGCCTCTCGCTCGGCCACAAGCAGCTCGAAGAAAATCCCTGGGACGTATTTGAAACCGTCTTCACCGAAGGCAGCGTACACGAAGGCACCATCACCGAACTCCTCGAGAAGGGTGCTGTGGTTCAGCTCGAATACGGCGTAGAAGGCTTCGCAACGCCCAAGCACCTCGTTAAGGAAGACGGCAGCCACGCCGCAGAGGGCGAAAAGCTCCCCTTCAAGGTGATTGAGTTCAACAAGGACAGCAAGCGCATCATCCTCTCTCACAGCCGCACCTTCGAAGATGCAGCCCGCGCCGAAGCTCGCGCAGAGCGCAAGGCCGCTGCCAAGAAGGCTCCCAAGAAGGAAGAAGCTCCCGCTATCCAGAACCAGGCCGCTTCCACCAGCCTCGGCGACATCGACGCCCTCGCTGAACTGAAAGCCAAGATGGAAAAGGGCGAATAATCCCCTATCCTATCCATACATGATAAAATCGTGCCGCGCACATGTTTGCGCGGCACGATTTTTTCGTTGGTTTTATTTGCCCACGAATTTCACGAATTTATACTAATCTCTTTCAACGAAAAAAAATGACGACCTGGTCGGTCGCACTAATCTCACGAATTTTCGCGCAAGCGAGCACAGAGCTGACTTTGTTCGAAATCTGCCGAGGCAGCTGAAAATATTGAATTAGTGAAAATTCGTGCGACCGACCAGGTCGCCATTATCTGAACGCTTTGTTATTCGTGTATATTCGTGAAATTCGTGGGCAAATAAAACCAACGTTTGTGCAAGGCGAGCGCAGAGGCCTCCGCGCTTGCTTACACGGCGTCTTACCATCAAAAAGCAAGTATCTTGGCACAAAAGGGCACTTTTTGCTAAGAAAAACACAATTTTATTATTATATTTCCTCTAAGAAAGCTAAGTTTGAGACTATTTTTGTGAGGGGAAAAGAGTGTCTAATACATCCGGATGCTGTTTTATTGGCATAAAGTCCCATGCCTCACAATGATGCAAGACAGGATAAAAAGTATGTAAATTTCCTCTACGAGATTAATACTCAACCGGGTGTCCTACTCCGCCCGAAGCATCAGCCACTTTGCGAAAACGGGTTGCTGACACCACAAATATATTGACCTTGCAACGGGCGGCGGTATCATGATTCGACAGCCATACAGGCCGCCGAGTAATGATCGGATGGTTTCTGATAAGCTACTCTGTCACGCAGGATCTACCAGACGGCCACCAGCATCTTGCGTGCGATGGCGACCTGTACTTTCATGCGGTTCTTTCGTCGCTCGACACATTGCCGATAAGAGAATTCCGCAAAGAAGGAGTCTTTTGTCCGGGCTGAACCCCATGCACATTCTATAAAGGTCTTGCGGAGGAACTTGTTTCCATGTGTAATACGGCGTGACTTGATTTTACCTGCGCTTTCCTCGTTACGGGGTCTGAGCCCCACCCATGACACTAACTTCTTAGGTGTCTGGAAATGATTCATGTCTGTGCCGACTTCGGCAATTATGGAGGTTGCGCTGCGCTCCTTCACTCCGGGGATCGTCTGGAGATTATTGAGTTCCTCGGGGAACCACTCCTCGCAAAGCGAGGTCATCATTTTCTGGGCTTCGTCCTTGTGCCGCTGCTGCATCTCGATTTCTTCTACAAGCTGGTTTATAATGTAAATGTCGGTGTCGTTCACCACTCCTGTAAGGGCCTTTGTCAAAGTCTCCTTGCCATGCTTGTTGATGGTGCGTCCATGCAGCTGCCCCACAAGGACGGACACATCGGTGACACCTTGCGAGATGAGCTTGACGATGGAGCGGTAGCCTTTGGAGTCCGTTGTCGAGATGTAGTTGCTGATGCGGATGTTACAGCGCTGGATGCACTGGTCCAGTTTGACAAGGTTACGGCTGATGGAGGCGTTGAGGTCGAAGATACGGCGGTCATACTGCCTCAGACGCTGTATCTTCTCGTCAGGAACAAAACTCGATGCAATCAGATTGTTGAGCAGGCAAGTGGCTATCCACTCGGCATCCTTCACATCGCTCTTTTTGCCCGGGAGCTGTTTGATGAAATAAGGATTGACAAGGTGCAGTTTGACACTCGTTTCAAGTACGCGCCATATCGGCATCCAGTAGATGCTCGTACTCTCCATGGCACACTCTTCCACGCCTTCTGACTTCAGCAAATCACGCAGTGTGACGAGTTCTTCGGTCAAAACACCGAACTTGTGTTGGATTTTTTGTCCGTCAGTACGGATAATACAGCAAAAAACGCTATCTTTGTGGACATCAAGACCGCAGACTGTTCTTTTCATGGGTTATTTTTTATTGGGACATCAAGCCCGTTATTTAACACTCTATGAGGCTGGGGAAACCCGAAGACCTCTTTTTACCCACAAAGATAGTCGCGGTCTTTACTTTCTTATGCACCGGGCGTAAAAATCGCGGCTTTTTATATATCTTTGCAGGGCAAAACGCTATTGCAACAATCACCAAATCAATAACATATTATTTTTTTTAATCTACAATGCGAAAACTACAACGATTGACACTCGCTGCAATCCTCGCTCTCGGCGGCACGCTTAGCGCCCACGCCGACGGATTTCGCAGCGTGCTCGTGACGCTCCTCGACGGCAGCGAAACGCAAATTAACCTCAACGAAAAGATGACGACGCAGTTCGACGACACGTTTGTCATCTTCTCCGACGGCAACGCCCTCGTGAAGGTGCTGCGCACACAGTTCTACCGTATGACCTTCTCCACGGAGCTGGGCATCGACAACCTCAAAGCCGACGGCAAGGCCGACGGATTCAGCCTCAACGGCCGCGCCCTCAGTTTCAAGGGGCTTAAAGCCGGCTCTAACGTGGAAGTATTCGCCGCCGACGGCCGCCTCATCAGCAGCACGGCCGCTGAAGGCACGTACACGCTGCGCCTCGACGGAGTGCCCGCCGGCGTGTATGCAGTGAAAGTTAACGGAGTGTCTTACCTTATCAGCCTGAAATAATGAAAACGAGCAAACTTATCCTTTCCATTCTCTCCCTCTTCATGCTCTGCACCACGGGCTTGAAGGCACAGGTGTGCGAACGCCTTGACGCCAAGCGCGCCGACAGCACGTTCGTTTCGTTTATGGTGGACGACATCGACCGCATCGTTTATCAGAAGGCCAACGCAGGCGACGAGGGCTACTCGGTGGCCATCGTCGTGCCCTTCGTGGGCGACCCCACTCCCCTGCCCCTCTCGGAGTTCGTGGTTTTGCAATATGAGCCCATCGGCACGGCTTATCAGGAAATCGCCCGCGAGTTCGACGAGCATGCGCCCCTCGTGATGCTCGACTGCATCAACAACAACAATACCATCAGCAACGAGAAGCCCGTGGACTGGACGGCGCAGCGCCCCTACGGCAAGGTGCACTTCGTTGTCCGCAACGAACCGGGCTACGAAAGCACGTACGAGGTTGTGGGACAATATACGGGCAAGGTTTATACCGACAATGCCGGTTTCGTGTTTTGGGAAGCACCCGAGGACAACCACCTCGGACAGGACGCGCTCACGTTCTTCATGCCCAACGAGCCCGTCACGATCCGCGTTGTCTCCAAAGAGTTGACCACCTACGAGGGCTATCCCTTCGTGGGCAAGTACACAGGCTTCGGCGTGACCTCGGGCAACGGCCTGCTCGCCAAAACCGATGCCGCGCCCTTCTCGCTCGAGCTCAAGGCAAATACCTCCTGCCACGTAAGTTCCACGGACGCAATGGCGTATAGCTTCGTCGACATCTACACCTACGAAGACGGCGCAGGCAACTTCAAGCACTACGTGGAAGAACTTGCCGAAGGCGAAGAACCCGACCTCTCTTTCCGCGACCAGCCGGCCTACGGCGTGAACGGCACGTTCTTCGCCGACGACTTTATCTTCTGCGACATCCACGACTACAACAACGACAAGCACGAGAACACGCGCTACTACCTTATCTGCAAGAATCCCTGCGACTACGTTTGCGCACAGCGCGATGCCTCGGCCTACATGGCGCTGATGGAAGCCACGGACAAGTACACGGGCGCAAAGCACTGGTTCTTCCTCTCCAACTACGGCATCAACACCTACCGCGCCACCGTTGACTTTGTTAGCGGCACGACCATCGGCGAGCCCTGCGAAGCCTTTGTTACCTACAACGGCACAGTACAATATAAATATGTGCTCGCCGCCGGCGGCGACCCGCAGTTTATCGCCAAGGGCAAGGAAGCCGGCACGTTCATCTCCGCCGACGCCACGGGCTACGACATCAAGCTCGACGGCTTCGGGACAGCAACCATCGAGGGCAAGGAATATCCCTACACCGTTGAAAGCACCGTGGTGACCGTGACGCTTGAAGACGGCACGCACGTCTACACCATCGACATCGTAGGCGGCACGTACACCGAAGTAGTTTCTTCCGACTGGAACGGCGCAGCCTCCTACTCCAACGACCACCTCGAAGGCCGCTACCTCGAAGAGAGCGCAACGCTCCGCAACACCGCCAGCATCGTCCTCAACCAAAACCTCGTGGGCACGGCCAAGCCGGGTTACGCAGCCATTTCCGTGAGCGTTTATCGCGGCTACGACTACATCTCTGCCGTGAGCGACTGCCAGAAATATATCTACGACGCCGACGCCAAGACGCTCACCATCACCAACGTGCTGCAAGGCGATGGCGAGGGCGGCACCCACCGCGCCAACCTCGTGTTCCAGCTGAGCGACGACATGCAGAGCATGTGGCTCGCCGGCGACGACACGAAGATTTACGCCACCTCCTACGCCGGCAGCTACGTGAGCATCACGCAGGACAACCCGCTCGAGGCACCCGTTATCGTCATCGTTCCCCTCGAAGACCACTACACCGCCAAGCTCACGGCCACCTACTACGAGAACCCCGTTGAGACCACGGGCGAGTTATTTATCGACCAAGACGCTTCGGGCAACGCCAAGGAAGGCTACGCCACACTGAAAATCACGGCAATGGGCTCCGACGTCATCTCCTCCTGCGTGCCTTACACGTACGACAACAACGTCCTGACGCTCAAAGGCGTCACCGTGGGCGACGGCAACTACGGCACTACGACTGCCGACATCGTGTTCAACGTTACGCCCGACGGCCGCGTGCAGGGCACTGGCACTTACTACGGCACAAACATGACCACCGCTTTCATGCAAGTAGACCTCGCGTCTGACGACTTCGTTCCCGCCATGCCGGGCGACGAACTGGCTGCCAAATATACGGGCAAATACTATCTCGGCACGGGCGACGACGACGGCACGGGCAACAATCCCACGGTAAACGCCACGCTCACCATCGACCGCGATGCCGACGGCAACCTGAAAGCCGGCTACGCCTACTTCCTCGTGCGCATGGCGGCAGGCAAGTTTGGCGACAAGAGCGTGCCCTACGAACTGACCAACGGCCAGCTTGTGCTGAAAGGCTACGGCCTGATGGGCGACGCCACAGCCGACCTCGTCTTCACGATCAACTCCGACGGCACGCTGCAAGCCACGGGCAAACTCCAGGGCATGTACTCCACAATGTCTGCCTTCTACGTCGACCTGAGCAAAGCCGCCCTTTCGCCGGCAGAATAAGAGCACAAACGCAATAACATCATAAAACGAGGCTGCGCCGTAATTTCAGGATTACGGCGCAGCCTCTTAGTTACATCAGCCGACATTATGCAAAAAGGCCCCGACGCGTGGGCTTTATCACTCACCCATCCTTCACACCGCGCATTTCAAAATTCGTGGCGCGGGCATTCTTTTCACGTTCGCCGCTTTTTTATTGCGGCTCCGTTTTTAGAATGCCTGCGCCACGACTTTTTGAATTGTTTTGCTTTTTATTTTTCCCTTTTTGATGTCAAACTAATAAGCGAGGCGCAAGCCGAGGTCGCCAGCGGTATATGTAGGCGAGTAGCTGAAGCGAGAAGCAACTCGGTAGTCCGTCGCGCCGCTGCCCCAGCCGCCACCACGGCGCACGCGGTTAGAGCCTGTAGAAGGTCCAGTCGGGTCGGTCTGCGCGGCTGATGAATAAGGGCCGTACCAGTCGGAGCACCATTCTATAACGTTGCCGCTCATGTTGTAGATGCCCAATTCGTTAGGGACTTTCGTCTTGACGGGGTGCATGGGTATACCCTGGAAATCCCAATCCCAAGCCACTTCATCTATCTCGTTACTGCCGCTATAAATATACCCTTTCGACTTATTGCCGCCACGGGCGGCATACTCCCACTGCGCCTCTGTGGGCAGGCGGAAGGTCTTGCCCGTCAGCTCGTTGAGCCTGGAGATAAAGGTTTGGCAGTCGTTCCACGAAACCATTTCCACGGGGAGCTGCATATTGCCCGTAAAGTGCGAGGGATTGCTGTCCATAACCGCGTTCCAAAGTTCCTGCGTCACCTCCGTCTCGCCAATGTAATAGTCGCTGAGCGTTACCTGATGCACAGGCTTTTCCCATTCATACCCATCATCGCTCCCCATTTGAAACGTGCCGCCCTTGACGGCTATCATCGTAAACGAAACGCCGTTGACGGTATAGACTTTATCTTTTCCATCAAAGGCCGGCGTACCGCCATTTCCATTGTCGGAAGACCCATTGCCGCCATTCTGATCTGAGGAAGAAGCCTGCACGTCTTCTTCGTTATCATCATCGCCGCAACTAACTACAAGCACCCCGCCTAAAAGCAATGAGAGCAGGGGCGCGAACAAAATTGATTTAGTAAAACTATTAAACATAAAAATAAGAATTATGGATTAAATAATAAAGTATACCCCGCAAATTTAAGAAAAATATCTTTTATCTTATAAGGAATGCGCCAAATGTTGGCAATAGGCTGCCGATTATTGTCCCTTGAACCTTTCCTTTACAGCTGAAACCGCAACATCATATAAGGAAGAAAGGCTACGGCTTGATGGACGACCCCGCTGCCGACCTCGTGTTCACAATCAACAGCGACGGCACGCTGCAAGCCACGGGTAAACTCCAAGGCATGTACTCCACAATGTCGGCCTTCTACGTAGACCTGAGCAAAGCCGCCCTCTCGCCGGCAGAGTAAAAGCAGGCACACGATAATATAATACGAGGCTGCGCCGTAATGCAACGATTACGACGCAGCCTTTTTTGTGCGCAAAAGTGAATGACTGATGTTATACACGCGCTGCTGTAAGTAGGGGCGTATTGCATACGCCCGCCCCAGAACACCATTGATTCTGCGCCCGTTCAACTGCCATCTATGCAGTCTCTTCCAGCCTCTGTTGCAAAGCTTTCTGAAGGTTCTCGGCAGGCTGCAGCCCCAATTTCTTGCGCATGTTCGCACGCTGGCTGTTGACGTTCGACTCGTTCTTGCCCAGCATACGGCATATGTCGTACAGCTTCTTTCCTTGCAGAATCAAACGGCAGATTTCCCTCTCCGAGGGGGTCAGCTCGGGAAACTTCTGCGCGATGATCTCAAGGTCTGTATTACGGGTCTTCAGATATGCCTCCACATTGGCCACCAGATTGTGTTTCGACTTCGTGTCTAACTGTTCCAACAGCATCTGCGTGCCGTTGCAAGAATACTTCTCCGATGCCAGCGCAACAAACGCCTTTACCTCGTCCCTTTTCAGGCGGAGGATATGCAGGAGCTCCTTCTCGCCCTTCTTGTATTCCTCATTCTCGTGCTCCAGTTGGTCCATGCTGTTAGCCACCCACACTCCGATGACACTCGAAAACAGAAAGACCAGTATGAAAGCAATGATAAAGCTGTTCAGGATTTCATCGCCCGTAATCCACGCACAAAGGATATAGATGAAAAGGGTGGCAATGCCCAGCAGTACGGACACACGCTTCATCATGCCTGCCGTAGCTACCAGCGCGTTCAGCGACAGCAACACCATGTTCGCCATAATCAGCATGTCGTAATACAGCGTCCCCTGGAAGGCACAATAAATCATTTCGACCGAGAGAATCGTCTGTCCGATGATGATGAAGGCAGCAAAACAAATGGTGATACTGATCTTGCGCCGATAGTACAACACCAAGAACACCGCCGCGCTGAAGACAAGCAGCGTATGTGTATAGTAGAAGAACGGGGCAGACGGTTCCGTTACACCGAGGAAGTTGGCCACTACGCCTAACAGCAGAAAGGGAATATAACAGAACAGAAGGAGGGCAAGCCGCTGTCTGTCTAACAGGGAGGGTTCTCTCTGCAGCCATTTCCTGAACGGCCCCAGAGGCAGTTGGGCAAGAGGAGGCATAGTATTCTTCATAAGTATTTTTGGATTAGGTGTTTTCTACGGCAACAAAATTAAGCAAAAAACTATATTTTGACTATTTTAAAGGATTGTTTTTAGGGATTTTGACTGCTTTCAAGGGGCGTGTTTTTTGTCTTCCTGCTTCTTAGCCGCGTATCTTTGCATATAAGTAAGAAAAAATCTTAAACCAATACCTGTCAAAACCATGAACAAAACAGCAAAAATCCTTGCGCACAGCGTTTCTCTATGGCTGGCAATAGTAGTTGCTTTCCCTCTCTTTTTCGCTTCATGTAAGGATACGGATGATAAGGGTGATGATGCCGTCCCATTGGACGATGCGGTGTTGATTGATGAAGACGTGGACGCTCCGCCCGTGGGCGACGAACTGAAAGTCATGACCAGCGGGCGTGCTTACGTGGTTCCCGGCGACTACATCTATAGCGGACAGGCTCTCATCAACCGCTTGAAGGACCGCGCTTCTGCGGCGGATGCCACCGTAAGGACCTTCGGATAAAGAAGTCGTTCAAACTGAAATTCATCCCTAATGACGAGCCCCAAGCTTATAGGGTGTACAGTGTCGACTTCAGTCAGTCCGTTCCCGTCACGCTGGTCACCAATGCCCAATAAGCCCTGAACGTTCAGATATCTTATGCACCATATAATAATGAAATAAAACCAATAGAACCATGAAAAAGAACCGCTTTTCGATGCTGGCTCTGCTCGGCATAGCAGCCATCACCACCGTCTTCATTCTCTCCTGCTCGGACGATGACACCCCAAGCCCGACACCGAGCCCGACGCCGTCCCCGACGCCGTCCCCGACGCCCGGGACAACGACCAAAAATCCCGCCTGCTTCCTGAAAGACAAAGAGAAGCTGGCCACCATCTACACGATGAAGGACCTGGACGGAACGGGACGCCTCTACGAAGTGAACTACACCGCCGACTACAAGCTCGACGAAGCCCTCGATGCCAATATCTCCAGTACGATGGGGCTCTTAGGCTTCGTGCAGCATAATCTCTACGACAGTGTGCCGGAGCCTCCCACCAACAGCACGTTGTCTTTCCTGCCCGGATGCAGCGCCTTCGCAGTACCCGACCCGCAGGGCAACAGTTATCAGATGGGACGCAACTATGACTTCCTGCACAGAGTTAAAATCAGCGGTACTGACCAATACGCCTACGTCCCCATCTCGGCCTTCATTGTCCGCACGGCTCCCGCCGGCAAGAAAAAATCCATCTCCTTCGTCGACGGTCTGAACTTCGGCTACTATCAAGGTGCCTGCAACAACGACACTACCGACCTCTCCTTGCTCATCGGCCTTCCATACGCAGCCCTCGACGGCATCAATGAAGACGGATTCGCCATCGGTGTGCTGTCGCTCAACGAAGCACCTACCATGCAGACCGACCCTGCCAAGAAAAACATCAACACGACGGTGGCCATACGCCTGCTGCTCGACAACGCCTCCACAGTGGACGAAGCAATCGACCTACTGGGGCAATACAACATGAGGATGTTTAACACCGACGACAAGCACAACTACCACTACCTGATGGCCGACGCAAAGGGCAACTTCGCCATCGTGGAGTACACGCGCAACCCAAGCAACCCCAGCGAGCAATTCCCGACACGGATGGAGGTACTGCGACACAACGACACATTGCGTTGCGTCACCAACTTCTATGTTTCTCCCACCATGGCCGGCACCAACGACGGCTGGGGTTCTGAACACGGAAAGACCCGCTACTGGGACTTGCGGTCGACCCTACAGAACCACAACTACGCATTGACCCCCGAAGCGGCCATGTCCCTGCTCAGCCTGGTGTCGCAGGAGCGCAAGGACAACGACCCGACTTCCTTTACACAATGGTCAGCACTGTACAATCTGACCAACAAGTCCGTGCGTCTTGCCCTCCTCCGAGATTACTCCAAGTTTTTTGACTTCAAGGTGGAATAAGAGGCTGGGGCTTTCAGGTCGCAACATAGGTTAGCTCTCTGTCATTCTGGGCGGCCGTCGCACAACGTGTGATGACCACTCAGAATGACATATTTTTTTGCACAAAAGTAGCAACCGGACTATGCTTATTCTCATCAATACACTTCTCAAACTCTATAACAAAACCGCCCAAAGATGAAACAAACGTGCTGCCGGGACTGCTAATTCCTGCCTCTCTTCCCTTGCCTTTACTGCCAAAACAGCAACATCATATAAGGAAATTCGTCTGAAAAGTAAGAAATTCGTAAGTTTGTAGGCAGAAAAGCAGGGGAACAATAATCAAACGCCCTCAAATGCACTTTCTGTTGCAGTTAAGAATATGCTATAGCCTGGCACAAACGCCTATCACCTCTCAAACAATACATTATAAAATGGCTACAACCCATAACATCAGCATTGACTCCAAAGCCTATCAAATGGGACAGCTTTATGCGAGCCTTCACAACGTCAGCGTCAAAAAGCTGATAGAAGATTACTTCATGTCATTAAGCAGACATTCGGAGATAACTTCAGCAGTCGAAGAACCACTGGCTGACTACCATATTTCAGAGAAACTGAAAGAAGTAGAAACCGGCATCGATTACGGGAAAGGCCTGTCACTGGATTACAGAAAAGAAATCGGAGAACATTTAACCTCAAAATATCTATGATGCTCTTTCTGGATACCAATATTATACTTGATTTCTTTTTGGAGCGCAAACCTTTCTACTATTCTGCAGCGGCGCTCCTCACGTTGGCAGAAGAAAAAGGCACACAAGTATTCGTGTCAACGCACAGCATCGTTACCTCTGAATATATTTGTTGCGAAAGGATGAAGATGCCCGTTAGCCAATGGAAGAGAAAGATTACCGCACTATTGTCCATCATAGAAATCCAGCCAATAGCAAAAGAGGACTTGCTTTATGCCTTGCAGCACGATTGGAACGATTTTGAAGACTGCGTTATGTACCATTGCGCCAAACGATGCAATTGCAACAAATTGATTACAAGAAATCCTAAAGACTTTTCGCTCGCAGATAGCATTGAAATTCAACTGCCGGAAACATTTCTGCAAGAAAACAGCTAAGGACATTCCACATATAGAATCAACTGCCGCAAATATGAAATACTCTTTTATCATTCCCGTATTCAACAGGCCGTCCGAAGTGGACGAACTGCTCGAAAGCCTGTGCGCACAGACGTGCAAGGAGTTTGAGGCGATTGTAGTGGAGGACGGGTCGCAAGTGCCCTGCGAAGACGTTGTGAAGAAGTATGCCGACCGCCTGGACGTGCATTATTTCACGAAAGACAACTCGGGGCCGGGGCAGACGCGCAACTACGGCGTGGAACGCGCCAAGGGCGAATATGTGCTTATCCTCGACTCGGACGTTGTGCTGCCGCCCGGTTATCTCGCGGCAGTGGACGAGGAACTGACGCGCGAGCCGTGCGACGCTTTCGGCGGGCCAGACCGGGCGCACCCGTCGTTCACGCCGATGCAGAAGGCCATCAACTACGCCATGACCTCTTTCTTCACCACGGGCGGCATACGCGGCGGCAAGAAGAAGCTCGACAAGTTTTACCCGCGCTCGTTCAACATGGGCGTGCGCCGCGAAACGTATCTCGACCTCGGCGGTTTCTCTGAAATGCGCTTCGGCGAGGACATCGACTTTTCGACGCGCATCTTCAAGAGCGGCGCACGCTGCCGCCTCTTCCCCGAAGCGTGGGTGTGGCACAAGCGGCGCACGGACTTGAAAAAGTTTTTCAAGCAGGTACACAACTCCGGCATTGCCCGCATCAACCTCACCAAGCGCCACCCCGGCACACTCAAACTCGTGCATCTGCTGCCCGCGGCCTTTACCGTGGGACTGGTGCTCCTGCTGCTCTGCGCACCGCTGTGCCTGTGGAGCCTGCTGCCCATCGGCGTGTTTGCCGTGCTGATAGGCACTGATGCCGCCCTGCGCGAGCGCAGTCTGAAAGTGGGACTGATTGCCATCGCGGCAGCCTTGGTGCAACTCACGGGCTACGGCACGGGCTTCCTGCGCGCCTGGTGGCAACGATGCGTGCTGGGTAAAGGCGAGTTTGAGGCGTTCCGCAAAAATTTCTATAAATGACAGAGCCAGAACAAAAGAAACCGCAGCCGGCAGGCATCAAGGCGTGGGACGCTGCCGACCGTCCGCGCGAGAAGATGATGGCCGTGGGCGCGGCAGGGCTTTCGCCCGCCGAACTGCTCGCCGTGCTCGTTGGCTCGGGCAGCAGGGGCGAGACGGCCGTGGGACTGATGCAGCGCATTCTCGGCGACTGCAACGGCAGCCTCAACACCTTGGGCAAAATGAGCCTTGCGCAGCTGCGCAAATACAAGGGCATGGGCACAGTGAAAGCCCTCATCGTTCTGGCCGCCTGCGAACTGGGACGGCGCAGAAGCCTCTCGGATTTGGAGGAGCGGCCGAAGATGAGCAACTCGCAAGACATCTACCATTATTTCCTGCACCGTATGCGCGACCTGCCTACTGAGGAGTGCCACGTGATGCTGCTCAACAACCAGTTGCGGGTGCTGCGCTCCGCCGTCGTGTCGTCGGGCGGGCTGACGGGCACAATCGTAGATGTGCGCGTGGCACTGCGCGAGGCCATCACCGCCGGTGCAACCGCCATTGCCCTTTGCCACAACCACCCTTCGGGCGTGCCGAAGCCCTCGAAAGCCGACGACGACCTGACGCGCCGCATGAAACGCGCTGCCGAGGCGGTGGACATCAAGTTTATCGACCACATTGTCCTTGCCGACGGCTCGTATTACAGCTACGCGGACGAGCAAGGGCTGTGAGCGGAGCTATGTTTATATAATAGTGCCAATAGTATCTATATTTTCAATAAATGATATGACTGCTGAAGAAAAGCTTGCGATAGAAGAGCGCATCGTTGAAGTGCTCAAAACCGTATACGACCCTGAAATCCCCGTGGACATCTATTCCCTCGGTCTTATTTACCGCATCGAATTGCAGGAGGACGGCAACCTGGAAGTCGACATGACGCTCACCGCCCCCAACTGCCCCGCAGCGGACTTTATCATGGAGGACGTGCGCATCAAGCTTTCGGGCATCGAAGGCGTGAAAGAGGCGAAAGTGAACCTTGTGTTCGAGCCTGAATGGGACAAAGACATGATGAGCGACGAGGCAAAACTCGAGCTCGGTTTTATGTAGGGCGTTACCTTAATTGACTTACAAAACATGAAAAACATCTATTTCCTTTCCGACGCGCACCTTGGCAGCCTTGCCATTCCGCACCGCCGCACGCAGGAGCGCCGCCTCGTGAATTTCCTGGATAGCATCAAGCACAAGGCTGCGGCGGTGTACCTGCTCGGCGATATGTTCGACTTCTGGCACGAATACCGCACGGTGGTGCCGAAAGGCTACACGCGCCTGCTCGGCAAAATCAGCGAGCTGACGGACATGGGCGTTGAAGTGCATTTCTTCACGGGCAACCACGACCTTTGGGTACACGACTATTTCCAAAAGGAATGCGGTATGACGGTGCATAGGGACAGCCTGATGGTGGACCTCTACGGGCAGCTCTTTTACCTCGCCCACGGCGACGGACTGGGGAGCAGCGACCGCAAGTTCAAGTTTCTCCGCGCCATGTTCCACAACAAGATATGCCGCGCCCTCTTCGCTTCGCTCCACCCGCGCTGGGGCATGGCGTTCGGCCTGGAATGGGCGCGCCGCTCGCGCATGAAGCGCCCCGACGGCAAAGAGCCCGACTATATGGGCGAGGACAAGGAAGAGCTCGTGGTGTTTGCGAAAGATTATCTCAAAACGCACCCCGACGTGAACTTTTTCCTTTTCGGTCACAGGCACATCGACCTCGATCTGATGCTTGCCCGCAACTCGCGCCTCGTGATACTCGGCGACTGGATTTCGCGCTATACTTACGCCGTGTTCGACGGCGAGCATCTTTTCCTCGAAGATTTCATCGAAGGCGAAACTCAGCCGTAACCATTTGCTTTCTTAATCAAACAATTAGATAAAAACCATGAAAAACAACTTGTTCTGTGTGGTCCTAACGGCTTGCCTTATCGGATAGTCCCCGAGCCAGTGAGCCTTTCGGCTTCCGTCTCGTGTCCTCTCCGCTAAGGCGGCGGTCGGTTCCCGCCCGCCCCACACAGAACAAGGAAAAAACAGGTAAAAACCCGTTTCCAATGGAAAACATAACATTTCTGTTTTGACAATATCAAGGTCTCACGGGTTTTTCCTTGTTTTTCTCTTGCGGCGTTTGAAGCGGGCGGGAACCGACCGCAGCCGCAGAGATTAAGGGCGAGCGTGAGCCGTTTAGGCTCACAGGCTCGGCATTAAGTCCGGCGGCGTGCCCTTGGGCTTCAAACGAAGCAAGATGTTTTTCCTGGTTTTTATCAAACCTTTTTGCAGATAATTCAACATACACATATACATATAATCTATAATGCCTACACAAGATTATTTCCTTTCTGCTTCGCACATCGTGAAACGCTACGCGAATCACACCGCGCTCGACGACGTGAGCATCAGCGTGCCGCGCGGCAAGGTGTTCGGCCTGCTCGGGCCCAACGGCGCGGGCAAGACCACGCTCATACGCATCATCAACCGCATCACCGCCCCCGATAGCGGCGAAATCACGTTCGACGGGCACGCATTCGGCCCCGACGACGTGCGGAGCATCGGCTACCTGCCCGAGGAGCGCGGGCTGTACAAAAAGATGAAGGTAGGCGAGCAAGCCATTTACCTCGCGCAACTCAAAGGCCTCTCCTACGCCGAGGCTAAGAGCCGCCTTAAAGTGTGGTTTGAAACGTTCGGCATCATGCCTTGGTGGAACAAGAAGCTCGAGGAACTCTCGAAAGGCATGCAGCAAAAGGTGCAGTTTGTCATCACCGTGCTCCACCGCCCGCCCCTGCTTATTTTCGACGAGCCGTTCTCGGGCTTCGACCCCGTGAACGCCGAACTGCTGAAAAAGGAAATACTGAAACTGCGCGACGAGGGGCACACGGTTATCTTCTCGACGCACAATATGTCGTCGGTCGAAGAAGTCTGCGACGACATCGCGCTTATCAACAACTCGAAGGTCGTGCTCTCGGGCGCGGTGGCCGACGTTAAGGAGCAGTTCCGCACGGGCGTCTTCGAGCTGATAACGCGCAGCGGCGACCTCGCCGCCGACCCGTCGCTCTTCGAGATAGCCGACCACAGCCAGGCCGGCGGTTTCCACCGCTACCTGCTGCGCAAGTCCACAGCCGCCGCCACCGGCTCCGACATCATCCGCGCCGTGGCCGACCGCACCGAAGTGCGCTCCTTCTGCGAGCAGATGCCCTCGATGCAGGAAATATTCCTGCGCGTAGTGGGGCATTGATATTTTTCTCTAAAAAACCAATTGGGCGAGTGCCTTAGCCCCGCCACACATCTATAAATATATGTCTAAAATATATATCATCATCAAGCGCGAGTTCATGACGCGCGTGCGCAAAAAGTCCTTTATCCTGCTCACCATACTCATGCCGTTCATCTTTGCGGCGCTTGTCTTCGTGCCCATCTGGCTCTCCATGATTAAAAGCGACGAGCAGAAAAGCGTGGGCATCTACGATAGCACCGGGCAGTATGTCGCGCTCTTCAAGGACGATGCCTCTTACCATTATCTCCCCGTTGCCGACTACAACAACGCCGCCTACTACTCCGACTCGACGGAAGTGGAGGCCGTGATTGCCATAACGGGCAACCTTACCGAAAACCCCAAGCAGGTGCGCATCTATTCGCGGCGCGAAGTGCCAGCCGACCTCCTCAGCTACGCCACCAACGTGCTCAACGAACAGGTGCGGCGCGACCGCCTCGCCGCCACGGGCATCGAGGGATTGGAGCAAATCATCAACGACATCCAGCAGGACTTTGAGATATCTACCGTCAAGCGCACGGCAGAGGGCAACGAGACGGGGTCGAGCACGGAAATCGCCATGGCGGCAGGCTTTATCTTTACCTTCCTCATCTATATGTTCGTGCTCAGCTATGGCAGCATGGTGATGCAGAGCGTGATGGAGGAAAAGACCAACCGCATCGTGGAACTGATGATTTCGAGCGTCAAGCCGTTCCAGCTGATGATGGGCAAGATTATCGGCATCGCCCTTGTGGGTTTCCTGCAACTTGCCATCTGGGGCAGTATGCTGGCCATTATCCTCACCGTGGTCTCCGTGTGCTTCGGCGCCCCTGCCGTGACCGATGCCGCTGCGGGCGGTGCCATGATGGGGCAAGACGTCACCGGCAGCGCGGCAGCGATAGCAGCCGCTTCAGAGGGCGACGGCTTGGTTGCGGCACTGCTCAACCTTCCTTATCTGGAACTCGGCGTGCTCTTCGTGCTATACTTCATCGGCGGCTATCTGCTCTACGCCTCCTTCTTCGCCGCCGTGGGCGCCAGCGTGAACGAGCAGGAAGACAGCTCGCAGTTCATCATGCCCGTGATGCTCATCATGGTGTTCGCGCTCTACGCCGCCATGGGCAGCGCGCAAAACACCGACGGGCCTTTGGCCTTCTGGGCTTCGCTCTTCCCCCTCACCGCTCCCATCGTGATGATGGTGCGCATACCCTTCGGCGTGCCCCTTTGGCAGGAATTGCTTTCCGTTGGCCTGCTTTACGCCACCGCTCTCGGCTTCGTATGGCTCAGCGCAAAGATTTATCGCGTCGGCATACTTATGTACGGCAAAAAGCCCACGATTAAGGAAATGATTAAATGGGTGAGGTATAAGTAGAAATAGTGAGTCCGCGTTTCCTGAATTAGATATAAATTTAATTTAGGTATTAACTGCCTGGAAGGCACTGCTTCGCAATAAAGTACCAGTTATAGCAAGTTGAATATCAACACATTCCGCCAAAGCGGTGCAAATTTGCAATTGGATTTCAAATTTGCACCGCTTTTTTTACTTGACCCACGCAAAAATCCCCGCTGGCTCTTCGCTGAACCTGCGGGGATTTTTTTGATTATGCTTTTTCAAGAAACGCTTATTTGAGGTGTTTCTTGGTGATTGCACCGTCGGCGGTGATGATCTTTTCGAAGTAAACGCCCTGAATAGGAGCGGCGATGCGCTGGCCCTGAACGTTGTAGTATTCGCGGCGGAGCACGTTCTGCTCGGTTGCGCTGTGCTTCACGCTCTGAATGCCGTTGAGCACGCTGTTCTCAAGGTTTACGGTGTAAGTAACGTACTCGTTGGTGCCGGGGTCTTGCAGCCAAGTAACGAAGGTCTTGCCGTCGGCAGAGAAGATGCCCGTGCCGGTGATAAGACTGTCGCTAACGGTTTCTTCGACATAGCTCTCAGACGCTTCGTCCCATACGTAGTTAATCAAGTCGAAGAGCATTTCGGAGGTGATATACTCGCCTGCTGCGGTGTTGCCGCTTGCCTTGCACCAGTCGGCGATGGGCGTCAGATGGTTAGACCCCGGGCTGGCCACGTAGCTCGAGCGGGCGTAGTCGCTCTTTGGCGCAGCCACAACGAAGAAACCATTGTCCAGGATGCCCGTAGAGAGCATGTTGGAGCTGGTGGTGAGCATGGGGGTGTCAACCTTAGTGAGGTCGAACACGCAGTTGGTGTAGATAGATTCGGGGAACCATGCCATGGGATCTGGATCGGGATCGGGCTCTTTGAGGTCGGTGAGAATGTACTTGCCGTTGGGGGTGATGTGAATTGAGTTAAACTCAAAGCTCTTGCCCGTAGTCACTTCTGTGAGGGCTTCGTCGAAAGCCTCGAAAGCGGCATACCAAGCTGCATTGTCTTCATTGTACTTCGCAACAGCTGCATCAAAAGCGGCAGCCTGCGTCTCGTCGCTGATATAAAAACCCTTTTCAGGATATTCGGGCAGTTCGGACCAGTCGAGGTCGCCTGCAACGCAACGCTGATAAGCCTCGTTGTAAGCTTCAACAGCGGCGTTGTAGGCATCAACGTCAGTAGCCGACATGTAATCTTCTGCCCTGGGCTGTACGGGCTGTTCCACCCATTCGGGCAGATTGGCGGCCTTTTCTTTGTCGTAAACCTGATCCTCGGCAAGGAGCTGGTAACTCCAAGCGCCCTCGGCGTTGCGGGTGTAGAGGATAGGAACAATGTAGAAACCGGAGTAGTCAACCATCTGGCCGACAATCGTGTTGCCGTCTGCGCTGATGTCCAAAGCTGTGACGTACTGCGGCACGCGGCCGGTGAAATCCTTTGTGGGATGCGGCAGTTCCTGGCAAACGTACACTCCGTCAGCGTTGAGCGTCCACACCACGGGGTAAAGCATCAGGCGGTCGCTGGTGCTCATGTCTGCGCCCTCGCTACCGAGGCTGCCGCATATAACAGAACCGTCGGGCGTACAGGCATTTGCGCTATTGAAACCGGTCAACTTGCCAGAGAGCTGGGGCAGAACCACCCACGCACCGTCTTTGAAGTAAGCGGCATTGGATTCGGCAGCCTCCTGAGCCATACCGCAAACCATACCGTTGTCGGTAACGCTATGGCCATAGCCGGCAAAATAAACTTTGGTGTAGGTTTCATCGGCAAAGTCGTAGTTCGTGCCGGTAGCCACATCGTAGATGTAAACGGACGTTTCCTGATTTGCCACGAGCCACTTGCCGTTAGGCGAGCAGTTGTTGTAAGTCACGCCCTGATACACGTGGCCCACTTCGGCAGTCTCTTGCGCGTAAGCCATTGTGCCGCCCAGCAGCACGCAAGCCAGAGAGAGTAAAGTTTTCTTCATAATCTACTGATTTTAGTGAAACAAAAAAGTTATCCTTATTATTAATACCTATTGTTTATTTCTAATTGCTCCAAGTAGGGGCGTTTTTCAAAAAGCCCGTTAAATGGTT
>JALFJC010000088.1:0-24494 GCA_022775595.1 Bacteroidales bacterium | reverse complement strand
GCCCTTAACGCCACACGGGGCGTTGCCCCTCATAAAGCAGGTTGCTCTTACAGAGCGCGACACTTTAATCAATGCAACATCGTTCCCCCAGGGCGCTGCCCTGGGCTAAGTGCAGCAATTGGGCTTACAGCCCGCCACACTTGTGCAGCCAACGCAGTAAATCATGCATTTATATGTACGTTCTTTTACTTAAAAATTGGTTCGTTTTCAACAGACCTTTGGCGGCGGCTCGGCATAGCCCGATCAAACAAGTTTGTCGGTCTCTGCTCTCGCCTTGCACAAACGTTCTTATTTAGTTCATTAACAAACATTAGTTATCGGGGGAGGGTTGAATTAAAGACATTTTGTATATTTGCCGCATTATTTTTGATTTTGCAATGCTACTTGCTGATTGAATTGATTTATGCATTAAGATAAAAAAACAGAAAAACAGGCAAGAAACCTGTTGCCAATGGCTTGCCCAAGGAGACACTTAAATAATCCATCAATAAAATAATAATTTCTATGAAAAAAATCATTTTACTCCTCACCCTCCTCCTTTGCACCAGCATGGCTTGGGCGCACGATGTGGAAGTGGACGGGATTTACTACAATCTGAATCAAACGAACAAGACTGCTGCTGTAACCTATAAGAGTTACTTTGGCTCGCATGACAACGATTACCCGGGTGAAGTCGTTATTCCCGAAAATTTTATCTATGATGGTATCACGTATTCCGTAACGAGTTTGGGGAATAATTGCTTCCTTGGCTGCACGGGCTTAACCTCAATTACAATTCCTAATTCCGTAACGACTTTGGAAGACTATTGCTTCTCTGGCTGCACGGGCTTAACTTCAATTACAATTCCTAATTCCGTAACGAGTTTGGGATGGCAATGCTTCTCTGGCTGCAAGGGCTTAACCTCAATTACAATTCCTAATTCCGTAACGAGTTTGGGGAGTAGATGTTTTGCTGGTTGTGCAGGATTAGAAAGTATTGAAGTAGAATCAGGAAATACAGTCTATGACTCAAGAGAAAACTGTAATGCAATTATTGAGACTTCCTCAAACACAATGATTGCAGGTTGCAAAAACACAACAATTCCTAATTCCGTAACGAGTTTGGGATGGGGATGCTTCGAAGGCTGCACGGGCTTAACCTCAATTACAATTCCTAATTCCGTAACGAGGTTGGGAGGCAATTGCTTCTATGGCTGCACGGGCTTAACCTCAATTACAATTCCTAATTCCGTAACGAGTTTGGGAGGCGGTTGCTTCTATCACTGCACGGGCTTATCCTCAATTACAATTCCTAATTCCGTAACGAGTTTGGGAGACGATTGCTTCTTTGGCTGCACGGGCTTAACCTCAATTACAATTCCTAATTCCGTAACGAGTTTGCCGTGGCAATGCTTCTGGGGCTGCACGGGCTTGACCTCAATTACAATTCCTAATTCAGTAACGAGTTTGGGATACTATTGCTTCTCTGGCTGCACGGGCTTAACCTCAATTACAATTCCTAATTCCGTAACGAGTTTGGGAGACTATTGCTTCCAGGACTGCACGGGCTTAACCTCAATTACAATTCCTAATTCCGTAACGAGTTTGGGGTATGAGTGCTTCTCTAGCTGCACGGGCTTAACCTCAATTACAATTCCTAATTCCGTAACGAGTTTGGGGAGAGAATGCTTCTTTTACTGCACGGGCTTGACAAATATTAAAATGAAGTCTTCAACGCCGCCTTCCGCAGGGTCTGAAGTTTTTGGATATTGTACTAACCTCACCACCGTTTATGTTCCGAAAGGCGCGAAGGAGGCATACAATGTAGAGCCGTGGAACAGTTACGAGATTGTAGAAATGGAAAATACGAGCATCGCCGCCGCCCCGACCGTTGACAGCCAAAAGGCTTCCGCACCCGTCTACGGCCTCAACGGCCGCCGCGTGGGTACTTCCGATGCCATGGACGCGCTGCCCAAGGGCGTTTATATCGTGAACGGTAAAAAAGTGATGAAATAATACAGCAAACACATTTTCTTGAGGCTTATGCTTTGCGAAGCGAGCGCAACAGGTATTATCGGTTGCGCTCGCTATTTTAATAGAGCCTCGAGTCTAGCAATGTCCGTATGTAGTACGGTAATTGGTTCGTTTTCAACAGACGTTTTCTTGATATTTTCTTTGAGATTTTCGGCTGCGCTCGGCAGAGCCCGATCAAACAAGTTTGTCGGTCTCTGCACTCGCCTTGCACAAACGTTCTTTTGCTTTTCGGGTCTCTCGAGTAGGGGGGGGTTTTCCAAACCGCCCCTACTCGTGAGACTTTGATGAATAGTTACTGTTTCTCCAATGCATACCCATCAATAAAAACGTTCTTTTTTTGCTTTGCCGGGACACGGAACACGTGTTCCGGCAAAGCAAAAAAAAGAAGGAATGCCCTTGGGACATTCCTTCTTTGCGAGGTACCCAGCAGATTCGAACTGCTGTACGCGGTTTTGCAGACCGCTACCTAGCCACTCGGTCAGGGTACCATGAAATCTTTTTTCCTGATTTCGGGTGCAAAGGTAAGCTTTAATTTTATTCTGGCAAAGGGTTGCGCCGCTTTTCTTACTATAAAAGCGCATTTTTCGGGTAAATCGCGCAAAACTCACAGGGAGCAGAAGAACGGCACAAGTACCGGCACGCTCATGTCGATAAGCATGCCGTGGAAGAGAGATATGGAAACCATCTGCTTGCCCGACACCCTGATGATTGTGGGCAACACCACGTCGACCGAAGCCACACCCGCCGCGCTGATCGGGGCGAGCCGGCCGAAATGGCGGCGTATCCACGGCGCGAGGAGCAGGGCGCTCAGCTCGCGAAACACGTTGGAGAGCAGGGCGATGATGCCGAGCTCGGCTGCCAACTGCGCGCCGAGCGATGCCGTCTTGAGCTGCGTGATGATAATGGAGGAAAGGGAGTAGTAGCCCATGCCGCTGCCCACTGCGAGGCATTCCGTGACGCGCCACTTGGAGAGGCAAAAGGCGGCAAGGGCGGAAAAGAGGAGCGTGCCGCCGACGGTGGCCATAGGTATGAGGAGCATCTTGGGGCGAAAGGTGCGCAATATCTCGCCCAAATTGTCGCTGCACCCCACGCTCACGCCAATCTGGAACATCAGGGCATAGAGCAGATAGAGCGTACAGTCGTGTACCCGCTCCAAACCGCCTACGAGCCAGCCGAACAGGCAACCCGCCACAAACGCGCCGACCACCAGAAGACTATTCCGCATCGCCGTCCTCCTTTCTGAAAAAACGGCGTTCCAAAGCCCATGCCGCCAGCACGCTTCCTGCCAGCCCAAGCCCGGCAATCAGCGCGGCCTGAAGCCCGAACGACCAGAAGTTTTTCATCAGCAGCCGGTTCTCGCCCACCGAAACGCCGAGGAAGAAGAGCATCAGGCAGATGGTGCACGTGATGCTTATGTTGATGCGTTGCAATCCCCGGAAACGCCGCAGCAGATAGCCGCAGACGGTGCCGAGAATGGCCGTAAAGATAATACTGAACATTGGCGTGTGAAGGATTATCGGGCGCAAAAACGCCCCTATCGGTTGAACTCGGCGCAAAATAAATAAAAATCTGCCATTTGCGCAAAGGCTTTTTCAGATTTTCCTATATGATAGGCGTGGATTATTTAGAAAAAAAACGTAATTTTGCACCCGCAAAATATTCTTAAACAGATAAAATCCAATGATTAAATCACAAGACATCAAGAAAGGCACCTGCATCCGCATGGACGGCAAGCTGTATTTCTGCATCGACTTCCTGCACGTGAAGCCCGGCAAGGGCAACACCATTATGCGCACCACGCTGAAAGACGTAGTGAGCGGACGCGTTCTCGAAAAGCGTTTCAACATCGGCGAGGCCCTCGAAGATGTGCGCGTTGAACGCCGCCCCTATCAGTTCCTTTATATGGAAGGCACCGACTACATCTTCATGAACAACGAGACCTTCGACCAAATTCCCATTGCCAAGGAACTCATCACGGGCGTGGACTTCATGAAGGAAGGCGACACGGTGGAAGTGGTCAGCGACGCCTCTACGGAGACCATTCTCTACGCTGAAATGCCCGTCAAGACGCAGCTCAAGATCGTTTACACCGAACCGGGCCTCAAAGGCGACACGGCTACCAACACGCTCAAGCCTGCAAAGCTCGAGACGGGCGTGGAAGTGCGCGTGCCTCTCTTCATCAACGAAGGCGAAATCATCGAAGTCGATACGCGCGACGGTTCTTACGTGAACCGCGTGAAGGCATAAATCGCAGTATACCTTATTACACGATAAAAATCGTGCCGCAATGGACAAGTTCCACTGCGGCACGATTTGTTTATGCGACGAACGATTTCGGCGGCGGGCGTATCCATACGCCCCTACTGCCTGGCGCAGCCGAAAATCTTAAAGGCAACACAGGCGACGTTACATTTAGCTTTCCTTGCGCTCGCGTATGCGTTCGTTTGCTTTGTCGCGGTCAGCTGAAAAATAATGCCCATTTCCGTCGTTATCATAATAAATTCTAGAAGACGACGAAGACGAACCGCCGCCACCGTTTGACGAACCCAAAAGAGCGACAGCAAAGACACAGCCTACAATAACACCCAATACCATAAGGATTTGCAGGATAAGCTGGAAGATGACAGCGATCAATCCGTAAATGGCAATCACGGCACCGATGGCGTAAACGATGAGGAAAATCGAGAAAAGGCCGCCGAGGTCCTTGCCCAACGCCTTGACGTTGCGGTAAGAAGAGTAAGCAATGCCGACAATAAGCGTAATAAAGAACGCGGCGAGGCACGCGCCGTTCATGATGCTATTCAGTCCGCAGACGGCTAAGATGATGGCCACGACTATCACAACAGGGATTGTGGCACCGACGCTGATAAGCAGCGGCAGGAACGATAGGCGCTGGCCTTCCTTGACATATTCCTCTAAAAGATTCTTATAAAGCAATACGCTGAACAGCTGACACGCCACGAGTACCACGAACGGCACCACGCGCAAGAGCGAGCCGAAGAAACCGTAGCGGTCGGGGTCGCACCACCAGAATGTGTTGCTGCCCATCACCAGCCACGCCGCCATTTCGATGGCCGAAACGAGCAGCATCGCAACTGGCAGCACATAGAGCGCGGGACGCTTGAGCGACGGACAAAGTTTCAGCGGCAAAACGCCGATGATAATCGCAACGAGCAGCAGCAGGATAACAAAGAGGTAGGGCGTAAACGTGGCGAAGAACTTAGCCGGCCACTTGTGGTTGCTCATGTCGCGGTCTGCGCCGAGCACGTCTACCGTGCCCTCGGGATTGTCGTCCGAGAGGATAAGATATCTCCTCAACATGCAGTAAGTGTTGCCGTCTTTCACAATCTCGGCATACAGGGAGTCGGATGCCATAAGTTCCTTAACCTGCACGGTGTCGCCAATAGCGAATTTGAACGCAGTGTTGCCGCGATAGGCTTTGCCGGTGTCCTTTGAAGTTTGAATAACATAGGCTTCGATGGAATCGGGGAAGTTGTTATCAACCACGTAAAGTTGCGCCGCGCTCCGCACGGGAAACATCGCGAAGGCAAAAGCCGCGAAGAGCAGCTTGAAGAAAACGGAGTGATGTTTTTTCATAATTATCCGATTTTAACGATGAAAGAAAATGAGCCTTTGTGCAAATGTAAGGCAAAAAAGCATTATCGGCACGTTTCTTAGCATAAAAATGCCGCGAGGGGCATTAAGGCGAGGGGCACGTCTGAAAAAAGTCCCTTCGGCCGTAAAACTATTATTCGTTCCAGAACTCCCAAGACGCCAATGCCTGCAAATGGAGCATTTCGAGCCCGTTCTTCACCGCCGCGCCCTGCGCCCTACCCCGCCGCAAGAACTCTGTTTCGAGCGGATTATAAACAAGGTCGTACAGCAAATGGGCTGGCGTGAGCGCCGCGTAAGGTATCGGCGGGCAAGTGCTAACATCGGGATGCATTCCTAAGGGCGTGCAATTCACGATGACCGTGAAACGGCGCAGCAACTCGGGCGTAAGTTCTTCGTAAGTGTAGCCCCCGGGACGTTTCGTGCGGCTCACCGAAACGGGGTGCAAATTCAGTCTGCGCAGTCCGGCAAGCACGGCTTTCGATGCGCCGCCCGTGCCCAGCACCAAAGCATCGGTGTGAACCCCTGCCCGCAGCAGCGGGCGAATGGACTGCGTGAAACCGATGATATCCGAGTTATAGCCTTTAAGCCAAGGCGTACCGTCGGCGCGGCGTTGCACGCGCACCACATTTACCGCACCTATCGCCTGCGCCTCAGGCGATAGTTCATCGAGCAACGCAATGACCTCCTCTTTATATGGTATCGTGACGTTCAGGCCGCGCAACTCCGGCACCTCGCGCAGCAGTTGCGGCAACGCGCCGATGCTGTCTAACTCATAATTATCATAAACGGCATCAATGCCTTCGCGCTCAAACTTTTCCTTGAAAAAGGCGGCGGAGAAACTATGTCCGAGGGGGCGGCCGATGAGTCCAAACTTCTGCATCTTAGTTACTGT
Source organism: Bacteroidales bacterium (assembly GCA_022775595.1). Classification (GTDB taxonomy): domain Bacteria; phylum Bacteroidota; class Bacteroidia; order Bacteroidales; family Bacteroidaceae; genus Alloprevotella. The sequence goes on along the minus strand of JALFJC010000088.1, from coordinate 17,974 downwards.
TATTTGCAAGCGGTATAGAGTGTGCTCAATCCAAACGTGAAGCGGCGGAAGTGTACATCGCGGTAACCCACGCGGCGTAAGGTCTCTGCCATCACTTCGCCCTGCGGAAAGGCTTCCATCGTGGCGGGAAGATAAGAGTATGCCTTTTTGTCGTGCGAAATAATCCTGCCTACCGTTGGCATCAACACGTGGGAGTAAAGCCAGAACCCTTGCTTCATCGGGAAGCGTGCGGGAGCGGTAAGTTCGATAATCACCAAGCGGCCGCCGGGCCGCAGCACGCGGAGCATTTCGCCGAGGCCCTTGTCGAGGTCCTCGAAATTGCGAATGCCGTATGCCACCGTGACGGCATCGAAACTATTGTCGGGAAAACTCAAGCGCAGGCAGTCTTCCTTTGCAAACGTGATGGGTAAAGCCTCGCCCTGCGTCCTCAACTTTTCGCGCGCCACTTGCAGCATGCCGTCGGAGAGGTCGATGCCCACAAGGCTTTCGGGCTGCAGCATCTGCGCGGCGAGCAGAGCGAAGTCGCCCGTTCCCGTCGCCACGTCCAGCACGCGCTTCGGCGCATAAGGCATCAGGCTCTCGATAGCCGTGCGCCGCCAGCGGCGATCAATGCCAAACGAAAGCGTATGATTGAGCAAATCGTATGAGGGCGCGATGTTGTCGAACATCTGCTCCACCTGCTTGCCCTTAGCCTCGTTGTCGTTGTAGGGCTTTATGGTTTCTTGTTTGTAGGTCATGGCTTCTTCTAAGATTCCCTATATATTAATTGGTAGATAAAAGTACGATTTTATAATTGAGGCGGGCTGAAATGTCGTGCAAACGAGGGCAACTGGGCTTACAGCCCACCCCAATGACGTAAACGGCAATATTGTGGTCTTTAACTAAGCACAAACAACCCTTGCGCGTCCTTTTCCAAATTGTCCGCAAGGCGCAGGCCGTTGAGCCAACTATCGGCGGGCATGCGCTTCTTGCCCGCAGGCTGCAGGTCGCGGATAATGAGGAAACCGTCGGAGAGGGCGAGTTTCAATACCTTATGCCCGTCGGTCACCAAAGTGCCGGGCGCATAGGAGTGGGCGGCAAATTCTTTTTCTGTGCGGAATAATTTTATCGCCAACGGCTTGCCGTCGATATGCGCTTCGAGCCAGGCAGCAGGATATGGCGAGAGACCGCGCACGAAGTCGTAGGCACGTTTCACGCCGAGGGCTGTGTCGAGGCGGCAGGTTTCCTTAAATATCTTCGGGGCGGGGCGCAGGGGTTCGTCAGTCATCATCTCCTCTTGCGGAATGGCTTGCACGTTGCCTGCCAATATCATGTCTACGGTTTCTGCCACCACGTCCGCTCCGATTTCCATAAGGCGGTCGTGCACATCGCCAGCCGTGTCGGTATCGGATATGGGGACAGGCACGCGGCGGATAACGCGGCCGGTGTCGATGTCGTGGTCGAGAAAGAATGTCGTCACGCCCGTTTCCGTGTCGCCGTTGATCACAGCCCAGTTGATGGGCGCAGCGCCGCGATACTGCGGCAGGAGGGCGGCGTGGAGGTTGAACGTACCGAGGCGCGGGCGGTTCCACACAACTTCGGGCAGCATTCTGAATGCCACCACGATTTGCAGGTCGGGCTGCAAGGCATCGAGGGCGGCGAGAAAGGTTTCATCTTTCAGTTTCTCGGGCTGCAGCACGGGCAGGCCCTTTTGCAGGGCATATTGCTTGACGGGCGAAGCCTGCAGCGTGTTTTGATGCCGCCCCACAGGCTTGTCAGGCATCGTGACAACGCCAACTACGTTGTAGCCGCTGCTTACAAGTTTGTCAAGGGCGGCAACGGCGAAGTCGGGCGTGCCCATATATACAATGCGAAGTTCTTTCTTATCCATATTTATATTATTCTTCTGAAAAATCTTTTATGATCTGGCGATACAGGGAGTAGAGGCGCGTTTTGGAAACGAAGCCCTCGAAATGCCCTTCGGGATTTACGACGGGCAGGGTCGCGGCTGCGACGCTTTGGAACTTATCCATGACAGACTGCATCGAGTCGTCGGTGCGCAGTATCAGCGTAGGCTTTTGCATGAGTTGCTCTGCCTTGTACATGCGATATAATTCGCTGCGGAAGATAATCTTGCGCAGGCTATTCACGTTGATGATGCCGATGAGGTTGCCCTTGATGTCGGTCACGGCAAAGTGGATAGCCTTTACTTTCGATACGACTTGCACGATTTGCCCGAGGTTCATGTCGGGCGAAATGCGCGGACGGTCGCGCTCTATCACAGCATCGAGCGACATGAGCGTAAGCACGGAGCGGTCTTTATGGTGGGTGAGCAACTCTCCCTTGCGGGCAAGGCGCATGGAATAAATGCTGTGGGGCTCGAAAGTGTGGATCGTGAGATAGGAAGCGGCGGAAACGATCATCAGCGGCAGGAAAAGGTCGTAGCCGCCCGTGAGTTCTGCGATGAGAAACACGCCCGTGAGCGGTGCGTGGAACACGCCGCTCATCACGCCCGCCATACCGAGCAGGGCGTAGTTTGTCTCGGGTATGTGAATGCCGAAAGGCAGGAATTGATTCCAGACAGAGGAGAAGGCAAAGCCGCCGATACAACCGAGGAAGAGGCTCGGGGCAAACGTACCGCCGCACCCGCCGCCGCCGTTGGTGGCCGTGGTGGCAAATACTTTGAGCAAAATGATGAGTCCGAGGTACGGCAGCAGCCAGTCGGTGTGGCCGTAGAAGAACGAGTTGTTCATCACCGATTCGGCGTTGCTCCCGGCGAGGAGCGTGGAGATAGTGCCGTAGCCTTCGCCGTAGAGCGGCGGGAAAAGGAAGATGAGCAAGGCCAGCGTGCCGCCGCCCAAGGCGAGGCGCGGCCAAAGTCCGCCGATCCGCCCGAACACCTGCTCGAAAGCGTTCATCGTGCGGGTGAAATAGAGGGAAATCAGTCCGCAGAACACACCGAGGAGAATGGAAGAGGGTATGCGCTCCACACGGAATGCCTCGTCCATGCGAAAGGCAAACATGGCCTCGGTGCCTGTAAGGGCGTAAGTGACGCAGGTAGCCGTGAGGCACGACACGAGCAGGGGCAAGAGCGATGCCATCGTCAAGTCGAGCATCAGCACTTCGAGGGTAAACACGAGGCCGGCTATGGGGGCTTTGAATATGCCCGCCACCGCGCCCGACGCGCCGCAGCCGATGAGCAGCATGAGGCTTTTGTGGTCGAGGTGAAAGGCCTTGCCGATGCGCGAGCCTATGGCAGAGCCGGTGAGCACGATGGGCGACTCGGCTCCGACGCTGCCGCCGAAACCGATGGTCAAGGCCGACGCCACGACGCTCGACCAGCAGTTGTGGCGCTTAATCTTACCTTGTCCGCGCGATATGGCATAAAGAATTTTCGTGACGCCGTGACTGATGTCGTCGCGCACCACGTATTTGATGAATAAGGCTGTGAGGAAGATGCCCACGACGGGGTAAACCAGCAGCAACTGGTTGGCGCTGGTGATGTCGAAACGGCCGATGAGCAGGTGCTCTATGTTGGCGATGAGCCATTTGAGGATTTGCGCAGCGAGTGCCGCACCGATGCCTACGAAGAAACTGAGCAGCAAGATGAACTGCCGCTGCGTGAGGTGCCGTTCCGTCCAAACGAGAAAGGGGGTCAATGGTGAATGGTTATGCTTTCCTTGGGACATATATATTATATGTATAGGGTAAACGAGTGAACGAGTAAACAAGTAGACGAGTTTTGATGCGTAAAACAAGTTAACTGTAATCTGTCACGTTTACTTGTTTACTCGTATACTTGTCTACTAAAAATTATTATTCTCTCAAAATCTTCACTGTGCCGTCGGCGCCGAGTTTTACTACGGACGATGGGCGGGCAGGTGCTTTTTCATCGCGGCGCGAGCGCACCACGTAGTCCACCAGTGCCAGCAAGTCGGGGTTGATGTCGTCGAAGCATGCGGGCGATGCATCGCCGCTGAAATTGGCAGAGGTGCTCACCACGGCGCGCTTGAACCTGCGGCAAAGTTCGCGGCTGAACGCTTCTCGGGTCACGCGCAAAGCCGCACTGCCATCGGCAGCAAGCAACGAGGGGGCAAGGTTGCGCACGCGGTCGAACACGATGGTCATCGGACGCTCCGCAAGCTCCATCATGTCCCAAGCAACATCGGGAACGTCGGGCACGTAAAACTGTACCTTCGCCTCGCTGTCCACCAGCGAAATCAGCGCTTTGGAGTCGCTGCGCCGCTTTATCTCGAACACGCGGCGTACCGCCTCGTCGTTGGCAGCGTCGCAGCCGATGCCCCAAATGGTGTCGGTGGGATAGACAATGATGCCGCCGGCGTTCATCACACGCACGGCCTCTGCCACGTCCGCCCGCTCCTCCGGCGTGAGGGGGCGCAGGTCTCGCGTATCGGGCATTTCTTTATCGTGCCGCTCGAAAAGGGCGGCTTCCTCGCTCATCGCTGCGCCCTGCTTCGGGGCTTTCGCATCGCGCCCTGGGCGCGTGGTTTTTCTCATATTTCAGATGCCTTGAAAGTGTCTTGCAAATTTAGCAAATATTCCTAAAAATCTTAATTGTCTTACTTGCAAACCGCCTTTTCCGCTTGCAGAAAGCCCAATTTTTCGAGAAATATATTCCGAAAAGGCACACTAAAAGCCGCCAAAAGGAGTTTACAAGAAAAAAATCGTACCTTTGCTGCTAAGAAACTTAGAATTTTGCGATGTCGCGCCCGATATTTTTCATTTCAAAACTCCTGATTTTATTTTGCACGCTCTCGGTGCTCTCGGCCTGCGGAGGCCCTGAAAAGAGCATCAAGCGCGGCGATGCGGCCCTTGCGCTCGGCGAATACTGCGAGGCGGCGGGGCAATATCGCCGTGCCTACATGCGCACGCCAAACAAGGAGCGAGAAAAGCGCGGCACCATTGCCCTCAAAATGGGCGAGGCATTCCGCCGTTACGGCAACGTGGCTCGGGCGGCAGGTGCTTACCGCAACGCCGTGCGCTATGGCTACACCGACACGATTACCTGCCTGCGCCTCGGCGAGATGCTGCTGATGCAGAACGATTACAAGGGGGCTGAAAAGGCGTTTTCTGATTATTTGGAAAAATTTCCCGGCGACAGCACGGCCTTGCTCGGACTGCAATCCTGCCGCATCGCGCCGGAGATGAAGCAGCGTGGGTCTGCCTACACCGTGAAAGCCATGCCGCTCTTCAACGGCACACGCTCGGACTACGCCCCTGCCTTTATGGGACAGGAGGCCAAGCAGATTTATTTCACCACCACGCGCCAGCAGGTGACGGGCGACGAGATAAGCGGTATTACGGGCATGAAAAACGGCGACATCTTCTTTTCCTCTCTCGACGAAAAGGGTAAATGGAAAGCGCCGGAGCAGGTGAAGGGCGTGAACACTGATTTCGACGAAGGGGCATGCGCCTTTTCGGCCGACGGCAAAACGATGTATCTCACCGTTTGCCGCACCGACCCGCAATATCCCCGTATGGCAGAAATATGGACTTCCGACCGAGCCGACGCGGCGTGGGGCAAGCCCGAGGCCCTGAAAATCACTGCCGACACACTCTCCTCTTACGCCCACCCTGCCCCCTCGCCCGACGGCCGCTGGCTCTATTTCACCTCTGATATGCCGGGCGGCATGGGCGGCCTCGACCTTTGGCGCGCCAGCATCACCGCCGGCCACGGCATCGGGACTATTGAAAACCTCGGCCCGTCTGTCAACACGGCGGGCGACGAGTGCTTCCCGGCGTTCCGCCCCGACGGCGAACTCTATTTCTCCAGCAACGGGCGCGGCGGCATGGGCGGACTCGACCTTTACCGCGCCACTGAGGACACTGTAAGCAACACGTGGAAGGTGGAGCACCTGCCTGCGCCGATGAACTCCTTTGCCGACGATTTCGGCATCACGTTCGAGGGCTTGCACAACCGTGGCTTCTTCTCCTCCAATCGCACTACTGGCGGACGCGGCTGGGACAAGATTTTCGAATTCTCTTATCCCGAAGTGCTGCAAACGGTGAAGGGATGGGTGTATGAGCAGGACGGCTACGAACTGCCCGAGGCCGTGGTCTACATGGTGGGCAGCGACGGCACGAACCAGAAGTTGAGCGTGCTTTCCGACGGCTCTTTCGAGCAGGCGGTGCAGCCTGGCGTGAACTATCTGTTTCTCGCCACGTGCCGGGGCTATCTCAACCACGCCGCGTCGCTTACTGCCGACACGGCGGAGGTGGAACGCCAATACGTGCTGCAATTCCCGCTGCCGAGCATCGGCATTCCAGTGCTCGTGCGCAACGTTTTCTACGAATTTGACAAAGCCGACCTCACGGAGAACTCTTGCGAGGCACTCGACCGCCTGACAAAGATGCTGAAAGAAAACCCGAACGTAACCATAGAACTGGCGGCGCATTGCGACTACCGCGGCAACGACGATTACAACCTCGACCTCTCGCAGCGGCGTGCGGAGAGCGTAGTGCGCTATCTCACGGAACACGGCATCGCCCCCGATCGCCTCACGCCCAAAGGCTATGGCGAGGAAATGCCGAAGGTGGTGAACAAAAAACTTACGGAGACTTATCCCTTCTTGCACGAGAACGACACGCTCTCCCTCGACTATATCCTCAAACTCACGCCCGAAGAGCAGGAAATCTGCAACGCGCTGAACCGCCGCACGGAATTCCGCGTGCTGCGCACCACTTACGGCCTCTTCGACGAGGCAGGCAAACTAAAGCCGCAGGCAATCAAACCAGAGAATCAAGAAGACTCGGAAGACCCGATTAATCCGGAAAATCAGGAAAACCCAGAAAACCCCGAGCAACTTGAAGAAGAAATCTACATAGAATAAAGCCAAATATGATTATCCACAAATTCCTCACCCATTTCGGGTTATACCTGCAACTGATGGGGCGCACATTCTCCCGCCCGGAGCGTATGCGTATGTTTTTCAAGCAGTATGTCAAGGAAATGGCGCAGCTCGGCGTCGACTCCATTGGTATCGTGCTGCTCATCTCGTTTTTCATCGGCGCGGTAATCTGCATACAGATCAAACTCAATATCCAAAGCGCATGGATGCCGCTTTGGGTGTCGGGCTACGTGACGCGCGAAATCATGCTCCTCGAATTTTCATCTTCGATCATGTGCCTCATACTTTCGGGAAAGGTGGGCTCGAATATCGCCTCTGAAATCGGCACCATGCGCACCACGCAGCAAATCGATGCCTTGGAAATCATGGGCGTCAACCCCGCCTCGTTCCTCATTCTCCCCAAGGTGCTCGGACTGATCACCATCATGCCGCTGCTCGTGATATTCAGCACCGTGAGCGGCATCGTGGGCGCGTATGCCACAGCCTATATCGGCCACATCATCACCGCCACCGACCTCACTTCGGGCATGCAGCACAGTTTCACGGCGTGGTTCTTCTGGATGGGCGTGATTAAGAGCCTCTTCTTCGCCTTTATCATCTCCAGCGTCTCATCTTACTACGGCTACTCCGTCGAGGGCGGCAGCGTCGAGGTGGGCAAGGCGAGCACCAATGCCGTAGTGTCGTGCTCGATGCTTATTCTCTTTGCTGACCTCTTCCTCACGCAGTTGCTCTCCTAACCCACTTATCCATTATGATTGAAATCAAAGACATACATAAATCCTTTGAGGACAAGGAAGTGCTCAAAGGCATCAGTTCTACCTTCGAGAACGGCAAGACGAGCCTTATTATCGGCCAGAGCGGATCGGGCAAAACGGTGCTGATGAAGTGCATCGTGGGACTTTTTGAACCGACAGAGGGCGACGTGCTATATGATGGGCGCAGTTTCATGAGCATGACGAAACGCGAGCGTGCCCTCCTGCGCCGCGAGATGGGCATGATATTCCAAAGTGCCGCGCTGTTCGACTCGATGTCGGTGCTTGAAAACGTGATGTTCCCGCTAGACATGTTCAGCAGCGACTCGTATAAGGAGCGCCGCCGCCGCGCAGAGTTCTGCCTCGACCGCGTAAACCTCAACGGAGCCGGTGACAAGTTCCCGGGCGAAATATCAGGCGGCATGCAGAAACGCGTGGCCATCGCCCGCGCCATAGCCCTCAAGCCGCGCTACCTCTTCTGCGACGAACCCAACTCGGGCCTCGACCCGAAAACCTCGCTCGTCATCGACGACCTCATACACGAACTGACCGTGGAGTACAACACCACAACGATTATCAACACCCACGACATGAACTCCGTTATGGGCATCGGCGAGCACATATTATATATATATGAGGGCAACCCGGAGTGGACAGGCACGAAAGAAGAAGTGGTCAGCTCCAACAATGAGCGTCTCAACAACTTCATATTCGCCTCCGACCTCTTCCGCAAAGTGAAGGAAGCCGAACTGGAACGCGAGAAATCCGAAGGGTTAATCTGACCGGCGCCCGCTGCGTCGGGATAGTTATCACGATTCCCCACCGCAACATTCTGCTAAAAGTAAAATCTCCAAACTGAACAGTACTGTCCAGTTTGGAGATTTTATTTTTAGCAAACGGTCTTTTCCTAAACATTGTTGATTATGCAACCAACATATTCATGAAAAGGCATCGTCTGTTCAACTATTATCCCTCGCTTGCCGTTACCAGTAATTCCGATAACGTCGGGTGGGCGTGTACGAAAGCTTGGAGGTCAGCGAGGGTGGCGTTTTGCGACATCAGCGCCGCAACCTCGTGGATAAGGTCGGCGGCATGGTGGCCGAGGATATGGGCGGCGAGGATTTTGCCGTCGGGCGTTGCCAAGATTTTCAGCGTGCCGTCGCCTGCTCCCTCTGCCATGGCTTTGCCGTTGGAGGCATAGCGGGCTTTGTGGCTGGTGAAAGGCGTGCCGCTTTCTTCAAGTTGCTCTTCGGTTGGTCCAATGGCGGCCAGTTCGGGGTGCGTGAAAACGACCGACGGCGTGCCCTCGGCAGTGTAAGGCTGCGGCGCGGGCCATTCCTCTGGTGCGGCATCATGCAGCAGGTGGTCGAGGGCGAGATAAGCCTGACGCGTGGCGGCATGTGCCAGGAGCAAGCGACCATTCACGTCGCCGGCGGCATAGACACCTTTCACGTTGGTTTGCAGATGTTCGTCCACGGTAATGCCGCGCTTGCCGTACACGATGCCGGCGTTTTCAAGTCCAAGGTTTTCCACGTTCGGCTGCCGCCCTACGCATACCAGCACACGGTCGGCGCAGACGCTCTGCGGTTTCTCCTTCTCGGTGAAATGCAGGAGCAGTTTGCCGTCCGCCTCACTGCGCTCAATGGCCGTGGCGGCCGCGTTGAGGTGGAAATCGATGCCGCGCCGTTTGAGGGCGGTGCGCAGGCGCTTCGCCATGTCGCGGTCGAAACCGGGCAGCACTTCGCGCATAAATTCAACGACCGTGACCTTTGAGCCGAAGGTGCTAAACACGGTGGCCAACTCTAAGCCGATGACGCCGCCACCGATGATGGCGAGGCTTTCGGGCAACGTGGTTTCTGAAAGCAATTCGGTGGAGGTGACCACGCCGTCGAGGTCAGCACCAGGTATGGGCAGGGGGCGTGGCCGTGAGCCGGTGGCAATGATGACGTAGTCGGCCGTGAGGCGTACGCCATTAACGATGACCGTTTTGCCGCCACCGTCGGGGGCAAATTGCGCCCTTCCTTCCACAAGCCTGATATTGGGATGTTTCAGCAGCGCGGACACGCCTTGCATGAGGCTTGCCACCACGCCGTCCTTGCGCCCCACGGCTTGCGCGAGGTCCACACGCGTCGTGCCTTCGGGCAGGATAATGCCGAACGAGGCGGCGGCATTGATTTCGTCCAAGAGTTCTGCCGTGCGACACAGGCATTTAGTGGGAATGCAGCCCTCGCGCAGGCAAACGCCGCCCACGCTTTTTTCTTCGATGAGCGTCACTTGCACGCCGCGCTTGGCGGCACGCACAGCACATTCGTAGCCGGCAGGGCCTGCGCCGATTATGATTAAAGAGATTGGAGACATAGAGGGAAAGATTATAGGCAATCTATATAATCAATATTATCTATGAGTTTTGAAAATACTCAAAACTTAAAGCGGGGCTCGCGCACGGCTTTCACGTCGTCGGGACGCGAAATGGGTGTGCAGTGGGGCGCGGTGCGGAGACTTTCGCGGTTGTCGCGCGCCTCAATGGCAATGCCTTTCAGCACTTCGATGAAGCGATCGAGCGTTTCCTTGCTCTCGTTTTCTGTAGGCTCAATCATCATGGCTTCGTGGAAGAGGAGCGGGAAATAGATGGTTGGGGCGTGGAACCCGTAGTCGAGCAGGCGCTTAGCCACTTGCAGCGTCGTGGCATGGTCGGGGTCGTGGTGGTCGCCGCCGTATTCGGCACGCAGTCCGTCAAACACAAATTCGTGCTTGCACAGTCCCTCGATGGGCAGTTCGTAGTAGTCCTTGAGCTGCTCCTTAATATAGTTGGCATTAAGCACGGAGAGTTTTGCCGCCTGCGCAATGTGCTCGTGGCCGAGCGTGAGCAGATAGGCATAGGCCCGCACGAGAATACCGAAGTTGCCGAGCCAGGAGGAAATGCTGCCGAGTGCATATTTCGAGAAGCGCATTGCGTATTGCTGCTCCACCTCGTCGAAATAAACTTGGGGATTTGGCAGATATTCCTCCAAACCCTTGCGCACGCCTACCGGGCCGCTGCCGGGACCGCCGCCGCCGTGAGGCGTTGAGAAGGTCTTGTGCAGATTGACGTGCATCACGTCGAAGCCCATATCGCCCGGGCGGCAAACGCCCATCATCGGGTTGAGGTTTGCGCCGTCATAATACATCAGGCCGCCGCACTCGTGCACGAGCCGCGCAATCTCGGGAATGTCTTTTTCAAAAATGCCGAGCGTGTTGGGGTTCGTCATCATCATGCCGGCGATGTCGTCGCCGAGTTTCGTGCGCAGGTCTTCGATGTCCACGGTGCCCTGCGCGGTGCTCTTCACCTGCACGATTTGCAGACCGCATACGGCGGCGGAAGCCGGGTTAGTGCCGTGTGCCGAGTCGGGCACAATGATTTTCACGCGCTTGTAGTCGCCTCTGCGCTGGTGGTAGGTGCGGATCACCATAAGGCCGGTCAGTTCGCCGTGTGCCCCGGCATAGGGATTGAGGGTAAAGGCGTGCATACCGCCCACTTCGGCCAGCATGGCTGCGAGGTGGTGATACAGATGCAGGCTGCCCTGCAACGTTTCGGTGGGTTGCGCGGGGTGCACGTCGGTAAAGCCGGGCAGGGCGGCGAGTTCTTCGTTGATTTTGGGATTATACTTCATCGTGCAACTGCCCAAGGGGTAGAAGCCCGTGTCCACGCCGAAGTTATTGCCCGACATGTTTGTATAATGTCGTGCCGCCGTCAGTTCGTCCACTTCAGGCAGTGACGCCGGTGCTTCTTGACGCAGTAGGTTTGCGGGCAACTGGCAAGGCTTGTATTTATCCTGCCCCAGGTTGTCGCTTGGCAGCGAATAACCCTCGCGTCCCTTGCGCGAAAGTTCGAATATCAGCGGAGCATATAGTGTTCTGTTCATAGTCGTCTCGATTTATTTGGAAGATGCAGACAATTCTTTTTTACACGCGATAAGTTCTTTGGCGAACGCCTCGATTTCCTCTCGGCTGCGCTTTTCGGTGACGCAGAGGATAAGCAAGTCCTTGCGTCCTTCCGCCGCGATGCCGGCGAGCCAGCCCTTTTCGGCCATGGCATGGCGGAGCCGATTGGGGCAAACGCCTTCGCATTTGAGGGTAAACTCATTGAAGAACGGCTGGTTGGGGAATGCCTCGGCAAAGGCTCCGTCGGCCGTGAGCAGGTCGCGCAGGGTGTGTGCGCCGGCATAGGAGAGCGCGGCTGCTTCCTGCAAGCCTTTCTGCCCCATGAGTGAGAGGTATGCGCCAATCCAGAGGCACATGATGCCTTGCGCGGTGCAGATGTTTGAGGTCGCCTTCTCGCGGCGAATGTGCTGCTCGCGAGCCTGCATGGTCAGCACGAAAGCGCGGCGGCCTTCGGCGTCTGTCGTCATGCCTACGAGGCGACCGGGCATTTTGCGCACGAGGTCTTCCTTGCAGCACAGGTAACCGATGTACGGGCCGCCGCAGGAGAGCGGCAAACCGAGACTTTGCCCATCGCCGCAGGCAATGTCGGCGCCCCATTCGCCGGGTGAGCGCAACGTGGCGAGGTCGGCGGGCACGGCGTTTATGGCGAGGAGCGTTTTGTGGGCGTGGCAGTGGTCGGCAATGCCTTCGAAGTCTTCCACAATGCCGTAGTAGTTGGGTTGCGGCAGCAGCACGCCTGCCACGTCGTCCTCTTCCACGGCTTTTTTAAGGAAATCCTTGTCGGTCACGCCGTCTTTCTCAGGAATGATTTGCAGACCCACGCCGTGGAAAAGGGCGTAGGTTTCCGCCACGCGCAGCACGTTGGGGGCGAAGGTCGAGGAAATCAGCACGCGGTTGCGCTTCTTGGCTGCCGCCACGCACATCATCATGGCCTCGGCCGTTGCCGTTGCGCCGTCGTACATGGAAGCGTTTGAGATGTCCATACCCGTGAGGTCGGCCATCATGGTTTGGTATTCAAAGATATATTGCAGCGTGCCCTGCGATATTTCTGCCTGATAAGGGGTGTAAGATGTGGAGAACTCCGAGCGTGCCGTGATGTAGGGGATAAGGCTCGGCGTGTAGTGGTCGTAGGCACCGCCGCCGGCGAATGCGGTGAGCGGACGGTTTTGCTCGGCGAGGCTGCGGAGCGTGCGGCGCAGTTCTATTTCCGACTGCGCATCGGGCAAGTTCAGGTCGCCTTTGTGCAGCAACTCTTGCGGTACTTCGGCATAGAGTTCGTCGAGCGAGTTCACGCCGATTACCGCCAGCATTTCGCGCAGGTCGTCCGGGGTGTGGGGAAAATATTTCATAGTAAAAGATATTAGGAAGATGTTTGGGGACGCCTTTAATCAGGTCTCACGAGTAGGGGCGTTTTGCAAAACGCCCGGTAATCGGTTAACTGCATTAGTTGAGCCATGCGGCGCACACGGCGGGCGTTTTGCAAAACGCCCCTACTCGTGAGACCTTGATTTGTATTCAGGTTTTCGGGGCAAATAGTAAAGATTTTATTTGCAAATCTCTTCGTAGGCGGCGGCCTGCATCAGGTTGTCGAGTTCCGAGGGGTCGGAGAGTTTCACCTTGATGATCCAGTTGCCAAAGGCGTCGCTGTTGAGCAGGTCGGGGGTTTCTTCGAGTTCGGCGTTCACTTCAACCACTTCGCCGCTGACGGGCGAAATCAGGTCGCTGGCGGCTTTCACGCTTTCCACTGCGCCGAAATCTTCGCCCGCGTTCACCTCGTCGCCTTCTTCGGGCATATCCACGTACACCACGCTTCCGAGTTGTTCCTGTGCGTAGTCGGTGATGCCAACATAGCCGTATTCGCCTTCAACCTTTACAAATTCGTGACTTTCGCTATAATAATAGCCTTCAATTACTTTTGCCATAATGTGTTTTGTATTTGATTTAATTTTGGAGATAAGGTTATTTCTTGTAACTCTTTGCGTAGAAACGCTTTTTGACCACTGTGCCGTTTTGGCGGCGGCGGTGTATCTGGATTTGCACTTCCGTGCCGAGGGCGGCAAAGCGCGGGTCGATGAGCGCCATGCACACGCTCTTGCCAGTCGAGATGCTCTGATAGCCTGTCGTCACGGTGCCGATGAGTTCCTCGCCGGCATACACTTCGTAGCCGTGGCGCGGAATGGCGCGGCCTTCGAGTTCGATACCCACGAGCTTTTGCGGCACGCCCTCGGCCTTTTGCCGCACGATGGCTTCCTTGCCGATAAAGTCCTTTGCGTCGGGTTTGACAAACATGCCCAACCCTGCCATGATCGGCGTGATTTCTGCCGAAAGTTCGTCGCCGTAGAGCGGCAGCCCCACCTCAAAGCGCAACGTGTCGCGGCAGCCCAGTCCGCAGGGTTTCAGGCGTCCGCTTTCGAGGAGTTTGTCCCAAGCGGCGCAGATGTAGGCGTGCGAGCCGTAAATCTCAAACCCGTCCTCGCCCGTGTAGCCCGTGCGGCTCACGATGAGGGTTTCGCCGCCGTGGGGCAGTTCTTTGAAGGTGTAGAATACGAGTTCCTTGCAGTCCAGCCCGAGCACTTCGCTCACCACTGCCTCTGCCTGCGGCCCTTGCACGGCGAGTTGTCCGTAAATGCCGCTTTGGTTCTCAACTGTCACGTCGAAAGCAGCGGCGTGCTCCTGCATCCAGGCAAAGTCTTTGTCAATGTTTGCGGCATTGATGACGAGGAAAAACTTTTCCGCGCCCATTTTGTAGACCAGCAGGTCGTCCACCGTGCCACCGTCGGGATAGAGCATCATGCCGTAGAAGATTTTACCCACGGGCGCGCCGGCAATGTCGTTGGTAAAGATGTGCTGCACGTAGGCCTCGGCATCTTTGCCCGTCACGAGCACTTCGCCCATGTGGCTCACGTCGAACACGCCGCAGTCCTTGCGCACAGCGTTGTGCTCGTCAGTGATATCGGAGTAATAGAGCGGCATGTCGAAGCCGCCAAATTCCACCATCTTGGCACCTGCTGCCAAATGGCGGTCGTAAAGACAGGTTCTCTGAGACATATATATAATATTGTGTAGGGTAAATATTGAAATCTATCATTCGGCAGGCACATTCGCCTCGTCCCTGCTTTGCAACAACGCGGCGAGGTTTTCTTCTGTCATGCCGCGCAGGGTTGCTTCGGGGTGCTCCGCCTTGATGCCTTCGAGGAGTTTGGCGACAACGAACGGCCGTCCGCAGAACGCGCGGCGGAAGGCGGCGAGGGCATCGCCCGTCTCAAAGAAGTCGCCCGTCAGCGCGATGTCTTCCACGATTGAGCCGCTTAGTTTGAAATGCATCTCTATGCGACCGCAACCTTCGATGCGGCCGCCGCGCACGGCTTCGCTGCTCGCCGTGGTGCGGCTGAAGAGATATTGCGGGTCGTCGTAGGCCTTTGCCATTTCCTCAATGCGCCGCACGTCGGCATCGGTGAGGGCAATGTGCCTGTTGGTCAAAATCTTGCGCAGTTCCTTGCGCAGATTGTCCGTGCCCATCGTGAGGTAGTCTTTCAGCAGGGAGATGCGGCTGCGCACGCTCGCCACGCCCTTTGCCTTCAACTTCTCCTGCGCCGGGCAGAGCGCTCCGCTCATCAGGCGCGGGTCGGTGTCGTAGAGCATCGTGCCGTGCACGATGTTGCGCCCGGGCAGGTGGTAGAAGGCGTTGCCGCAAATTTTGCCGCCGCCACGCAGCACGATGTCGTTGCGTCCTGACACCTCCGCCGGTGCGCCGAGGCTTTGCAAGCCCGCCGCCACGGTCGTGGCGTATTGCTCGAAAATCGGCTCCACTGCGCCCGCGCCCGTCACGAGACTGATCATGATGTTGTTGTTGTCGGCGAAAATTGCGCCGCCGCCGCTCTTGCGCCGCACGATGTCGATACCTTCGCGGCGGCAAAAGTCGAGGTCCAACTCCTGATGTGCTATTTGGTTGCGCCCCATGACCACGGTGGGCGATAGTTGCCAGGTGAAGAGGTAGTCGTCCGTATCGGGTAACGTCTGCGCAATATATTCTTCGGCGGCCAGATAGAACGGCGCACGCCGTCCCTCGGCATTTGCCGGCATCTCTACGAAGCAGGCGGGAAACGCCCCGCTATTTTTGCTTAATGGCATTGGTCAAAATAATATTTTGATATGGTCGGGGCAACGATCTTCCACCCACTTGCAAAGTTATAGAAAAAAACAAAGGGCAACCAAGAAACTTTTACCCTTTTCGTACGTGATAATTGATTTTTTACCCTTGATTTTGCAATTTCTACTTTACGACCTTGCACAGAAATATTAAATTTGTGTAACAGAAAGCAAGTTTTTTAGCGTTTCTCTTGCATTTATTGTGCCAACCCCGTACCTTTGCAATGTTTTTCATGGTATTAGATTTAAGGTTAGAGAAGATTGGTTGTCGTGAGACAATCAATTTTTTTGTTTTATAGGGTCGGAATCTCATTTTTATAGTCACCTTACAGCATTTGTATCAAATGGATTAAACTTCCCCCAAGCACGTCTCAACTATCCTATATGACTGCTTCCGCGCTCATATAGGATAGTTTCTACTCTCTGTGCAGACAGGAAAAACTGTCTGCGCAGAGAGTTTTATTTGCTCCTTGATATTTTTCACTATCTCCTTGAAATTTTTTACTATCTGCGCAGATATTTTTTGTTACAAACTTTCTAACATGTGTTACAAACTTTGTAACAAGCGTTACAAAGTTTGTAACAAAAAATTTCAAGGGGAAAATGAAAATTTTCAAGCAGATAATGAAAACGGACTTAGCAGACAGAAATTCTTATTTAAGCAGAAAATTATTTCACTCTGTGCTGACAATCGCGGTACCAATAGCAGAAAATTCGGTAAAACAGGGGCGAAAATTCGGTTTATACCGAAATTCTTTTGAGAAAAAAGGGGCAAATCATAACTTTGCAGCATGAAAATGGCATTTTCCCTTGGCAAGAGCCGCGCGCTCTGCTTCCTATATACATTATTATATATATGGTGCTGTTCCGCACCCCGTGCCTCGGCACAGACGCAGGGCGACTCGCTCGTCTTACCCGAGCTGACAGATTCTGCTGCCTTTGAAGTTACAGACTCTGTGCAGCAAGCACAGTCTAAGTCGGTGTGGAAGAAGTTGGTAAACTATTTCAAAAACTCCGACAAGCGCGACGACAGTAAGAATCTCGATTTCGGTTTTCTGCCCGGCCCGCACTACTCCTCCACCGTGGGCTTAGGCCTCGGCCTGGTTGCCACGGCGACTTACAGCGCAGACTTTGCCGATAAATCGCTGCCGCGCTCCAATGCCGCGCTCTACGGCGACATGACCACTGAAGGCTTCTTCCTCATCGGCATCAAGGGCTTGCACATCTTTCCCCACGAGCGGTACAAGCTGGAATACCGGCTCAACCTCTCTACTTTCCTCACGGACTACTACGGAATGGGCTACGCGCTCAACAACGAGGACTCCAACAAGGCGAGCTTCCGGCGCAACCGCGTAGAAGCCATTGCCCGCTTTCTCTTCCGCCTCGCACCGAAAACGTACCTCGGCCCTACCTTTTCCTACCGCTTCGTCCAAGCCACGGAGATTAAGGCGAACGACCTGCCGCTCTTTGAAGACCAGCGCAAGAACCTGCACGCCACCGCGCCGGGCGTTACCTTTCTTTACGACTCGCGCGACTTTATCCAAAACGCCAGCAAAGGCGTATACTTACAAGTGAACCAGTCGTTTACGCCGCGATTTATGGGCAACGACTATTGTTTCTCGTCTACGGAGGTTACGCTGAGCGGTTACCAAAAGGTATGGCGCGGCGGCATACTCGCGGCAGAGTATCACTCGCTCTTCAACTATGGCCACACGCCTTGGGGCTTCATGGCTGAGGTGGGCGACAACAACCGAATGCGCGGCTACTACGAGGGCCGCTACCGCGACCAAAACCTCATTGAGGCGCAGGTAGAGCTGCGACAAAACATCAAGAAGCGCCACGGCATGGTGGTGTGGATTGGTGCGGCGCAGATTTTCGAGCAGATGAAGGACATGCGCTTCCGCCAAACGCTCCCCAACGGCGGCATCGGCTACCGCTGGGAATTCAAAAAGGGCATCAACGTGCGCCTCGACTACGGCCTCTCCAAAAACGGCGGCGGCTTCATCTTCAGCCTCAACGAAGCCTTTTGAGAATGATGATATAAAACCTAATTATTGGTTGATATGATAAAAACCAAATAAAACCGCTTGTTCTGTGTGGGCCTATCGGCTCGCCTTATCGGATAAATCCCGAGCCTGAAAGTCTTATGACTTTCGTCTCGTGCTTTATCCGTTAAGGCGCGGTCGGTTCCCGCCCGCCCCACACAGAACAAGGGAAAAAACGGTAAAAACCCATTTCCAATGGAATACCTATCAGTTGCCTCTAAGATAACATCAAGGTCTCACGGGTTTTTTATGGTGTTTT
>JALFJC010000075.1:0-26196 GCA_022775595.1 Bacteroidales bacterium | reverse complement strand
CGATGTAGCCCGTTTGCAGCGCGGTTTCCACCACGGCCTCGTAGTTGGTGAGCGTGGTGAGCGTTACGCCTGCCGCGGCAAAGGCTTCTTCTGCCACGGGGAAGCCGTAAGTATAGGCTGCCACCATGCCGAGCACCTCGCAGCCATGCTGGCGCAGGGCCTCAACGGCCTTGAGCGAGCTGCCGCCCGTGGAGATGAGGTCTTCTACCACCACCACCTTCATGCCCGGCTGCAAATCGCCTTCGATGAGGTTGGCCATGCCGTGGTCTTTGGGTTTGGAGCGCACGTAGGCGAAGGGCAGGGCGAGTTCGTCTGCCACGAGTGCGCCTTGCGCTATTGCCCCGGTGGCAACGCCGGCAATGGCATCGGCTTCGGGATAGCGTTCGGCCACGATGCGGCTCAGTTGGAGTTTCACGAAGGTGCGCAGAGCGGGGAATGCGAGCGTCTTGCGGTTGTCGCAGTAGAAGGGCGATTTCCAGCCGCTTGCCCACGTGAAGGGCTGTTCGGGCTGCAACTTGATGGCTTTTACTTTCAGAAGTTTCTCGGCAAAGATTTTTTCAACGGTACTCATATTTCAAATGGTATTTATTTAAGATAAAAACAAGTTTCTTACGTCACACTGCCACAAATGTACGTATTTCTGCGCAGCAAGGCAACTTTTGCGCCGAATTATAATGACGAAAACCGAGCGCTGCAAATTTTGAGGACTTGGCTTTTGCGTCATTTGCGCATTTTCTTACTAAAAACTTGGCAGTTAAGCGGGAAAGGCGTAAATTTGCACCCGCTATCAAGCAAAACCAATATTTTAACAACTTAATTCTTTCACACACAATGTACTTGGATTCTGAAAAGAAGAAAGAGATCTTTGGCAAGTACGGACAGTCTAACACCGACACGGGTTCCGTTGAGAGCCAGGTGGCTTTGTTTTCTTACCGTATTGCCCATTTGACGGACCACATGAGAGCCAACCGTAAAGATCATACAACAGAACGCTCTCTCGTTAAGCTCGTAGGTAAGCGCCGCGCTTTGCTCAACTACCTCAAGAGCCGCGACATCGAACGCTACCGCAACATCGTCAAGGCGCTCGGTCTGCGTAAGTAAAAAAATCTCTTTCAAAAAAAGACAAATCCCCGCCGCGCCAAGCGCAGCGGGGATTTTTGATATTGACAGCAAGGCAACTTGTTTACTCGTCTACCTCCCAATGAAGAAATTATTTATCGAAACTTACGGCTGCCAGATGAACGTGGCGGATAGCGAGGTGGTGGCCTCCGTGATGAAGATGGCAGGCTATGAAACGACTGACAGCCTCGACGATGCCAATGCCGTGTTTCTCAACACCTGCTCCGTGCGCGATAACGCCGAGCAGAAAATCATTCACCGACTCGAAGCCCTCAACGCCCTGCGCCGAAAGGGCCGTAAACTCATTATCGGCGTGCTGGGGTGCATGGCAGAACGTGTGAAGGAACAACTGCTTACGGACTACGGCGCCGACCTCGTGGCAGGCCCCGACGCTTACCTCTCCCTGCCCGACCTCGCAGCGCAGGCCGAACTGGGGCAGAAGGCCATCAACATTGAACTTTCCACCACCGAGACCTATCGCGACATTATCCCGCAAAGGCTCTGCGGCCCGCAGATCTCCGGCTTCGTAAGCATCATGCGCGGCTGCAACAACTTTTGCCACTACTGCATCGTGCCTTACACCCGAGGCCGCGAACGCTCGCGCGACGTGGAGAGCATTCTCGCCGAAGTGCGCGATCTCGCCGCACGCGGCTACAAAGAGGTCACCCTGCTCGGGCAGAACGTGAATAGTTACCGTGGACGGCACAACGGCACGGAGGAGGTGGACTTTGCTGCTTTGCTGCGCCTCGTGGCGCGCGCCGTGCCCGAGATGCGCATCCGCTTCTCCACCAGCCACCCGAAGGATATGGGCGATGAAACGCTGCTCGTCATCGCCGAAGAGCCCAACGTATGCCGCCACATACACCTGCCCGTGCAGAGCGGTAGCAACCGCATCTTGAAACTGATGAACCGCAAGTACACGCGCGAATGGTATCTGGAGCGCGTGGCAGCCATCCGCCGCATCGTGCCCGACTGCGGCCTCTCTACCGACATCTTTGCCGGCTATTGCAGCGAGACGGAGGAGGACCACGCCCTCTCGCTTTCGCTCATGCGCGAATGCGGCTACGACTCCGCTTTCATGTTCAAATACTCCGAACGCCCCGGCACCTACGCCGCCCGGCACCTTGCCGACGACGTGCCCGAGGAGGTCAAGGTGCGCCGACTCGAAGAACTCATCGCGCTGCAAAACGAACTTTCGGCAGAAAGCAACCGCCGCTGCATCGGCCACACTTACGAAGTATTGATAGAAGGCACGTCGAAACGCTCGCGCGAACAACTCTTCGGCCGTACGGAGCAAAACAAAGTGGTGGTGTTCGACCGTGGCACGCTGCGCCCGGGGCAATATGCCACGGTGCGCATCACGGATGCTTCTTCTGCCACGCTCAAAGGCGAAGTCCTGTAAGGGCGTTTTGAGAATGCCTGAAAAATACCGTGCCGCTTTTCCTAAAAAAACACAAATCGGACTTATCTGCGCAGAAAAAGGCTTTTATCTTACGTAAAACGTATGAAAAAAGCAGTAATTTTGCATAAGATAGGCTGCGGCTCGGCAATTTTCGTGCAAGCGAGCGCAATCAAGTTTGCTTGAATTGCCGAGCGCAGCCGAAAATGTCAAGAAATTTAAACAAGTTTTATTGCGCTCGCCTTGCACTATCTTTGCATAAGATAGGCTGCGGCTCGGCATAAACGCCAAGTAAACTTGGACTTTTTGCGCTCGCCTTGCACTATCTTTCTTTTGCATAAGGCCTTTTATTCCTAAACCTATCTAATACTTTAACAATAATGGATAACTCAAACGAAAAACCCTATGTTATCGGTCTTGACATGGGCGGCACAAACTCCGTATTCGGAATTGTAGACCAGAGAGGCACGATTAAGGCGCAAGTGGTCATCAGCACGAAAGCCTATCCCGACATCAACGACTATGTGAAAGCTGGCGTGGAGGCTTTGCAGCCCGCGCTCGACCTCGTGGGCGGCATCAGCCAAATCCGAGGTATGGGCATCGGCGCGCCTAACGGCAACTTTTACAACGGTACAATCGAATACGCTGCCAACCTCGCTTGGGAGGGCATCGTGCCCATCGCTCAGCTCTTCCAGGATGCGCTCGGCGTGCCCACGCGCGTTACCAACGATGCCAATGCTGCCGCAATGGGCGAAATGACCTACGGCGTGGCACGCGGCATGAAGAACTTCATCATGATTACGCTCGGCACGGGCGTAGGCTCAGGCATCGTGGTAGACGGAAATATCGTGTACGGCAACGACGGCTTCGCCGGCGAACTGGGTCACTTCGTAATCGACCATACAGAGAACGGCCGCCCCTGCGGCTGCGGGCGCAGCGGTTGCCTCGAAACCTATTGCTCTGCCACGGGCGTGGCACGCACGGCGCGCGAAATCCTTTCGAAGCGCACCGAAGACAGCCCCTTGCGTCAGCTCGACCCCGATAAAATCACTTCTTACGACGTGTTCAAAGCTGCCGAGCAGGGCGACTCCATCGCGCTCGACATCTTTGACTTCACGGGCAAGGTGCTCGGCACGTCGTGCGCCGACTTTGTGACGTTCAACTCCCCCGAAGCCATCATCTTCTTCGGCGGCCTCACCAAGGCGGGCGAGTACCTGATGAAGCCCCTGCGCGAAGCCTTTGAGAAGAACACCCTCAACATCTTCCAGGGAAAGACCAAGCTGCTCATCTCCTCGCTCAACGGCAGCGAAGCCGCTGTGCTCGGTGCCAGCGCACTCGGCTGGGAATAAACTAATCTCGAAATAGCGAGGGCAGGGTACTTGCGCGTGTACCCTGCCCTCTTTCTGTAGTTATGCCGTCGGCGGAGTTAAGACAAATAGGAATTTATTGTTATTCATCAAAAACCCCCTCGCAGCCCTATTTAGGGTGTGCGAGGGGGTATTATTTATAGGGTTCAGTATGCCGTTATTAGAGCTTCGGACCTGCGGCTACGAGTGCCTTGCCGGCAGCGTTGCCTTCAAACTTAGCGAAGTTCTTGATGAAGCGGGCTGCGAGGTCCTTGGCTTTCTCTTCCCACTTGCAAGCGCAGTCGTAAGTGTCGCGGGGGTCGAGGATGGCGGGGTCTACGCCGGGGAGTTCCGTGGGCACTACGAAGTCGAAGTAAGGAATGGTCTTCGTGGGGGCCTTGTCGATGCTGCCGTCGAGGATAGCGTCGATGATGCCGCGCGTGTCGCGGATAGAGATGCGCTTGCCCGTGCCGTTCCAGCCGGTGTTCACGAGGTAAGCCTTAGCGCCTACTTTCTCCATCTTCTTAACGAGTTCTTCGCCATACTTCGTGGGGTGCAGGCTAAGGAAGGCTGCGCCGAAGCAAGCAGAGAAGGTGGGCGTGGGCTCGGTGATGCCGCGTTCCGTGCCGGCGAGCTTAGCGGTGAAGCCGCTGAGGAAGTAGTACTTCGTCTGCTCGGGGCTGAGGATAGACACGGGAGGCAGCACGCCGAATGCATCGGCAGAGAGGAAAATCACCTGATGGGCGTGCGGACCCTTGGAAACGGGAGCCACGCGGTTCACGATGTGCTCGATGGGGTAAGACACGCGGGTGTTCTCGGTAACGCTCTTGTCGGCGAAGTCGATCTTGCCGTTGGCGTCCACCGTCACGTTCTCCAAGAGGGCGTCGCGGCGGATAGCGTTGAAGATATCGGGTTCGCTCTCCTTGTCGAGGTTGATAACTTTAGCGTAGCAGCCGCCTTCGTAGTTGAACACGCCTTCGTCGTCCCAACCGTGCTCGTCGTCGCCGATGAGCAGACGCTTCGGGTCGGTAGAAAGTGTGGTCTTGCCCGTGCCGGAGAGGCCGAAGAAGATAGCGGAGTCCGTGCCTTCCTTGTTGGTGTTGGCGGAGCAGTGCATGGAGGCGATGCCGCGGAGCGGGTTGAGGTAGTTCATGATGGAGAACATGCCCTTCTTCATTTCGCCGCCGTACCACGTGTTGATGATTACCTGTTCCTTGGATGTGAGGTTGAACACAACGGCGGTTTCAGAGTTGAGACCGAGTTCCTTGTAGTTTTCAACCTTTGCCTTAGAGGCGTTGAACACCACGAAGTCGGGTTCTCCGAAATCGGAAAGCTCCTTCACCGTGGGACGGATAAACATGTTGGTCACGAAGTGAGCCTGCCAAGCCACTTCCATGATGAAGCGCACTTTGAGGCGGGTTGCTTCGTTGGCGCCGCAGAAGGCATCCACCACGTAGAGCTTCTTGTTGGAGAGTTCGGCGGTGGCGAGCTTCTTGAGCTCTGCCCAAGTGGCTTCGCTCACGGGCTTGTTGTCGTTCTTGTATTCTTCGGAAGTCCACCAAACGGTGTCCTTGCTCACGCTGTCCATCACAAAGAACTTGTCTTTGGGCGAGCGGCCGGTGTAAACGCCGGTCATCACATTGACTGCGCCGAGCTCTGTTTCCTGACCTTTGTCGAAGCCTTCCAGGCCTGCTTTCGTTTCTTCTTCAAAAAGCACTTCGTAGGAAGGGTTGTGCAGCACTTCGGTTGCACCGGTAATACCGTACTTGCTAAGATCTAATTTTGCCATAAAAATATATAAGTTAGAGGTTGTTTGTTGCGGTAAGAGATTTGCGGCGATGCCGCGTTATCTTATATGCGAGGCAAAATTACGAAAAAACTTTTGCAATAAAAATTTTTGCCCGCCAAGTTTTGTTATTTATGCCTAAGATTAATAAGCAGCAGATGCATTCTGCAGAACGCCCGCCCCAAACTGTCAAGAAAAAAAACGTCTGCATCGCGCGCGTGCGCGTTACGCAATTTTCTTCCCTAAAAACCTTTCAACCCTTCATCTTTATAGTTATTCGTCTGGACGTAAGGCGTTTGCGGATGAACGGTATGAACTTCAAACCCGTCATTCAACCCTTCACAACCCTTCATAGCGGGCGCAAAGCCCGCTATGCGCGATTTACTTCCGGCGCAGGCGGCAAACGCCATCACGTGGGATAACATTCGCGCTCACGTAAGACATTTTTCATTATCTCCGAGCAAATTTTTCCTTTCTGCCTGATATTTTTCACTATCTGCGCAGAAAAAGTTTATTACAAAGTTTCTAACGCTTGTTACAAAGTTTCTAACACATGTTACAAAGTTTGTAATACGTGTTACAAACTTTGTAACAAAAACTATCTTATAGGACAGAAAAAAATATCAAGGAGAACGGAAGAAATTGCCCCTTGAAAATAAAAAATATCAAGCAGAAAGCGCAAACGGACGCGGCTGGCATCATTGAAAAGAGGTTTTGCATTAGGAAAATGCGTATTTACGCAAAAATCCTTTGTAAAACAGGGCAAATACCCTATATTTGCATTAGAAAAATGCGTATTTACGCAAAAATCTAATACAAGATGATTATCGATAGAAACAAATACCTGTCCCGATTGCTGGACAGCAGACTGAACGGATTGGTCAAAATCGTTACGGGAATAAGGAGAAGCGGCAAGTCTTTTTTGCTGTTCAACATTTTCAAGCAGCGGCTTCTGAATGAAGGTGTAGATGCCGGGCATATCATAGAAATGCAATTCGACGATTTTGCCAATAAGCGGTACCGTGTGCCGGAAGTGTTTTACAACTATGTGAAAGAGAGGATAAAAGACGGCAGGGTTTATTATATTATCCTCGACGAAGTGCAGTTGCTCGGCGATTTCGAGGACGTGCTGAACGGGTTGATGCACATTGAGAATGTGGATATTTATGTGACCGGCAGCAATGCCCGTTTCTTGTCTAAGGACATCGTTACCGAATTTCGCGGACGCGGATTGCAGATACACATATCGCCACTATCGTTTGCCGAACTGATGACGTTTTACAATGGGTCGAAAGAAGATGCGCTGGAACACTATCTGCGATATGGCGGTCTGCCTCAGGTGGCCTTGCAGCCCAACGATGAATATCGGTCGACGGTGCTGAAAGATTTGCTCAAAGAAACCTATATCATTGACATTCTTGAGCGCAACCGCGTGAAAAACAGTGCAGAGCTGGAGGAACTGCTCGCCATGCTCGCCTCTGGGATTGGCGGACTTACCAATCCGCAGAAACTTTCCAATACATTCAAAACCGTCAAGAATGTCTCTATCGGCGCTCCGACGCTGAAGTCTTACATTGACTACTTCTGCGATGCATTTCTTGTGGAGCAAGTGAATCGATATGATGTCAAAGGGAAAAGGTATATCGGTACGCCTTTGAAATACTATTTCAGCGACCTTGGTTTGCGCAATGCCCTGCTTAATTTCCGACAGGTGGAAAAAACACACCTTATGGAAAACCTGATTTATAACGAATTGCGTGGCAGGGGCTATAATGTAGATGTCGGTGTAGTGCCGTACAACGGCAAGAATGCACAGGGAGTGAGCTTTCGCAAGCAACTCGAAGTGGATTTTGTGTGCAACAAAGGCAGCCAAAGGCTTTATGTGCAATCGGCGTTGGCTTTGCCGACACAAGAAAAGATAGATCAGGAGACCAAATCTTTGAGACGTATCGACGATGGTTTCCAAAAAATGGTGGTAGTCGGCGACCACACAATAGGCAGCCATGACGAGAGCGGCATTCTATTCATAAATATCTACGACTTTTTGATGCAATAAAATTACAAAGACAGCCTACGCCGCACGGGGCGCAGGCGTAAAATAAAGATTGCCTATTCCATCGCGGGGTAGGCAATCTTTTTTATCGGGCGTTCTGCAGAACGCCCCTACTGTACCTTGATGACCGATGCTCCGTCGGCGGCTTTCGGCACGAGGCGGATTTGCGGCGCGATTTGGGCGCGTATCTGTTCGGTATGGCTGATAACGCCAACCTTGCGGCCTTCGGAATGCTCGAGATTGGCAAGGGCTTCCATCACGGTGTCGAGCGAGTCTCGGTCGAGATTGCCGAAGCCCTCGTCAATGAAGAGGCTGCCGATGCGCAGGCTGCCCGACGAAAGGGAGGCGAGGGCAAGGGCGAGGGCAAGGCTCACCACAAAGGTTTCGCCGCCCGAAAGGGAGTGCACGTAGCGCGGGCGGTCGAACATGTAATGGTCTACGACTATGGGCGTGAGGCTGCCGCCGAGCGTTTGCAGCGAATAGCGTGGGCAGAGGCGGGAGAGGTGATGGTTGGCCTGCGCCACGAGGTGGCGGAAGGTGTAAGCCTGCGCCGCTTCACGGAAACGCTTGCCGTCGCTGCTGCCGATGAGCTGGTTGAGGCGTGACCACTGCGCGGCGTTGTCCTCCGCTTGGGCGAGGTCGGCGGAAAGCGCGGCGGCACGCTGTTCGCAGTTGCGGTGGGAGAGGAGGCGCGAGCGGATGAGCGTGCTCTCCTCGCGGCAACTTTCTAATTTGGCTTCCAGTTTGCCCTTGGCGGCGGCAAGTGCCTCGCGGCTTTCGCCGGGCTGGTCTTCGCGCGGCTTCCACGACTGGGCTTGCAGGGAGAGCAGGCGCGTGCGGGCTTCCTCAAGGCGGTGGTCGGCAAGGGCGAGGCGGCCGCGGCAGGCGGCGATGTGCTCACGCATGGCTTTGCGGTCGGTATCGGCAGTGAAGAGGCGGGTGAGTTCTTCAAAGGTGACGGGCGGGTGCGCCGTGTTGAAACGCGCTATCCAGAGGTCGAGTGCCTGCGACTTCTCGCGATGCGTCTGCCGGCATTTGTCGCGCTCTTCGGCAAGTCCCCGCAGGCGTGCCTCGGCAGCCTGCAGTCCCATTAGGGCTTCCTCGCTCTGCTTTCGGGCGGCGGCTTCTGCGGCGCGTGCTTCCTCGACGCGGGCATTGAGGGCTGCGAGTTCGCTCTCAGGCGTGGCATCGCCGAAAAGGCGGAACATCTCGCTCTGCTTGGCATGCAGCTGCTCGGAGGCCGCGCCGATGCGCTCGCGGCAGTCGGCGCACCGCTTCTGGGCTTCCGCCTCGTTCTCGCGGGCATTCTTGAGCTCGTCGCGCAGGGCAGCCTCGCGGCGGGCGGCATCTTCGAGGGCGGCGCAGGTGCCGGCCCAGTCGCCGTGGAGGGCAGAGAGGCGCAGGCGGAAATTGTCGGGGCTCTTCTTCCAGTCGGCAAACCAGCCCGAGAGCGTCACCATGTCGCCGAGGTCGGCATAGAGCGTGGCGCAGGAGCGGTCGGAGAGGAAGATGGCCGCCTGAAGGTCGTCGGCGGCAGCAGCGGCGATTTTCAGTTCCGTGCGGCAGCTGTCGATTTGCTGGCGGCTGTCGGCCATTTGCGCCTCGAGCGCGGCTATTTGCTCGTTGAGGCTGTTGATGTGGCTTTGGTGGAAGTTGTAGGCCTCCAAGTCTTTCTCGGCTTCTTTGAGTTCGCGTCCCGCGCCTTCTGCCAGGAGGCGTATGGTGGTGAGACGTGCCTCGTGGTTCACGGTTTGCGAGGCATCGGCAAAGGTCTGGTCGATGGCGGCGTAGGCATGCCATTCTTCCAGGTCGGCATCGAGGCGTTTCTGCCTTTCCTTGAAAAATCCTTGCTCGGCTTGCAGGCGCACCTCTTCCGAAAGCAGCCGTCCGCGCAGTTCTTCCACCTGCCCGCGCTTGGCGGCCAGCGAGGCGGAGAGGGCGTTGTATTCCTGCTCGAGGCTGAAAAGGAGTTCGCCCAGCTCGCGCTCCGTCTCGGTGTGGTAAGGGTGATGGGTCGCGCCGCACACGGGGCAGGCCGTGCCCTCTACGAGCTGCTTGCGGAGCCGCTTGATGTTTTCTGTCTGGCTAAGGGTGTAGGCGGTGCGGATGCGGTCGTAGGCACTCTCTTCGGCAGCCAGTTCTTGGGCGGCGGCGGCGAGTTCAGTCTTTTGGTTGCGTATAGCGGCGGCAATGCGGCGCATGAGCGCGTTCTTCTCTTCTATTTCGGCATATCCGTCGGCGATGTGCCGCCACAGCTTTTCGGCGCGTTGCAGTCCGCCGAGCTTGTTTTTCAGTTCTATGGCGCGCTGCTGCAGCTCCGTGCTGTCGTGCCCGTGGTTGCTCTGCCGGTGAATGAGGAGTTCGCTTTTCAGGGCGTTCATCTTGGCCTGGCTTTCCTGCAAGTTGCTTTCGCCGGCGGCGAGGCGGCCTTTGAGCATCTGCTGGCGGCTGGCGAGGGCAGCGTGCTTGGCGTGCTGCTCGCTGTTGCGGGCAGTTTCGGCCTGGAGCATGGTGAGTTTGTCTTTCACCAAGTCGAACTTATCAAACATCATACGGTGCACGGCGAGTTCCTGAACGTGGCTCTGCCGCAGGTTCTTCTCCTGCTCCGTGGCTTTGAGGGCCTGTTCCTTTGCCTCGCGCTGCTGCCGCTTTTCGCCGGCAAGGGCTTGGCTATTTTCCATTTGCTTCCTGAGGTCGGCAAACTGCGCCTCAGCCATCTTTATTTCGCCGGCAAGGGCATTGCCCCTGCTGATGAGCGGCTGGCGGATGCGGAGGAACTGCTCCGCATCGTCGGTAGCCTCGCGGGCGGTGTCGAGACGGCGGGCGGCTGCATCGGCCGTCTCTTTGGCGGCGGCGAGGGCGCGGGCTGTTTCAGCCTCGCGCTGCTGCATGGCGGCGAGGTCGGCCTGCCTCATCCTGATTTCCTGAAAAAGTGGCTGTATGGGCGAGAGCTCGTCGTAGCGCAGGAGTTCCAATTCATCGCCGCGCAACGCCTCCAGTTCCTTGTGGGCGCGGTCGTGCTCCTGCTCCTTCTGCGCCACCTCCTGCTCTGCAAGCGCCGTGTCGGCATACCATTGCAGCTGCCGCGCGGTCTTTTCCAGGCTTTCCTCGTTCTGACCGATAGAGGCCTGCAAGAGGTTTTGGCGTTCTTCGAGGGCGGCAAGCTCTTCGGGTTCGAGGCGGTCGTGGAGCATGCCCTCCATCTTGTTTTTCAGAGCCTCCACATCGGCCTGCGCCTCGGCGTTGAGTTCGTAAACCTTCTTAGAAATACGGCCGTAGATGTCGGTGCCCGTGAGTTTCTCGAGCAGGGCAGACTTATCGTCGCGGCGGGCTTTGAGGAAATTAGCAAAACTGTTTTGCGCCAGCAGCACGGTGCGCGTGAACTGCGCGTAGTCCAAGCCCACGGCATCGCGCACGGCATCGTCGATCTCGCGTTCGCCAAACGTGTGCTTTTTGGGCGAGAGGCGGCGCAGGGAACGCTCCACGCGGTCGTAGGTGCCCGTGCGTTTCAGGCGCACCGACCAGCGTGCCTCGTAGCGCGCGCCGTCGGGCGTGGCGAAAATGAGGGTGGCGCTGCCGTGCTTCTGTCCGCGCCGCAGCATGCCGCGCACGTCGCCCGCCTGAATAGATTGCCCTTTGTCGTCGCTCGTTTCGAGTTCGTCTTTCCTTATCCGCTCGGCATCGTCGAAACGCGGGGCGCGGTTGTAGAGCGCGAGGCAGATGGCATCGAGTATGGTGCTTTTGCCCGCTCCCGTGTCGCCGGTTATGGCAAAAAGACCGGCGGAGCGCAGCGGCTCGGCTGTGAAATCTATGGTTTGCTCGCCGGAAATAGAGGCGAGATTTTCTATGATGATTTTCTCAATATTCATCTGTTGGTTGAATTTATCAACGAATTATTTTTTTGCCCGCAAATTATTTTTTTGCCAACAAATATTTTTTTGCCCACGAATCACACGAATTTACACGAATAACAAAGCATTTCAAAAATGGCGACCTGCTCGGTCGCACTAATCACACGAATACAATGATTGGATTAGTGAAAATTCGTGCGACCGAACAGGTCGCCATTTATGTTATTGGATATGATTCGTGTAAATTCGTGTGATTCGTGGGCAAAAAATATCCGTGGACCTTTTAGTCGTTATTTCCAGCCTCAGCCTCCGCCTTGCGAAATCTCTCGAGCAGGGCATCGGGCAGGTCGCTTTTGTAAAGATTGGCAAAGGTGCGGCGCAGCATCTCTTCGGGCTTGATGTCGGCGAGCGTTTCCCGCAGGGTTGCCTCGCTTTCTGTCCCGGCCGCCGCGTCGGTCTCGGGCTGCAGGCGCAGCATACGGCAGAAATGCACCGCCTTGCCTTGCAGTGCCTCGGTGATGGTGTGCATGATAGTGGGTTCGGGCTGTCGTTCCTCGACCTTAATTTCCAGATAAGGCCATGCCGCAGCATCGTCGCCGCCTTGGCGTTCGGGCAGGGCGGCGATGGCATCGAGCACTTCCGCCACGCTGGCGGCACGTCCCTTTACAGGGATCGTGACCACTTGGCGCAAGGGCGTGTAGTCGAGGCGCGTGACGGTCGTTTCGCCTTCGGCAGAAATTTCCACGAGGTTCACGCCACGGCGGTAATTCTTTTCAGAAAAAGAAAGGGGAATGGGGCTGCCGGGATAGTAGGCCGCGCCTTCGCCCACGGCCTGTGCCTTGTGGATATGCCCCAAGGCGGCGTAGGCTATGCCTTTGCCCACAACATCGGCCGGCACGCAGTCCTGACCGCCCACTACGAGGCGTTCGGAATGCTCCTCGGCGCAAATCTCTGCCCCCGCAGCGTAGAAATGGGCCAGGCAGATAGCGGGCAGGCCGTCAAAGTCGCTTTTGCGGTGGTGCTTGCGGATATTGGAGAAATAAAGGGAAAGCCCCTCGGCTGCCGACATACCGGCGGGATAGTCGCACGAGCGCAAGAAGGGCAGCGCATAGCACACGCACACGGCTTCGGAACTGTGGCGCGTGGAAAGGGGCAGAAGAAAATGATCGTAGTCGGGCTGGTCGTGCTCTGTGCGCGGCACCGTGCCCCTTATATATATATTGTGTGGTTTGAGCAGGGCGGCGGGAGCTTCGAGGCGCGGCGCGGAATCGTGGTTGCCGGCAATGGCCACTATTTGCAGGCCGGGCAGGCGGCGCGTGGCTTCGGCGAAAAAGTCGTAAAGCATCTGCTCGGCCGCAGCCGGGGGATTGGCGGTGTCGAAAATGTCGCCGGCAATCAGCAAAGCGTCAGGCTGCTGCTGGCAAAGCACGCCGAGCAGCCAGTCCAGGAAATGCCGATGCTCCTCAATGCGCTCATGCCCGTGGAACTTGTTGCCGAGATGCCAGTCGGCGGTATGGATAAATTTCATTTTCCCTTATCGTTTGTTATTAGTTACGAGTAGACGAGTAAACAAGTAGACGAGATAGATTGCTTACTTGATTACGCCATTCGGCGCACACGGCGGGCGTTTTGCAAAACGCCCCTACTTTCTTAGTTGGGAAAATGCGAGGGCGTACATCCTGATTTGCTTCACCATAGCCAGCAGGCCGTTGCTGCGCGTGGGGCTGAGGTGTTCTGTCAAACCGATTTGGGGGATAAAGTAAAGGTCGGCATCGAGGATTTCCTGCGGCGTGTGATTCGTGACTACGCGGATAAGCAGCGACACGATGCCTTTCACAATCAGCGCGTCGCTCTCGGCGCGGAATTGCAGTTTTCCTTCGCGTTCGTCGCACACGAGCCACACTCGGCTCTGGCAGCCGTCTATCAGGTTCTGCTCCGTTTTGAGTTCGGCGGGCAGCGGTTCTTGCTCCTCGCCCATAGTGATGAGCAGCTGATACTTATCCATCCAGTCGTCGAACTCTGCGAACTCCTCGATAATCTCGTCTTGTATTTCGTTGATAGTCATATTATTCTTATTCGTTATTTTCTTCAGAAATAAGTTGCACTAATGTTTGCCCCACGGCCTGGAGCGTTTCGGTGGAAATGTTTTCGGGCGTGTCGTGCACGGTGTGCCACGTTGCGCCGAAGCTGTGCGCCCCGTCTACAAAGGGAATGATGTCGATGGTGGGAATACCGGCAATCTCGTTCATCGGCACGTGGTCGTCCTGCGCCCAGCCGCCTTCCTGCTGCAAGAAATATTTGCCTGCGCCTGCCAGTGCGGCTGCTTCCCACGTGCGCAGCACGATGTCGCGGGCATAGCGCAGCGAAACGCCTTCGTAGCAGAAACGGGCATCCTTGCCGCCCACCATGTCGAGCAAGATGCCGTAGCGCGCGGCATAGCCCTCGCGGTGCGGGTGGTTGGCCCAGTAACGCGAGCCCATGCACCAGTCTGTGCCGTCGTCGGGCCCTTCTTCCCAATAAGGCGCACCGTAGTCTTCGGAGTCGAAACAGATGAAATCGATGCCCACGCTCGGATTGAGTTGCTCCAAAAGGCGTGCCACTTCGAGCATCACGCCCACGCCGCTCGCGCCGTCGTTGGCAGCCATCACGGGTTCGCGGTGGCGCGAACTGTCTGGGTCGGCATCGGCCCACGGGCGGCTTTCCCAGTGCGTGCAGATGATGATGCGGTCGGTCAGTTCGGGGCGATAGGCGGCGATGATGTTGCGCGTCTGGAGCACGTTGCCGTCCCACGCCGTGAGGCTGGCTTTCTGCTCCGTGACTTCCAGACCAAGCGCCTTAAACCTTGCCGCTATGTAGTCGCCGCAGCGGCGGTGGGCTTCGGAGTTGGGCACGCGCGGCCCGAAGTCGCATTGCGCCTTAATGGTGGCAAATGCCGAGTCGGCGATGAAGCGCACGCTGGTGATGCGTGCCGAGTCGATGGGGTCGGTCGCCGTGGCTTGCGAGCTGCCCGCGTTTTTGCAGCTGCTTATGAAGAGGCTTGCCGCCACGAGGGCACAGGCCGAGAGAAAAGTATTCAGTGACATAAGATTGATAAAGGGATATATTTTTATAGAGGCTATATATTCTATTTTATAAATTGGCGGTTCATTATCATACACCTTCGGCTGCGGCCTGTGCCTGCCGCATCACGCGGAGGAAGTTTCCGCCCCATATCTTTTCGAGGTCTTCGTGGTCGATGCCTTCTGCTTGGAGCGCCTCGGTGAGTTTTATCAGACTCGATGCCGAGTCGAGGCCGCGCACGCCGCCGTCGCCGTCGAAGTCAGTGCCGATGCCCACGTGGTCGATACCCGCCACGCTCACGGCGTGGAGAATGTGGCGCACCGCGTCGTCGATGCTGGCCACGGCATCGCCCTCAACGAGAAAGCCGTTGTAGAACGTGATTTGCGCCACGCCGCCCTTCTCCGCCAGGGCACGCAACTGGTCGTCCGTGAGGTTGCGCGGGTGATTGCACAGGGCGCGGCACGAGGAGTGGGAGCAGACGATGGGCACGCGGCTCTCGCGCAGCGCATCGTAGAACGAGGTCTCTGCTGCGTGCGAGAGGTCGACCATCATGCCCGTGCGGTTCATCTCGCGCACCGCCTCGCGCCCGAAGTCGCTCAGTCCGCCGTGCGTCTGCTGCGAGCGGCGTGCGGAGTCGCAGAGGTCGTTGTCGCCGTTGTGGCAGAGCGTCATGTAGACGATGCCCATTTTTCGGAAATGCTCTATGAGGCTAAGGTCGCGCCCAATGGCGTAGCCGTTTTCTATGCCGCGCATAATCGACTTGATGCCGCGCCGCTTGTTGGCCGCCAGTTCGTGGGGCGTGCGTGCCAGTGCCACGCCCCTTGTGCGCCCCACGCGCTCTTCGAGTTCGCCGAGCAGCCGTTCCGCCATACGCGTAGCGTCGGCGCGTCCCTCGTCCGTGAGCGAACCTTGCGGGATATACGCCACCATGATGCTGGCGTCGAGACGGCCCTCCGTCATCTTGTGGAAATCCACCAGCAGCTGCGGGTCGCGGCGGTCGAGGCGCACGCCTTTGTCGAAGAACATCGGTGTGTCGCAGTGCGAGTCGAGCGTCAGACTGCATTGGTGGAAGGCTTTAGCCTTGCGGAATGCCTCCGCCTGCGCCGTGAGGTGGCGGAAGAGGGGCATCATGCTTTCGTCGCGGGCGGCGAGGAAACATTCCGGGTGCCACTGCACGCCCACAATGCTGCCCGTTTCGTTTTCCACGGCCTCAATCACGCCGTCCTTCGCCCAAGCCGTTGCCGTGAGGCAGGGACCTGCGTCGGCCACCGCCTGATGGTGGAAGGAGTTGACGGCAAACTCGTCGCCCAAGAGCCGGCGCACCAGCGAGCCTTCCTTAGCCTGCACGGTGTGCGTGGGCACGCCGCGCTCCGCCTGCTGCGAATGCTTGATAAGCGGTGCGATGTTTGCGGACGACAAGTCTTGGAATATCTTTCCGCCGAGCGCGGCGGCGAGCATCTGAATGCCCCGGCAAATACCGAGCATGGGTATCTGCCGGTCGCGAGCAAGGCGTATGAGAAACATTTCGAAGCGGTCGCGGCGGGCGTTGATGCCACCCAGGCCGGGCACGGGCTCTTCGCCCACGTAGAGCGGGTTGAGGTCTGCGCCGCCCGAGAGCAAGATGCCGTCGAGGCGTTCGAGCAGGCTGACGACCTGTTCGGGCTGCGTCATGGTAGGCGGTAGCACCACGGGCACGCCGCCTGCCGCCACGATGCTCTCGTAGTAGCCCTCGGCAAGCTCGCAGCCCTTGTCGCCGAAGTTGCCGGCGATGCCTATGAGCGGGCGTGCTTCAAAGTTTGGGAAATGGTCTGTGGCGCGGCGGTAGTCTGCGCCGTCGAATGGTGCGGTCATTTTTTGCAAATTCGTTTTTACTTTTTCTCTCCCCGTTTCGGAAACCACCCTTTCCTCACGCGCTCCTTTTGCTCAAAGAGTTCGAGGATGGTCCAAAGCGACGAGAAACCGGTAACGCCGAGCAAGGCACTCGCCAAAGTGCTTTCCACAAACAGCGCACCGGCGATGCAACCCAGTCCGAGGAGCAGGAAAATCCACCAGGGGCGCGTGCCGAAATAATATTCCGTCTTAATGACTATGGGGTGGAACACTCCGATAATCAGGAACGTTGCCAACCCGATGAGCGGGCCTTCAAAGTTCATATTCTATAGATGTTTTCTCGCCATGGCAGAGTATTCAAGCGATCTTGAACTCTGCTCATTTGGCTTACCGTAAACATTCATATTCAACAAAACGAGCAAACGAGCAGAGGCATCGCTGCCTCCACTCGTCCGACTTGGTTGTTACACAGATAAATTATTTTTCATTTTGCATCACGGGCACGCTCCTGCTGATGCTTTGCTCGAGCGAGATGAGCGTCTCAGTGGAGATTACGCCCGATATTTCCTGAATGCGGTTGTTGAGCAGGTCCATGAGGTGCTCGTTGTCGCGCGAATAGAGCTTTACGAGCATCGTGTAAGGGCCGGTTGTGAAGTGGCACTCCACGATTTCGGGAATTTTATCCAACTCTGCCGCCACGCGCTTGTACATCGACCCTCTTTCGAGCTTGATGCCCACGTAGGTGCAGGTGCTGTAGCCGATGCTCTTGGGGCAAACCGTATAGCCCGAGCCGGTAATCACGCCGGCCTCGATGAGGCGCTGCACGCGCTGGTGGATGGCTGCGCGGGACACGCCGCACACGGCTGCCACGTCCTTAAACGGAATGCGGGCGTTGACCGAGATGATGCCGAGGATTTTCAAATCCAATGCGTCAATATTTTCCATGATTTGAGAGATGCTTTTACATGTATTATTATTGAGCGCAAAGGTACTCAAAAAAAACAATGTGACAAGAAAACCCCGCTTTTTTCGTATGATAGTCTACAAAAACTTCCCTTTTTTAGTGTTTTTGGCATTTTATGCATAAGTAAACGGCGACAGCCCGGCAAAGCCCGAACATTTCCCCGAACCTATTTCGCAGTATCTCCTTGAAAGATTTTCGGCTTTGCGCAGATATTTTTTACGGAATGGGCAGATGTTTTTTACCATCCTATAAGGAATGTTTTGTTACAAACTTTGTAACGCATATTACAAACTTTCTAACATGTGTTACAAACTTTGTAATATGTATTAGAAACTTTGTAACAAACTTTTTCTTATAGGACGGGAAAAATTGTCTTAGCATCTGGCGAAATTTTGCTTATATGACCGCAAAATTTTTCTCCGTACCAGCGCTGCGTGTCTGCGCAGATGATTTTGAATAGTTCCTTGAAGCCTTGCACTAATTTTGGAGAAATCAGGCTGCGGCTCGGAAAAGCAAAGAAATAGCCTCAAATAAAAGCCTGCGGCTTTCATTTTCCGCTTTTTTCTTTGCTCTTCGCTCGCCTTGCACTAATTTTGCAGGCTGAAACATAAAACATTAGATAAAATGAGTTTACAATGCGGCATCGTGGGACTGCCCAACGTGGGCAAGTCCACCTTGTTCAACTGCCTGAGCAACGCTAAGGCACAATCGGCCAACTTCCCTTTCTGCACCATTGAGCCCAACGTGGGCGTGATTACCGTGCCCGACGAACGGCTCACGAAACTCGCCGAACTGGTACACCCGGGGCGCATCGTGCCGACCACCGTGGAAATCGTAGACATCGCAGGTCTCGTGAAAGGCGCATCGAAGGGCGAAGGTCTCGGCAACCAATTCCTCGGAAATATCCGCGAAACGGATGCCATTATCCATGTGCTGCGCTGCTTCGACGACGACAATGTGGTGCATGTGGACGGCAGCGTGGATCCCGTGCGCGACAAGGAAATCATCGACACAGAACTTCAACTGAAAGACCTCGAAACCATCGAAAACCGCCTGCGCAAGGTGGAGAAAATAGCCCAAGTGGGCGGCGACAAGAACGCAAAGCTGGAATACGACGTGCTGTGCGCCTACCGCGAAGCCCTGCTGCAAGGTAAGTCGGCCCGCACCGTGCAATTTGAAAGCAAAGACGAGGAGAAAGCCGCACGCGGACTGTTTCTGCTCACCTCGAAGCCGGTGCTCTATGTGTGCAATGTGGACGAGGCTTCCGCCAAGGCGGGCAACAAGTATGTCGAGGCCGTGAAAAATGCCGTGGCAGAGGAAAACGCCGAGGTGCTCGTGCTGGCTGCCCAGACCGAAGCCGACATCGCCGAACTCGAAAGCTACGAGGAGCGGCAAATGTTTCTCGAAGACGTAGGTTTGGAAGAGAGCGGCTGCAACCGCCTCATCAAGGCTGCCTACAAGATGCTCGAACTCGAAACCTTCATCACCGCCGGCGAAATGGAGGTGAAGGCGTGGACCTACCGCAAGGGCTGGAAAGCACCGCAGTGTGCCGGTGTGATCCATACGGATTTTGAAAAGGGCTTTATCCGCGCCGAGGTCATCAAATATGACGACTATATTAAATATGGTTCGGAAGCCGCCGTGCGCGATGCCGGATTGTTGCACGTGGAAGGCAAGGAATATGTAGTACAGGACGGCGACATCATGCATTTCCGCTTTAATGTTTAAGTCTTTCTTATTCATTTACTCGCCTACTTGCTTACTCGTCAACTTGTCTACTTGTTTACAATAAAACAAAAGGCTCATGATTTTTTGGAATCCCGATGAGGTGGCTCTTACCTTAGGGCCGCTGACTTTCCGCTGGTATGCCGTGTGTTGGTGCATCGGTTTGGCTTTGGCATATCTCCTGGCACAATGGCTTTATAAAAAGCAGAATATACCGCAGGAAAAGTTTGAACCCCTCTTTTTCTATGTGTTTGTGGGCACGCTTCTGGGTGCGCGCCTTGGCCACTGCCTGTTTTACGAGCCGGGCTACTTTCTCTCTCACCCCATTGAGATGTTCCTCCCCATCAGGCAGGACGCTGCGGGCGGCTGGCACTTCACCGGCTACGCCGGCCTTGCCTCCCACGGCGGCACCATAGGCATCATCATCGCCCTGTGGCTGTATGTGCGGCGCACGGGTGTCAATATCATGCGCGTTGTGGACACGATGGGACTGGTGGTGCCCGTAACGGCCTGCGCCATAAGGATAGGCAACCTCATGAACTCGGAAATCGTGGGCAAGTTTACGGGTAGCGACTACGGTTTCGTGTTTTTGCAAAACCATGAGCAATTGCCCCGTCATCCGGCACAGCTGTACGAGGCAATCGCTTATTTTGTGTTCCTTTGGATTGGGCTTTGGCTCTTCCGCCGCTACCCGAAGCGCATGGGCACGGGCTTCTTCTTCGGTTTCTGCCTCACGAGCATCTTTACTTTCCGCTTTTTCATCGAGTTCCTGAAAGACGTGCAGGAACAATGGGAACTGGAAATGGTTTCTGCCATAGGCTTAAACCAAGGCCAGCTGTTAAGCATTCCTTTTATCATCATCGGCCTCTATGCTTTATTGGGCGGAAAATGGTGTAAAAAGCTTGGAGAAACACAAAAAGCCTAAAAACGTGCGGTTTTATAAGTATCTTATAAGCAAAAAGGCGTAACTTTGCAGAAAATAGGCTGCGGTTTATCTATCGCTTCCTAACCCCTTATAAAATTCTATATACAATATTATATATATAACAATGAACAGCAAATCTTTCTTGATGACTGCACTGGCTTCCACCTTGGTGCTTAGCTCTTGCAGCAAACTCGGCGAACTCTCTGCCGACAATTTTACCGTTACTCCTTCGCCTCTCGAAGAAATCAGCGGCAAAGTGCCCGTCACTATCAACGGCCGTTTCCCCGAGAAATACATGAAGAAAAAAGCCGTCGTAACCGTTACGCCCGTGATTCGCTACGAGAACGGACAGGCCACGGGGCAGGCTGCAACGTTCCAAGGTGAAAAAGTACAGGGCAACAATCAGGAAATCTCCTACAAAGTTGGCGGCAACTACACCATGCGCAACACGTTCAACTACGTGCCTGCCATGCAGAAGAGCGAACTTTACCTGACCTTCGATGCCAAAATTGGCAAAAAGACGTTCAATGTACCTGAGGTGAAGGTGGCAGACGGCGTTATCGCCACGGCCACGCTGCTCAGCAATGCCATTGGCTCTGCAAACACAGCCAACGCCACGGATGCTTACCAGTATGCCATTGCACAGACCAAGCAGGCGCAAATCAAATACCTCATACAGCAGGCTAAGGTGCGCACCAGCGAATTGAAGACAACCTCTGTGCAAGAGTTCCTCCAAACGCTGCGCGACATCAAGAACGACCAAAAGGGCTACATGCTCGACGGCATTGAGGTTTCGGCTTATGCTTCGCCCGATGGCGGCTTGAAGCTAAACACGGCCTTGGCAGAAAATCGCGGCAAGTCGTCTTCCGATTTCCTCAAAGGCGAACTGAAAAAGATGAATTTCGATGCCGACGTGCAGTCGTCTTACACCGCTGAGGACTGGGACGGCTTCCAGCAACTCGTTGCCGCTTCTAACATTCAGGACAAGGACGTTATCCTGCGCGTGCTCTCTATGTACAGCGACCCCGAAGAGCGCGAACAGCAGATTAAGAACATCTCCGTTGCCTTCAAAGAACTGGCCGACGAGGTGCTTCCCGAACTGCGCCGCGCACGCCTTACGGTGAACTATCAGATTATCGGCCGTTCGGACGATGAAATTCAGGAACAGTTCAAGACAGACGCAAAGCAGCTTTCTGTTGAAGAACTCCTTTATTCTGCAACGCTCACTGAAAGCACCGCCGAGCAGAAGACCATTTACGAAACCACGGCTAAGCTCTACCCCAACGACTACCGCGCTTTCAACAACCTCGCATCGCTCGCTTACAAGGCAGGCGACCTCGCAGCTGCAGAGAACTATGTGCAGAAGGCTCTGCAACTCAACCCCTCTGCTACGGAAGCCAATGCCAACAAGGCACTTATCGCCATGGCGCAGGGCAAAGCAGAAGAAGCACAGGCCTATCTGGCCAAAGCCACGACCTCCAAGAACTACAACGAACTCCTTGGCAACTTGCAGGTGGCTGCCGGCAACTATGCTCAGTCCGCACAAAGCCTGAAAGGCGTAAGCACCAACTCGGCCGCCCTTGCGCAAATTCTCAACAAGAATTACACGGAAGCTGCCCAGACCCTTGCTGAAATCAAGAGCCCGGATGCCACGACCGACTATCTGAAAGCAGTGCTTGCAGCACGCACCGGCCAGGAAGCCACCGCTATCCAGAGCCTCCGCAATGCGTTTGCCAAGGACGCTTCGCTCAAAGAACGTGCAAAGCGCGACCTTGAGTTCTTGTCGCTCTTCAACAACGGCACTTTCCAGAGCCTTGTGAAATAAACCAATCGTAATATTACCGAATAAAAAAGGAGAATGGCGGCTAAGCTTTGAAAGCAATGCCCATTCTCCTTTTTGTTATTATAAATAAGGAATGAGAAACGTATTTGGCACACTTAGGCTGCTTGCGGTTGCAATAATCGGAGCGGCCGCGCTCGCGGCCTGCGGCCCGGACAAGGACACGATGCGCTTTGAGGGGAAACTGCAAAATATCCGCCAGGCAGAGTTTTATATTTACAGCGAAGAAAATCCCGCCGCCGGCTTCGACACGATACACATCAGCAACGGAAAGTTCGAGTATGAAAAGAAGATCGACCGTCCCTCTGTGCTTACGCTCCTCTATCCGAACTTTTCCAAAACCTATATCGTGGCAGAGCCGGGCGCAACCATAAAGATGAAAGGCGACGCCGCAAAAATCGGCGAGGCTGAAATCACGGGCAACGAGGACAACAAGCGGCTCACGGAGTTCAGGCAGCGCATGTTCTCGCAGCCCGCCGCCAACCTGAGACCCGCTGCCGCGCAGTTTATCCGCGACAATGCAGTCACGCTTTCGGCCACGGCTATCTTTCTGCAAGTGTTTGCCGAATTGCGGCAGCCCGACCAACGTTACACCGCCGAATTACTTCAAATCCTTAAAAGCGCACAGCCGCAGGCGCAGATACTCAAAGACTTGGAACGGCGTTTGTTGCCTTTGTCGAAAGCCGCCGAAGGGCAGTCAATGCCTTCGTTCAGCCTAACCGCCGCTTCTGGTACAACGATTACCGACAATGATTGCCGCCGCAGCCCCCTGTTGCTCGTCTTTTGGGCTTCGTGGAACTACGACAGCTATTCCCTGCTGCGCCAAGCCGCTTCCTTGCAAAAGCGTTTTGCACCAAAGTTGCAGGTGGTGACATTATCGTTTGACACAGACAAAGCCGCCGCTGCGCGTCAAATTAAAGACGCTGCGCCCGACCTCCCCCTCGTCTGCGACGGCAAGGGTTTCAGCTCGCCGCACGCAGAAACCTTTGCTGTCAACAACATACCCGGCACGATGCTCATCGATGCCAAAGGAAAAATCATCGCGCGCGACCTGACAGGCAAGCAGCTGGACGACCGCGTGCAAGCATTATTCTAAAAATCTCTTCCCTCAACCGTGTTAGTTAAAGTCAATACCGCCGCAGTCAATGCCCTGACGGCAATACCCGTATCCTTAGAAGTAACTACCGAGAAGGCACCGCAATACATGTTTTTTATGGTTGGCCTGCCCGACAGCGTTGTCCGCGAAAGCCGCACCCGTGTGGAGGAAGCCATAAAAAGCAGCGGCTTCCACCTGCCTCCGTTGACAAAGATTGTGGTGAATTTCGCTCCCGCCGATGTGCGCAAAGAAGGCAGCGGCTACGACCTGCCGCTTGCGCTGGGCATTCTCGCTGCCAACAAATTGATACAACCCGAAAAACTTGAAAATATCATATTTGTCGGAGAATTGGGGCTTGACGGCAGTCTCCGCCCCATCAAAGGCGCATTGCCCATAGCCATTAAGGCGCGTGCTATGGGGTACAAAGCGTTGATTGTGCCCAAAGAAAACGTACGCGAAGCCGCCGTGGTGAACAAATTAACTGTCTATGGCGCGGAAACGCTGGCGCAAGTGGTTGATTTCATAAATGGAACGCAGACCCTGCAGCCGACTATTGTGAACACGCGCGAAGAGTTCTTTGCCGCCCAAACCGACTATCCGCTCGACTTCTCGGACGTGAAAGGGCAGGAGGGCGTGAAGCGCGCTTTTGAAGTGGCCGCCGCAGGAGGACACAATATTATAATATTGTAGCCTATTTTCCGTCTACAACAATCGTATATCGTAAGACCGCATCATTATCTGCAATATTTACATTTCCCAGAACCGCGCGATCTCCTACAACCCAATCGTAGATATCACTCATCGCCTATATCTTCTTTTTCTTCTTTAGTCAATGGACGATTAATATGGTCCTGGATACACTTAATTATATTCCGTTTTACTTGTTGTTTTTTCTCAGAAGTGGCCGCCGAAGAAGGGTTTTTGTCATTAAACAAGGAATTGCCATTCTTGTCACAAATATACTTATTTAAATTCTCCCAGACATTTTTGGGGACATTTTCTTTATAAAGGTATGATACAAAACAGACGAGTTCCCATTTCGCCTTTTTATATCTAAGTGCCGGCGATAGCAAGTTACCACCATCACTTCCAAAGAAAATTGCACTAATATAATTATTTAGATCTTTGCTATTATCTAAAATATCGAACCAACCTACAAGGAATTGGGAGATTACAATTTTTTGGTGTCTCTTGTTTTGCAGTCTCTTCTTAAAAAGGTCTGGGTCACCACCACATTGCACTTGCTCAAGCGAATTATCTGTTTCGGCTTTTACCTCATGCTCTGTTAAATAAGGCAGAAACCTGTCTCTGTGCCTTTTATATAAACTATACATGTGACTATAAAATAGCTCTGGTTCCTCAAGAAGTTCTATAAAAAAAGACGGCTCAGACATTGGAATGTTTTTTATAAGACAAGAAAAATGAGGGGCATTTGTTTTAATAAACAATCTTTGCTCTATATTGCCACAGTGTAGTATAACTTCTTGGAAAAATACCAGAACCGATAGGAGCTTGACTATTTTTTCCGTGTTCGGTTTATCATCTCTCCATAAATCTTCTATACTTGTACAATCGAGATCCGGGAGGAAAAGTTTCATCATCGTTTCTTCTTCTTCAAGCGCAAGCCAAAACTTGCAAGTGTTCAGTAAATAATGAAAAGCCTTACTACCAGCTTTATGAATAGAAATAGAACATGAATATATCGTGGTACGGAAGAGTTTTGGATCCCGATTGCTTATGCAAGTATATAAGCAGTCAAACACGCGGCTTTCACAATTTAATGAACTCAACACGTCTTGAACATGGATGTCTGAAAGGTGAATTAGCATTCCATATAGTTCGTCGCATGTGGGAGATATTCGGATGGGGGGTTCTTCTGCATCTGGTAATAATGTCGAGCAATTATCTCCGATTTTGCCAACGGTAACAATAAAAACAGCATATATTAAGGATGCGGCAACAATCCTCCTATCTTCTTCTTCTTGGTCTTTTTCTTCTTGGTCTTTTAAAAAATCAAGGATCTCATACACCATTTCTTTTCCCTCTTCATCAAAGGCATATTCAGAGATGAATGCTTTGATGAAGTCATAGTCTTCCTGCGATATTTCAATTTTATCTAGTTCCATACATCTAAAATATTTTGATATTATTTATAGAGTGCAGACATTAACCTTTAAAACACTTTGTGGTGTAAGCGGCAAGCGAGACCTCATCAAAAACCAAAGGTTGGCGCTTGATTCTTAACACCTTCTTTAGCCGCCACAGAATATGTGCTGCTAATTAAAAGTAACATAAGCAGAGCGATACACTTTCATGTTCCCATGTTAATCTCCATGTTTTTGCTGTTTAATAAAGCAGAACATTATATACGATTTCAGGGCAAATTTCGCTAAAACCTATGTAATCAGCAAACATTAACTCTAATTATCGCAGGCTTTTTTCAAGGCGAATAACAATTCTTGTCGTTGTCTTTCAAATTCAATTTACCGAGAAGTCTTTGAGGAGTTCTATGTGATCAATTAGGTAACGAATATTCCCAATCTTGCGGTAGTCATTATAAACGTGGAATTTAATCGACTCAAGCAGCATTCCTTCATTGATTAAATTACATTTGAATGTTAATTTCGGACTTTCCCCCTCTGTTAGCAGCTGGAGTTTTTTGCACCTCTCAGGATCTTGTGCATAGCAACAAACTAACTTTGCTATTTCGTCTACAAAATCACGACTACCATTATAAGAGTCGTTCGTATTTGAAAGAGCATTGTGTGGCAGACATTCTTCAAGCCTTTCCACGAATTCCGCTATGGTATATTCTCTCAATTGGATTTTTTTGTAAACGTTTGAATGTTTATGTCTAAGGTATTCCAACAACAGAACGATCCCAGGAGGCAAAAGTTCATTCTGCTTGAAACTTTGTATAACAACCCTGATATGTGCGAATTGTTTGGCAATATCACGAAGATTAGTTCCAATATTTGAGAAAAGGATCTCTGACATTCTTAAAAACGATTCTCGCGCGAACTCCCTCCGACCCTTCTCAAATTCAGTGAATTGATCAAAATCATATTCTCCCCAGAGATATTCACAATATTCCTTAATACTCGGTTGCGGTAACTGATATTCGAAATCAACAAACCTTTGTAAATATTCTTCTGCATTAAACTGCTCACTACCAAAATAACCCCTGATGGAATTGCAGAGT
>JALFJC010000051.1:0-19909 GCA_022775595.1 Bacteroidales bacterium | reverse complement strand
AGGATTACGGGCAACTCTTTTCCCTTTTCTTC
The DNA here is from genome assembly GCA_022775595.1 of Bacteroidales bacterium. GTDB lineage: Bacteria > Bacteroidota > Bacteroidia > Bacteroidales > Bacteroidaceae > Alloprevotella. The sequence continues at coordinate 19,877 of JALFJC010000051.1, read as the reverse complement.
CATCACGTCGGCCGCCGCACAGAGCGCAGCCTTGGCGTTGAGCGTGTCAAAGGCTGTTTCGATGATAAAACCGTCCACGCCGCCGTCCATCAGCGCGGCCATCTGCTCGCGGTAGGCGGCTGAGAGCGTGTCGAAGTCGAGCGTGCGCAACGCAGGGTCGCTCACGTCGGGGCTTAAAGAGCAGGTGCGGTTAGTGGGGCCCACTGATCCGAGCACATAGCGCGGCTTTTCGGGCGTTTGTTGAGAAAAAAAGTCGGCTTCGGCACGCGCCAGCCTTGCCCCCTCAATATTTAATCGGGTGCAGAGATGCTCGCAACCGTAATCGGCCATCGAGATGCGCTGCGCGCTGAATGTATTTGTTTCAATGAAATCCGCCCCCGCTTCAAGGTATCGGCGATGTATTTCGCGCACCACGTCGGGCCGCGTCAGGTTGAGCAAATCGTTGTTGCCTTTCTGCAACGTCTTGCTCTCCGCCATCACGTTTCCGCGAAAGTCGGCTTCCGTGAGTTGGAAACGCTGAATCATCGTGCCGATAGCACCGTCGAGAAGGTATATCCTGTTGTCGTTGAAGTCTATCATTTAGAGAAGATAATATAAAACACGCACATAGTTTTATAAAGATTTATTTCTGAAATGCAGCAAATTTGCAGCATTACAGAAATAAAACTAACAAAAGCGCAAAGTTTGTTTGTATTTGCGCACCCTTAAAATGAAAGCAGCGGGAATGACCCACAATATATGGTGCACAATTTCTTTTAGCAGCATCATGCCATACATACCTCACGGCTGGCAGGCGACCAAATGCCCAAACCAAGTACGTCGTCGATTTTGCAAATAGTTTTGAGGCTGAGATTTTCACGTCCCTTTAAGATGCGCGACACATATTGCTGGGTGCAACCGAGGCGTTCGGCAAGATCGGCTTGGGTCATCGCCAGAGCGTCAAGCCTTTCAAGCATTAGCAGGGCAATGCGCCGAGATTCCTGTCGCCATGCCTCATCTTCGCGCCGCTCCAAAGCCTGTTCGCGCCAACGGCTCGGCGTAGAAGACTTGAACTCTTCGAGTTTCTTAACAATCTTTTCTTTCATGGCTGTTGCGAATAATAATTATTAGTTCTCATCTTGTGCAAAGATAAAGATTAAAATGCTTATCGTACAACTTTTAAGTTTACAATTATCGCATTTCACATGAAGAAATATGATATTTTAAAGCCTATTCTTAATTGCTCTGTCCATTTCGCGGCGGTCCTGCTTTTCTTTGAGCGTGTTGCGCTTGTCGTATTCCTTTTTGCCTCGGCAGAGGGCGATGACCAGTTTGGCGCGGCCGTTTTCGTCGATGTAGAGGCGCAGGGGCACGATGGTGAAGCCGGGCGAGCGCGTGGTCTCAAACAGCGAACGGATTTCCTTGCGGTTGAGCAGCAGTTTTCGCTCGCGGCGCGGCAGGTGGTTGTTGTACGAACCGCGATCGTACTCGGCAATATACATGTTTTTCACCCACATCTCGCCGTTGTGGATATAGCAAAACGTATCCACGAGGCTTGCCTTGCCGGCGCGTATGCTTTTAATCTCTGTGCCCGTCAGCACGATGCCTGCGGTGTATTTGTCCACCACAAGAAAGTCGTGTTCGGCGCGTTTGTTTTTTATGTTGATGCGCGAGGCGGGTATCAGTTTTTCTTTTCCCATAAAATTTCGTACTGCTTATTTTTCTACTACGGCGAAGGCGTCGATGTGGTTGTCAATATACTCTGCGATGGCGGCGGTGAAGCCTTCTTCTTCTTCCACGAAGGCATCGTCCAAATCGTCGAATTTCGGAAAACGCTCGAAAAGCGTCATAAACTCTTCGTCCGTGCAGGGCTTTGTCAGTTCGTCGCGGTTAGGTTCATAGAGGCGGCGGGCTTTTTTAACGAGTTGTGCCAGTTCGGGCAGTCCCCACTGCTCCATTGCCTTGGCAAAGGGATTGTGGAAAAAGAAAGGGGCATAACCATTGTGGATCAACTGGATAAAACCTCCGTCCATCACTTCCTCGCGCAGTATGCAGTAACCCCAAAGCGTGATTTGGTCGGCCGAGAGTTTTTCCAGGGCCGCAGCGTTCAGTTCGCCGCCCACGGCATCGGCAATGCTGTCGGTAAAGAGTTGCACAAACTCGTCCATGCCCTTTGCGGCGGCTTCAATGATTTGCTGTTCGCGTATTTTGATTTCCATAATTCTACTGCTTAATCGGTTGAATAATCGTTTTCATTCCCTTGATTTTCTCGCCCGCAATGTTTTTCATCAGCAGGTTGAGCTTTCGCGCCGCGATGGCCACGTAGGCAAAACGGTCTGCCACGTCGATGCGTCCCACGTCCTTGGCAGTCAACCCGCCTTTCTTGCAAAGGAAACCGAGAATGTCCACTTTATTGAGTTTGTCCTTCTTGCCGCGCCCTATGTAGAGCGTCACCCACGCAGGACTGATGGGATTGATGCGCTCGCCATCTACGTTCCATTCGGCTGCTTCGCCAATAAATTCAGGCGTATGCTCTTCCGGACCTACAATAATATATACGTTGCCCGTTTCGTCCCAGCGCCCCGTGCGCCCGCTGCGGTGGATAAAGGCTTCCTCGTTGGCAGGCAGGTGGTAATGCACGATGTGACGCACTTCGGGTATGTCGAGCCCGCGGGCGGCGAGGTCTGTAGACACGAGCACGTTGCAGCAGCCGCTGCGGAACTTGTAGAGCGCGCGCTCGCGCTTGTCCTGCTCCATACCGCCGTGGTAAGCCTCGGCGGCAAACTTTTCTGAAACCAGATATTTGCGGATACGCTCCACGCTTTCGCGATAACCCACAAACACCATTGCCGGTTCGCCGCGCAGGGCCGAGAGCAGGCGGGCAAGGGTTTCGAGTTTGTCCTTTTGCGGCGCGTGTACGGTCTTTACTTCCAGCCGTTCCTCCCGCGCTTCTGCCTCACCGAGAAAATTTACAGTGCGCACGCCGGCGCGGTCTGCCACGGCGCAGCGGCGGATGAACTGCGGAATGCTCTCCATGTCGGTGGCGGAGGTGAGCATCAGCCGCTTCAAGGCAGGCAGTCGGGTCACGGCAGCCTGCATCTCGTCGAGAAAACCAAATTCGAGGCATTTGTCGAACTCGTCCACCACGAGAGTGGCGATAGCAGCAGTAGAAAAGTTTTCCTTGTCCAAATGGTCGTTGAGCCTGCCGGGCGTGGCAAACACCACCTGCGGTTTCACCGCCACGAGCCTGCGGTGCTCCTCCATTGCCGGGCGGCCGCCGTAGAGGCACAGGGAGCGCACGCCGCACTTCATGCGCGCCAGCACATCGTGACTTTGCAAAGCCAGTTCGCGCGAGGGCACAATCACCACGGCCTGCAGCCCATCGCTTTCGGTGTCTATGTCGCGGCAGAGCGGGAGCAGATATGCCAAAGTTTTGCCCGACCCTGTGGGCGAAAGGAGCACGTAGCGGCCCGTTTCGTGGAACGTGTCGCTCGCCTGCTGCTGCATCGCGCTCAACGCGGCAATGCCTAAATTCGATAGTATGTCTTTTACGATGAGCATACAATTGGGTTCTGTTGGTTGAATTGTGTGTTAAGTGCCTGGAAGGCACTACGGAGCGAAGCGACGATAACCGGGCACAAAGTGCTCGGAGTGGCGATGCGAAAACGATGTGCCTGGAATTTTCGTGCAAACGAGAACAATCAAATTTACTTGAATTGCCGAGTGCAGCCGAAAATCTCAAAGAAGAGGCACTACGCCACAGGACATGCACAGTTAGAATTGCCGAACCACAGTCTCTAAAAATGCAAAATTACTAATTTCTTAGCAGAAACTCTGCATCATCATGCTATAAGTCGCAGCGTTTTGCAACCACGGTTGATTCAACCACGGTTGTAAAATAATTCCCAACCACCTTGCAACGATTATCACGGACTTCCGCGCGACTTTCTGCGCGATGTTTATTACTTTCTCGGAGCAAATTTTTCCTTTCTCCTTACTATTTTTCACTATCTGCTAAGATATTTTTTGTTACAAACTTTGTAACGCTTGTTACAAACTTGCTAACACATGTTACAAACTTTGTAATACGTGTTACAAACTTTGTAACAAACTTTTTCTTATAGGGTAGGAAAAAATTGCAGGCAGATAGCAAAAAATATCAGGCAGCAAATAAAAAATTGCTGCCTGATAGTGTTAATGCTCTTAGGCGAATATTGTTTGGTTTGCCTCGACAATTAAGGATGCTCGAAGAGAGAGGCAATTTCTATTATTGCGTACTAATCAATAAGCGAAGAGGGGATATCCCTCCATAATCTCGTTGACGCGGCGGCGCACGGAGGAAATTGTGGCCTCGTCGGTGGGATTATTGAGCACGGTTTCGATGAGTTCGGCAATGGTGTCCATGAGATCTTCCTTCGCGCCGCGCGTGGTGATGGCAGGCGTACCGAGGCGTATGCCCGAGGTCTGGAAAGCGGAGCGCGTGTCGAAGGGCACCATGTTCTTGTTGACCGTGATGTCGGCGGAGACAAGAGCGTTTTCAGCCACCTTACCCGTCAGTTCGGGGTATTTCGAGCGCAGGTCAACGAGCATCGAGTGGTTGTCCGTGCCGCCGCTCACGATGGTAAAGCCGCGCTGCATGAGGGCATCGGCAAGACGGGCGGCGTTGCGCTTAACCTGCATGGCGTATTCGCGGAACTCGGGTTGCAAAGCCTCGCCAAACGCCACGGCCTTGGCGGCAATGACGTGTTCGAGCGGGCCGCCCTGCGTACCGGGGAAGACTGCGCTGTTGAGGATTTGGCTCATCATCTTCACTTCGCCTTTCGGTGTGGTGAGTCCCCAAGGGTTCTCGAAGTCTTTGCCCATGAGGATAATGCCGCCGCGCGGGCCGCGGAGCGTTTTGTGCGTGGTGGAGGTGACTATGTGGGCATATTTCACGGGGTTGTCGAGCAAGCCGGCGGCAATCAAGCCTGCGGGGTGCGCCATGTCGACCATAAAGAGCGCGCCCACCTTGTCGGCGATGTCGCGCATGCGCTTATAGTCCCACTCGCGGCTGTAAGCAGAGCCGCCGCCTACGATGAGTTTGGGCTTATGCTGCAAAGCGAGTTGTTCCATCTCGTCGTAGTCCACGAGCCCCGTTTCGCGGTTGAGGTTGTAACCGATGGGGTTGTAGAGAATGCCGGAGGTGTTGACCTTAGAGCCGTGGGAGAGGTGTCCGCCGTGGTCGAGGTTGAGGCCCATAAAGGTATCGCCGGGTTTAAGCACGGCGAAGAACACGGCGGCATTGGCCTGCGCTCCGCTGTGGGGCTGCACGTTGGCGTATTCTGCGCCGAAGAGTTGCTTGACGCGCTCGATGGCAATGGTTTCTACCTTGTCCACCACGCCGCAACCGCCGTAATAGCGTTTGCCAGGGTAGCCCTCAGCGTATTTATTGGTGAGGCAAGAGCCCATCGCCTGCATCACTTCGCTGCTCACGAAGTTTTCAGACGCGATGAGTTCGATGCCGCGCAGCTGGCGGCGGTATTCGCTTTCGATGAGTTGGAAAATTTGAGAATCGTGTTTCATAGTAATGTAAAATTATTTATTGTCTACACCAACTTAGCATTGGCCAATTCCTGTTCCTTGTTGCAATAGTGGCAGAGAATAGTGCCCTTCTCGGCATCCGTAACGCTGAAAAGCGTGTTCATAGGTTCGTTGTTGGTGATGCACTTGGGATTGGCGCAGCGCACGATGTTGCGCAGCACGCCGGGCAGCGTCACCTTTTTTTTCTCCACCACCTCGTAGTCTTTGATGATGCAGAGCGACACGTTGGGCGCAACGATGGCGAGGCGGTTCAGTTCGGCATCGCTGAAAAACTTGTCGCTGATTTTGATGATGCTCTTGCGCCCCATCTTGTGGCTTTTCAGATTGAAACCCACCATTATGGACGACGTTTTAATTTCTTCCAAATGCAGGAGGCGCACCACTTCAAAAAGTTTGGCGCAGGGTATGTGGTCGATGACGGTGCCGTTTTCAATGGCCGCCACCATAAATTCTTCGCGTTTCATAGTAATATATTTTTTGTTTGCGGGTAGGGGCGTTTTTCAAAACGCCCGGTTAATGATTGCCTCATTGAATTTGACCATTATATAATGTCGACGCATTCTGCGGGCGTTTTGCAAAAAGCCCCTACGCTTTCACCTCTTAGAGCGTCAGGCCGAGCACGTCGCAGATAATGGCCGCGCGGGCAGAGAGTCCGTTGCGCGCCTGCTCGAAATAGTAGGCGTGCGGGTCGTCGTCCACATCGTAGGCGATTTCATTGACGCGCGGCAGAGGGTGCAGTATTTTCATGTTGGGCTTGGCGTTGCGCAGCATGGCGGCACGGAGGATATACACGTCCTTTACGCGCTCGTATTCCATGAGGTCGGTGAAACGCTCGCGCTGCACGCGTGTCATATATATAATGTCGGCCTTGGCGATGACCTCCTCGTTGAAATCGGTCTGTTCCTCGTACTTGATGCCCTGCTCGCGGCAGTAGGCTTTGAGTTCCTCGGGCATCGAGAGCTCTTCGGGGGCGATGAAATGGAAAGTCGGGTTGAAATGGCGCATGGCCATAATGAGCGAATGCACCGTGCGCCCGTACTTCAAGTCGCCCACAAGGAGAATGTGCAGGTCGTCGAGTTTGCCCTGCGTCTTGTTGATGCTGTAAAGGTCGAGCAAGGTTTGCGAGGGGTGCTGGTTCGCACCGTCGCCGGCGTTGACCACAGGCACGGGCGACACTTCCGAGGCATATTTCGCCGCGCCTTCGAGATAATGGCGCATCACAATGACATCGGCGTAATTGCTCACCATCATAATGGTGTCTTTGAGCGTTTCGCCCTTCGTGGAGCTGGTCACCTTGGGGTCGGTAAAGCCGATGACTTTCGCGCCGAGGCGGTTGGCTGCCGTTTCAAAGGAGAGGCGGGTGCGCGTGGAGGGTTCAAAAAAGAGAGTGGCTACGATACGTCCGTCCAAAAGCTTGCGGTTGGGACGTTTCTCAAATTCCTGCCCCATGCGGATAAGATTGAGGATTTTTTCCTTGGGGAGGTTGGCAACGGAAACTAAGCAACGTTTTTCCATATTGTAAAAATAAGGTTTTTGCAAACAATCCTATAAGAAAACCCTTGTTTGCGGTGTAAAGTTACTGCAAAATCGCATATAAGATGCCTTTTTCGCCCTCGTTTTCGCGCTTTTCTTGCTCTTTTCTTTGTATTTTCTTATAAAAAACTTTCTTTTGCAGTTTGCAAACCCGCATTGTAAGTCCACAAGTAATATTTTGCCTGCAAATTATTTTTTGCCCACGAATATTTTATTGCCCACGAATCACACGAATCTACACGAATCTTTGCTTTGCATGATTGATGGCGACCTGTTCGGTCGCACGAATTTTCACGAATTCAAGATATATTTGTGCAAGTGAGTACCATCATGATTGCATTCGTGTGATTCGTGCGACCGATAGGTCGCCAATTATTTCATTGAAAACGATTCGTGTAGATTCGTGAGATTCGTGGGCAAATAAAAACATTCGTGGGCAAAAAAAATCCATGGCGAAATAATTCCGTGGCAAAAAAACAAATAATCCGCGGACATAATAATTAATCAGAATTATATCCCTCCAACATAATATTACAAAGAGAAAAATGCCAACAGCCCTCGTTTTTGCAGCCGGTCTCGGCACGCGCCTCAAACCGCTGACCGACACGATGCCCAAAGCCATGGTGCCCGTTTGCGGCGAACCGCTCATAGCGCACACGCTGCGCCGCCTGAAAGCCGCAGGCTTCGACCGCGCCGTGGTGAACGTGCACCACTTCGGCCAGCAAATCATTGATTTTCTCTCTGAAAACGATTTCGGGATAGAAGTAGCCGTGTCCGACGAGCGCGACTGCCTACTCGACACGGGCGGAGGCCTGAGAAAGGCCGCGCCGCTGCTGACGGCGAAAGAGCCAGCCGCGCCCATACTGATCCATAACGTGGATATCCTCTCGAATGCCGACCTCCCGGCGTTCCTCGCCGCCGCGCAGGAAAACGATGTGACGCTGCTCGTGAGCCGCCGCGATACGAAACGCTATCTGCTCTTCGACGGCGACAACCGCCTCTGCGGCTGGACGAATATCGAAACGGGGGAAGTGCGCACGCCCTACCCCGCCCTCGATGTCTCAACATGCAAGCGGCTTGCTTTCTCAGGGCTGCATGTAGTGTCGCCCAAAATCTTCGGGCCGATGCAAGCCTATCCCGCACGCTTTCCCATAATGGACTTTTACCTGGAACAATGCGACAAACTGCAAATTAGGGCTTACGAGCAGCCGGGCCTGCAGTTGATAGACGTGGGCAAACTGGACACGCTGGCGAAAGCCGAGGAATTTCTGAAAAACAAATGAGGAGCGATTTCGCTCCTCATTTGTTATAATCTCACTTTATGACCGACGGCAATTCCGCAAGGTCGGTGATGACGGCATCGGGCAGGCTTTCGTCTTCTTCCTGCTCTGTCCATCCCTCACCTTTGAGCCAAACGGTTTGGCAACCGACTGTCTTGGCGGGCACTATGTCTTTGCCGAAACTATCGCCAACCACGAGCACGTCCTTCGCCTCAAAGCCCGTCGCTTCCACGCCGAGGCGGTAAATGGCAGGGTCGGGCTTGCGCACGCCCACCACGGCGCTCTCGATGATGCGCGGGAAATAGCCGTCAAGGCCGTAAGACAACAGCACTGCCGCGACATTGCCGTAAAAGTTCGATACGAGTGTCAGGGGAAAACGCGCGAAAAGTTCTTTCAATACGCGCTTCGAAGAAATGAGGTTGCAGCGAACATAAGCGTCGCAAAAGCGTGCCATGGCTTGCACGTAGTCGAGGCGCGATGCATCGGCGATTTGCCAAAATCCCTGCGCCTGCAAATAGGCGGTTTCGATGTCGAGTTTTTTCTGCAAAAGCACAGCGAAGTCGTCCTCGGGGGCGATGACGGGATTTTTAGCAAGATACCGCTCTGCATAAACGTAGGCCTCGCGAAAGGCTGCCTCGCTCACGGGCACGGCTGCGGCGCGGTAAGCGTCCCAAAGCACGTGCGCCCAATGGCGGGCGTTGGTGTCGAGCGTGCCGCCGTAGTCGAATATGATGGCTTTGGGGATAATTACATTATTGATTTTCATTTTCTTTACCCTCCTTTATTTCATAATCTGTTTATTGCCGATTTTCACCAGTCCCACGCCGATAAAAATCCAGAACAACTCGCGGATACGGGTGTAAAAGCTGGTAAACAACCCGATGCCGGGGGCGCTGAGGCCGAGGATTTTGATGATGAGTGCCAGGCCGCCCTCGCGTGCGCCGAGCTGCATGGGGAAGAAAAAGAGCAGGTTGCCGATGAGCGAAGAAAACGCCAGCACAAGCACGGCATCGACAAACGTCACGTCCACGCCGAAGGAAATGAGAATGAAGTAGTATTCGAGCGAATTGATGACGCGGGCGATGTATTCGTAGAAGAGCGACGTGAAAAATGCCTTGGGGCAACTGTGCAGGTAGGCGATGTTATCGTCCACCTTCTCCATGGCCTCGACGTTCTTCTCGTAGAACTTCCGTGCGGGGACGCGGACGTAGGGGATTTTGAGCAAGATGCTGTAAAGTTTCACAATCAAGCCGTTGCGGTAGCCCGCGTTGAAGAAATACAGCACGATGGCGAGCACCACGGCAAAGATGCCGAAGAGCGTCCAGAAGAAGGGCGTCATCTTCTCGGCATAGAAAGCGATGAAGAGCAGCAAGGCCGTGGTCCAGAGGCAGAAGTGCGACAGTATGTGCATCATGGAATAGAGCACGACCGACGACATGGCGCGGGGCGTGCCGATGTAACTCGCCAGTTCCATGACGCGATACGGCCCGCCGCCGAAGCCAAAGGGCGTGGTGTAGCTGAACGCGAAGCCCGAAACGGTGAGTTTGTAGGCGTGGCGCAGGGAAAGGTGCTTGTCGTGCCGCCCGTTGTTCACAATAATCTGGAACGCCAGCGCATTGAAGAGATACACGAAAATCCACACGCCCAAGACGGCGGGAAGGTACAGGCCGGCGCGGGCTATGTTGTCGCGAAGCATGTCGTAGTCGGTGTCGAAGGTGTAGAGCATGATGCCGATGGCAACGACCCCGAAGAGGAGAAACAGATTGCGGTAAAGAGGTCTCATAAAATATGTTGAGTAGACGAGTAAACAAGTAAACGAGTAGACGAGACAGAAATGTCGTGCTACAAATAATAATATCAGAGTAACTTGTCTTGTTTCTTTGAGATTTTCGGCTGCGCTCGGCAATTAAAGTAAACTTATTGCACTCGCTTGCACGAAAATTTCCTTGTCTACTCGTTTACTTGTTTACTAAATTAAATTCGGATTATAGCATTGCTTCGCAGGCTGCCGCCAAACGCTCGTGGCGGCTGCGCATATAGAAGAAGAGGATATTCATCACGGTGATTTCAAACAAGGGATAGATCCACGGTTGGCCGATTAAGACAGATATGTATACGACAATGGCTCGCGTGTTGAACGTAAGGATATTGGCGTATTTCATCAGCGGCAGACTGCCTGCGCGGAACGTATCTCGGAGCTGCTGCGGCACGGCACGGCCGTATTTTTCATCGAGCCTGGCCTTGAAGTGCTGGAAGCGCGGCGTCATTTGCTCTTGCGAATGGGTGTAATTGCCGTAAAAGTAGAGAAACACCATCCATACGCCGTCTTTTTTCCAGGAAAGGGAGGACAATTCGGCGCGGAGCTTCTTGAAATTGTCGAGTTCGCTGCCGCTTTCGCCTTTCAGGAAATAAAGGTGAATGTTGCGGTAATAGTCGGCCAGCTGGCACTGCTTGCCGTGGCAGATAAAACCGGCAAAGGCGCACAGCAACCAAATCCAAATGCCCCAATTTACGTCAGTGCCCGGCATAGGCTGCCCCTGCAAGCGCAGGCAAATGGCGGCGTAGATAAAGAAAAACCAAACGTCGCCGGCAAAGCCGTCGAGAATGCGCCCCCAACGGGTTTTCTTGCCCGTCATACGCGCCAGTTGTCCGTCGGCACTGTCGTAGAGATTAGCCCAAACGAGCAGCAGCACACCGCAAGCGTTGAGCCAAAAATCTTCAAAATAGAACAGCACGCCGGCTGCCGCGCCGAGGATAATGGAAAGGATAGTGACGACGTTGGGGTGCGTGTCGAAACGGTTGAAAAAGTTGGCCCACATCAGTCCGAGCGGGCGCGTGAAATGTATGTCCAGCCATTCTTCCGTGTCCTGCGACTTAAAGGTAGCGGCAAGTTTGGAAGTATCTTTTTGCATGGTGAAGAGGATTTTTATATAGACAATATTATATATAGACCTTATAAAGATTTTACCAATCTTTGGGCAATGGCTTTGGCGGCAGGGCGGCGGCACGGCGAGAAACTGGGCCAGTCGTTGAAATCTATAATCAAGATGCTGCCGTCTGCCTTTACGATGGCATCGCCGCCGTAGACCGTAAGTCCCGAAACGGAGGCGGCGCGGTCGGCAATGCGCTTCAATTGCGCGGCGTCGAACGGGAAATGATGGGGCACGCCGTTGCGGGCTTCAAAACCGAACTTGCTGAAGCCTTCGTCCTCTGTGGGATAAAGGAAATGGAAGAAATCCGTACCTTCCACGCCATAGAATTTCACGAGGTCGCCCTCGGCGTGTTCGCAAGCCACGGCTGTTTCAATGCCTCTTGCATGAAAGTCGGCAAGGGCACTGTGCAAAGCCTCGGCATCTTCTATAAAACACACGTCGGCCGCCGACTGCGCACAAGCGTCGCCGCGCTTGAGCCAAAGCGGGAAGGAGATGCCCGACGGCACGTCGGGACTATCGGTTGCGAGGCAAAGGCTGCGCGGCTGCGGAATATCATGTTCCTGAAAGCAGGCGGTAAGCGCGGCACGCGAGGCTTTGAGCAAAGCATCGGGCGCATTAAGCACGGGCTTGCCTGCGGCGGCAGCCTCGCACAGCTGACGCACTACGTCCTCGCCGCGTGCCATGGAAAAGACGGCATCAAACTCTTCAAGGTCCACTGCCACGAACACGTCTTCGGCTATCACCGACACCTCGTGCCCCACGTGCATCAAGCGCGATGCCACGGCGGAGAAAATGGCGTTGTCGCGGTCTGCGCTGTTGGGCGAGAAGCGCGGCGAACGGCTGATTCCTAATATATTCATTTATTGATGGTCTAAAAACTCTTCTGCCTTGCGGATATCTTCCGCATGGTCCACGTCAAGGATTTTGGAAAAGGGGCAGGCTTTGAGTTTCAAACCGTCTGCCACCAGCGCGCGCTGGAAATTGCGCATTCGGCTCTGCCCTTCGTCCATGCAGCGGCGCAGCGTATGGATAGCCTTGGGCGCAAGGCAATAGATGCCGCCCGAGATGTAGCGGTCGCCCTCGTCGGTGTCGTGGAAGCCCGTGATATTGAGTGCGCTGTCCGTACCCACGTAAAGCGGTTTCTCGTCATCGATGTAATCTGTTACGGCCATCATGCCGTCGAGCCCGCTTTCGCGGAAACGGCGGATATAGTCCGCAAATTCTTCCTCGCGAAAAATGGTGTCGACCGTGGTGAGGCAGAAAGGCGCGTCGGCGAGAAAGGGCGACAGTTCGAAGAAACTGTGCATGCTGCTCGGCGTGGTTTTCACCACAAGACGAATGTCCTCTGCCCTACCCGTCTGGCGCAGGTGTTCGAGGTGCGCCGCCGTTTCGGGATGCAGGTTATTTATAATAATGTCTATCTCCTCTGCTCCGTTGTCGCGGAAAATGCGGATCAGGCGGTCGATGAGTTTTTCGCCGCCCACTTCCACTAAGGGTTTTGGCGCGGCCACGCCTTCCTCTTTCAGGCGAGAGCCTTCGCCGGCGGCAATGATTGCAAATTTCATTTGTGAAATAAATATATTATTCAAAACGCGTTGGTTTGAAATTCCCAATGGTATTAGATAAAAACCTTGAAAAAACCGTGAGACCTTAATATTGCCTCAAAGCATTTATATGAAGTTTCCCGTTGAATACGGTTTTTACCGTTTTTTTCCTTGTTCTGTGTGGGGCGGGCGGGAACCGACCGCAGCCAGTAGGGGCGTTCTGCAGAACGTCCGGTTCCGGTTAATGATTGCCTTATGGACTGATGCCCTGCGGCGCACACGGCGGGCGTTTTGCAAAACGCCCCTACTGCCGAGCCGCAGGCACACACAGAACAAGCTGTTTTTTATGGTTTTTATCCAATTAAACCACAGATTATTCTACATTTTCTTCGCGCGGCGTAAAGGTGCGGACGTGTCCTCCGCGCTCGTCCTCACGGCGGTCATGGTAGAGTTTTGGCAGAGGGTTGGCGTTCGCCTCGTCGAAACGCTGGCGATTGCGGAAAATGTCGATTGCCGCATACACTGCCTCGCGGAAAGAGGTGGGCGAAGCAATGCCCTTGCCGGCGATGTCGTAGGCCGTGCCATGGTCGGGCGAGGTGCGCACCACGGGAAGCCCTGCCGTGAAATTCACGCCCTCATCGCCTGCCAATGCCTTAAAGGGCGTGAGGCCCTGGTCGTGATACATCGCCAGAACGCCGTCGAAACGGCTGTATTGGCCCGTGCCGAAAAATCCGTCGGCGGAGTAAGGGCCGTAGCACTGTATGCCTTCCTCCACGAGTTGCTTGATAGCGGGCGTTATCACGTCTTGCTCTTCCGTGCCGAGCACGCCGCCGTCGCCGTTGTGCGGATTAAAGCCGAGAATGGCGATGCGCGGAGCCGATACGCAGAAGTCGCGGCGCAGCGACTTGTAGAGCAGGCGGGCTTTGTGCTCGATGGCTTCCTGCGTGATCTGCTCTGAAATCTTCGACACGGGCACATGCGTCGTCACCAAGGCCACGCGCATGAGTTTGTTGAACAAAATCATGAGCGGCTCGGTCTCTTCGCCTCCGAGGCGGTCTTGCAGATATTCCGTGTGCCCTACGAAGCGGAAGTTGGTGCTTTGAATGCTGCTTTTGTTGATGGGCGCGGTGACAAGCACATCGACCTTGCCCTCGCGCAAATCTTGCGTGGCGCGCTCCAAAGCGAGAAAAGCGGCATGACCTGCCTCGGGATTGGCCTTGCCAAACTCGACGAGCACTTCTTCGTCGAAGCAGGAAAGCAGGTTGAGGCGTCCCTCTTGTGCTTCTTCGGCAGAAGAAATGATTTGGAACGGCGCGGAGAGGTTCATCGCCTTGCGGTGATAAGTGCCCACCTTTGCCGAGCCGTAGACAACCGGCGTACAAAGTTCGAGCATGGCAGGATCGCCAAACACTTTATAAATCAGTTCGTAACCCACGCCATTGGTATCGCCGTGGGTCACGGCAACGCGCACCTTCGGCAGTTGCTGCTCTTGCGGCGCGTTGTTTGAGTCGTTGTTGAAATCGTGTATCATGGTATTTTATTGATGATATTTTAAGTAGACGAGCAAACTAAATTTTTGAGAATCTATTTATACGACAACTTAGACAACTTTTGACAACTTTATACTGTGTGCCGTTATATTTTGACGACAACAGGGACAACTTTCGACAACTTTCAGTTGTCTTTCTGTGTGCGCGGAAGGCGTATAAAATACGCCCTGTTGTCTTTGTTGTCGTCATATTAAACTATGAGTTTCAAACTATTAAAGTTGTCTTATGTTGTCTTTGTTGTCGTTTTGAATTTTATTGTTTCTCTCAATGTATTTCTCTTGTTCCGCCGTTGACAGCAGGCCGCAAGCGGCGAAGATGTCCTGTCCGCGCGAGGCCCGCACTGTTGTGAAGAGCCCGTGGCCCGTGAGATAGTCGCGCAGCGCAATCATCTCCTCGTCGCTCACGCCTTGGAGCGGCGTGTCGGGAATGTCGTGGAAACGAATCAGGTTGATGCGGCAATCCAGCCCGTCTAAAAGGCGGATAAGCGCATCGGCATGGCGGCGCGTGTCGTTGATGCCCTTGAAAACGATGTATTCAAAGGAGAGCCTGCGCTGGGCCGCGCCTTCGGGGCGATGCGCACTCTTACGGCAAAAGTCGTATTGCTTCAGAAGTGCCACGATATCGGCGATGCCGAACGCTTTTTCGGCGGGCATGAGTGCGGCGCGGTCGGAAGGTATGGGGTGATGCAGGCTGATGGCAAGGTGGCAGCGGCTCTCGTCGAGGAAACGGATTAAGCCTTTGGCCAGTCCCACGGTGGAAACGGTGATGCGCTTCGGACTCCAAGCGTAGCCCCACGGGGCGGTGAGTGCCTCGGTGGCACGCAGCACGTTGTCCAGATTATCCATCGGCTCGCCCTGTCCCATAAAGACGATGTTCGTCAGCGTGTCTCGCTCGGGCAGGGAATAGATTTGGTTGAGTATGTCGGCTGCCGATAGCGAGCGCACAAAGCCCTGCCGTCCCGTCATGCAAAACGCGCACCCCATCTTGCAGCCCACTTGCGAACTGACACAAAGCGTAGCGCGGTCGCCGTCGGGAATGTAGACGGTTTCTACAAAATGCCCGTCGGAGGTGCGATACAGATACTTTGCCGTACCGTCGACAGACCGCTGGCATTTCACGGGTGCGCTGCACCCAATGGCATACGCCTCCGACAACCTACGCCGCGCGTCGAGCGAAAGGTTGGTCATCTTGTCGATGCTGTCGACGTGCTTGCCGTATATCCAACCCGCAATCTGTTTGGCGGTGAATGCCGGCAGGCCTAAGCCCACGACAATCTCTTTCAGTTCCTCCGGCGACAGGCCGAGCAAAGATTTATTGTTCATAATTACGTGCTGGTTCATGGAACGCAAATTCTTTTTGTCCACAAATATTTTTTTGCCCAAGCATTGTATTTAGACCCACAAATGATTTTTTTATTTGCCCACGAATCTCACGAATCTACACGAATTTTCGTGTCCTGTTATTTAAGGCGACCTGATCGGTCGCACGAATTTTCACGAATTCAATATTTGGGGCTGCGTTCTTGATTGCATTAGTGTGATTCGTGCGACCGTACAGGTCGCCATTTATTTCATTGAAAACGATTCGTGTAGATTCGTGTGATTCGTGGGCAAAATAAAATTCGTGGAAAATATGATTTGCGGACAAAATTCATATTATTTACGTGGTTCGCACTGCGACCAACAGGAGTTTCTTAGAATTTCAGCACCACTGCGTTATTTGCAGGAATTTCCACAAAGGCAGCGCCGTCCTTGCGCAACTCCAAAGTCTGCATTTCGCCCGAGAGCAAATCGTGCGCGGAACACAAGCCCTCGCGCAGTCCCATAAACGCGAAGGCATTTTCGGGAATGCGCACGCCAACATGCACGTCTTGGTCGGCAAAGTTGGCAACAATGAGCATCTTTTCCTTGCCGGCGGCACGCAGGAAAGCGTATTGGCGGTCGGCGTTATAGCCATTGTCGGCAACGTAGTTGGCATACTGCAAGTCGTAGAACGTGCCCTCGCGGAGCGCGGCTTCGCTGTTGCAGAGTTTTACAATATTATTATAATATGCGTACAGGGCCTGCTGCTCGGGCGTGCACGTCAAGAGATCGCCGTGGCAAAGACTGTCGAGCGTATCTACGTGCCAATAATCGAAGATTGTGGTGCGGCCGTCGCGTCCGCTGAATCCCTCAGCGTCCATACCGCGCTCGCCGAGTTCCTGACCGGCATAAACCATCAGCGGATTGGTGCCCATAAACGCCGAAACCGCCAACGCGGGACGCGCCTTTTCGCCCGAACCCGCGAAGAAGTCGGAGGCGATGCGCTGCTCGTCGTGGTTTTCGAGGAAATAAAGCATGTGCGTGCGGATATCGTCCACGCATTGCCACTGTCCCGTGATGCACGAGGCCGACGCCTCGCCGCGCACGACGGCGCGGAGTGTGTCGTAAAGCCCCACTTTGTCGTAGAGATAGTCGAAGCCGCTTTGCAGATAGCGGCGGTATTCGCCGGGATTGTACACCTCTGCCACGAAAATAAGTTTCGGATATTTTTCCTTCACCTTGGCAATGGCATACGCCCAAAACTCTGCGGGCACCATTTCCGCCATGTCGCAGCGGAAGCCGTCCACGCCTTTCTTCGCCCAAAAGAGCAAAATGGCCGTCATCTTGTCCCACGTGTCGGGCACCGGGTCGAAGTGTGGAGTGCCGCCGGCGTAGAAGTCCACGCCATAGTTCAACTTAACCGTTTCGTACCAATCGTTGCGTCCGGGACGGGGCGAGAAGCAATTGTTGCCCGTCACCTTTGCCGGATATTCGCGATAAGGCACATTGGCGGCGCGGTCCTCCTCAAAGTTTTCCGTGCTGAACATCTGCCCGGGCAGGTAGTAGAAATTGTTTTGCGGCGAGAAGCCTTTTGCCGTATCGTCGCCCTCGCCGAGGTCTTTCACGCGGGCGGGCTTAGCATCGGAATGGTAAGACCGCGCCACGTGGTTGGGCACGAAGTCTATCAGCATTTTAAGCCCGGCCTTGTGCGTGCGGCGCACGAGTGCTTCAAACTCCTTCATGCGCTTTTCAGGCACGGTGGCGAGGTCGGGACAGATGTCGTAATAGTCTTTAATGGCGTAAGGCGAACCGGCCTTGCCTTTCACCACTGCGGGGTGGTCTTTGGCGATGCCGTAGGTAGTGTAATCGGTCTGCGTAGCGTGTTCCAACACGCCCGTGTACCAGATATGCGTAAACCCGAATTCGCTGATGCGTTTCAGCACTTCGGGCGTAAAGTCCGCCATTTTGCCGCAGCCATTCTCGTGAATGTCGCCGCCAGGAATATTATTGGCCACCGTGTTGCCGTAAAGGCGAGGCAGCACTTGGTACATCGTTATTTTTTCAGTCATTAATTTATTATAATATAAGGTCTCACGCCCCTACTCCCCTATCCTCTTGCATACAACAAGCAGGGGCGTATAGCATTGGCCCGACAACGCCGAGCGTATCCTATACGTCCCTACTCAATATATTATTATTCGTTCACGCCACGAGCACTTACGGTCTCGTTGCCTTTGCAGATTTTGGCAATAAGTCCCTGCAAAGTCTTGCCCGGACCGCATTCCACAAATTCTGTAGCGCCGTCGGCCACCATGTTCGCAACTTCCTTCGTCCAAAGCACGGAAGCCGTGAGCTGCTTGATAAGGTTGGCCTTGATTTCCTCGGGGTCGGTGTGCGGCAGAGCGTCCACGTTCTGATATACGGGGCAAACGGGCGTCTTAAACTCCGTCTGGTTAATGGCCTCTTCGAGCTCCTCCTGTGCAGGCAGCATCAGGGGAGAATGGAACGCACCGCCCACGGGCAGCACAAGGGCACGTTTTGCGCCGGCCTCTTTCAACTTGGCGCAGGCTGCGTCGATGGCATCCTTCGCACCAGAGATGACAAGCTGACCCGGGCAGTTGTAGTTAGCGGGTACTACCACGCCCGTCTCTTCACTCACGGCAGCGCAGATTTCCTCAATCTTCTCGTCGGGCAGAGCGATAACGGCCGCCATGCCGCCGGGGTTCTGTTCGCAAGCCTTCTGCATGGCAAGTGCACGCTTCGACACGAGACGCAGACCGTCCTCGAAACTCAGACAGCCGGCGGCGGTGAGCGCGGAGAGTTCGCCGAGCGAATGACCTGCCACCATGTCGGGCTTGAAAGCGTCGCCGAGGCAGAATGCGCTCACCACGCTGTGCAGGAACATAGCGGGCTGCGTCACTTTCGTCTGCTTCAGTTCCTCGTCCGTGCCCTCAAACATGATGTCCGTGATGCGGAAACCGAGGATTTCGTTTGCCTTTTCAAAATACTGTTTGGCTATCGGATGCTTTTCGTACAAGTCTTTTCCCATGCCCACGAACTGTGCGCCTTGTCCGGGAAATACAAATGCGTTCATAAAAGAGAAGAATTTGATTTTTAAGATAATAAAACTAATTTGCTAAAGCGTTTGACCCTCGCGCCCGCCCATAATGCGACGCACGCGTAAGGCCCTCTCTGCTTTCACACTGCAAAAATACTTATTTTTTCGGTAACTTTCTTATAAGCCCGTGCAAAACAAGTGCTATTTCCTACTTTTGGCGTATTCCCTCCGACTATACAGCCCGCGCCCCGTACCTAATGCCTCGCAGATACCGCCTACTCCGAATTTGCTCGGAGCAATTTTTTCCTCTCTCCTTGAAAGTTTTTCCTTTCAGCAAGATATTTTTTACTATATGCGCAGATATTGTTTGTTACAAACTTTGTAATACATATTACAAACTTGCTAACACATGTTACAAACTTTGTAATACATGTTACAAAGTTTGTAACAAACTTTTTCTTATAGGATAGTAAAAACTATCAAGGAGAAAGGAAAAAATATCTCCGAGAAAATAAAAATTATCTCCGTGAAAGTATGAACTTAAACGGAGACAACAGATGCCGACACAAAAACAGGTCAACCATTTCAGGACAAGACAACCCGTCATAAGTGTAGGGTTTGAGGCACAAACTATACACGCGCAACCAACTCTAAAACAAAATGTTAAGCAAATTAGTGTATAGTTGAATAGTTTTTCGGGGAAAAAAATGCGTATAGGGAGAGGCTTTTTTTGAGGGTTGCTGCATTCGTTTCAAGGATTTTAAGGATTTGAACAATGCTCAAAAAAACTGGTTTTTTCATTGGCACTTCCTGCGGCTTTCACTATTTTTGCAATTCAAGCGTACGCGAACACGCATTCATTCCCGCACGTATCATAGAGACAGAATGCACGGTTTCACCTCAAATCTATATTTTCGGCTTCTGCCACCTACGAAACAGACATTTCAGAAACAAACGCATCGCCCTTACGTCACCTATCTAATAGGTTGCGCCAAATCAGAAAATCAAAAGCGAGGTCTCGCGCCTCCATATTTCAAACCCCGCGTGCGTTCCGTTCTTAAACCTTGAATTAGGACATACAAAAAATAATCAGAGCTTTTAGCTCTTGTTCTCTTCATA
>JALFJC010000071.1:0-4258 GCA_022775595.1 Bacteroidales bacterium | reverse complement strand
CGAAGCCTTCCGGGGTTACAGCGACTTCCTCGGCCTCAGCGCCGCTCCCTCAGGCAAAGTGCATCGCAGCAACACGATATCATCGCCCATGTATTCGGCCAACAGCCGCGATTTCGAGTTTTCCAACCCCGACAACCCCGTTTGGCTCGACCTCGTGCAATCAGAACTTGCCCTGCCCGCCGAGGCAGAGGTGAACATCAGCCCCGCCCTGAGCGAGGACGGGCAGACGGTCGTAGTGCCCTGCACGGTGCGCTATGCGCTCAATGCCGACCGCCTCAACCTCAGCCTGCTGCTCGTGCTCGTGGAGGACAATGTGAAGGGCTACCAGCAGAGCAAGTTCCAGACGGACACCGACCCCGACCTCGGCGCGTGGGCTTCGGGCGGCATCTACGCCAAGTCCACCGTCTATCCGTACTATCATGAAGACGTGGTGCGCAGCGTGGCTGGCAACTCCTACAGCGGCACCGCCGGCCTGCTGCCCTCCGCCATAGAGAGCGGCACGCCCTACACCGCCACGCTCTCCACCGCCCTGCCCGCCGCCGTGACCGACGTGCAGAATCTTAAAGCCATCGTGATGCTCTTCGATGCCGATACCGGCAGCCTCATCAACGCCGCCTCGGCGCACATGGGCGAGTCTACGGACATTCACCGCCTCGCCTCCGGCGAAGGCAACGCCGCCGCCGCCCCGCGTGCCGTGCCCGTCAAGGGCGGCGTGCTCGTCACCTCCTCCGCCCCTGCCGCCGCAGCCGCCTACTCAGCAGACGGCCGCCTCATCGGCCGCGCCTCCGGCACGGGTCAGTTCCGCATCTCCACCGCCGGCTACCAAGGCATCGTCCTCATGCGCATTGCCGCAGAGAGCGGCGTGACCGCAGAAAAGATGATTGTGGAATAATATATTAAGGTCTCACGAGTAGGGGCGTTCTGCAGAACGCCCGCCATGTGCGCTGCTAGGTATAAATCAATGAGGCAATCATATACCGGGCGTTTTAAATAAGATAGGCTGCGGCTCGGCAATTAGAGCAAGCTCTATTGCACTCGCCTTGCACTATCTTTGCAAAACGCCCCTACTCCCGTCCTATCATTATCTTCTAATAACGATATTTCATGAACAAAATCTTTACCCTCCTCCTCACGCTCCTCGCATTCAACTGCTCCCTCAAAGCAGCCACCATCGATTGGGGCGAACTCACGCCCGGCACCGCCTACCAAATGACCGACATCGGCTACTACCAAGGCTGGTTCACCGCCACAGAGAGCGGCACGATTACCGCGCACTGCACCTCCTCCGACATTCCTCGCCCCTTCGCCGACGCCGACTTCAACGAACCGATTGAGGTGAACTACTATTATCAAAACGGAGCGAACTACGACTTCGCCGTCACCGCCGGCACCACCTACTATTTCTCTGCCTTCGTGCTCAACCCTGGCACATTCTCCTTCAACTACGCCGCCTCCACCACGTTGCAGCTCATCTCCGCCACGCCCGAGGCAGGCACCGTGTTCAACGCCGGTCAGCATAGCGGCGTGACCCTCGCTTTCAGCCGTCCCATAGCCGTGGGCGGCGCAAGCATCATCGCCGCCGGCGAAGAGAAAGCCGTGGCAGCCAACGTGCTCGAAACTTATGCCACCGCCGAAATCCGCGACGCCCTCATGGCGTTCTACGACAAAGGCACGCTCCGCGAAGGCGATAGCTTCACCTTCCGCCTCACGGGCGTACATGCCGCCGGCGATGAGGCGAATGTCTACGGCACGGACGGCACGGTCGAGGTGGTCTACGTAGCCGGCACCCGCCCCGTCACGCTCACAGCCACCGAGGGAATCGAGGGCGCATCCTTCCTCTCCTACTGGCGCAAAGCCGACGAAAGGGGCATCATCAAGCTCCGCTTCTCCGGCCCGCTCCAACCTATCGACACGCCCCAGCGCGAAGCCGAAACCACCTGCGAACTCTCCTTTGGCGACCCCGACGCGGGCGAGGGCGAGGCTTATCGCGAAACAATCCATTACGCGCTCTCTGCCGAGAACGAGATTACGATTGACCTGCGCAACCGCCTGCGCCGCCCCATCGACATGGTAACCTCCGGCAAGGACTACGGCACCATGTCGCTCAAAATCATGGGTGTGCGCGATGCCTCCGGGCAATATGCCTACACCAATGCCATCGGCAGCCTCGGTTCGTTTGCCTACGCCATGCCCTACCGCGAGGTGAAACTCTCGCTCGCCGCCGAATTCACGCCCGCGCCCGGCGCAATGCTCACTGGGGCAACGGAGGTTGAATTATGGGTAACGGACTATGCCGCCCTTGCCTTCACGGGCATACTCCTCTCCTACACCGACAGCGAAGGCACGCACACCGCGCTGCTCACCGACTACACAGCCACACCCGATGAAAACTTCGACGGAGCCTGCGCCCTCACCTTCACCATTCCCGCCGAACTCGCCGCCAAACCCGGGCTGAGCGTTTCGCTCGCCGAACTTGAAACTGCCGACGGGCTGGACCACGCCGCCGAACTCGCCGCCACTTACAACACCGTTCCAAGCGGCATCTCCACCCTGCCCGCCGCCAATGAGGTGCACCGCGCCGCCGCTCCCGTCTACGACCTCACGGGCCGCCGCCACGCCTCCTCCGCCGCACTGCCCCGCGGCATCTACATCGGCAGCGACGGCAAGAAAATCTTTGTTTATTAGTAGACGAGTTTACAAGTAAACGAGTAGACGAGACAAGTTTCTCATGTAAAATATAAATTAGCAAGACATCTCTGTCTTGTTTACTTGTTTACTCGTTTACTTGTTTACTAAAATAGTTAAAATAACATACGCACCGATATATTATGTTTTATGCCCCCTGCGCAAGTCGGCGCAGAGGGCATATATTTTTTATGCGCTGCCGGCCCACAATTTGCCCAGTGTCCCTTGTCTGTATTTACAAAATGCTGGAAATTGCATTTTTCTCCACAAAAATCTTAGGAAATATATTTGGGCATTATCACATTTTACATAAATTTGCAAGTGCAATCGGACCTTTCCGCGCAGATACTTTCAACAAGTTCTCGCCGAATGACAGCCGGTAGCCAAGAAGGCATATTAGCTTTATCCGTTCTTACTCGAAACGTCTGGAAAACATTTCAATCTAAGGAACGTAAGGAAGAGATAGTATGCCCATTCTTGTGTATAAGTATGATTCTGGTACAGCCCCACCTGTACCTATATCATATCCGTACGCAGGATGGGGCAGTATATTTTGTTCATTCATTCGTTCCTGAGGTTATTTCCAGACTACCTGAGTAAGAGGATGGGCAGATATTTGCTCCATCCTTTTTTGTATACCTATACCTCAGCCTCGTTAGGAGCAGGCGGGGCGCACTTAAATCCAATCCCTATGGCACGTTTTATCATCACGACCAAACACGTCAAGAACACCAACGGCATCCGCATCGAGCCGGGCATGAGCGTTCAGGTAGTCACGCAAAGCATGAGCAACCCCGTCACGACCAACGGCGGCCAAGTCGTCATAGACGCATTCATGCGCATCTACGGCATCGACATCAAAAAGGCAGGCTGCCTCAACATGGTGGAACTGGAAGTTGAACAATTCTAACAACTAATTCTAAGTATGTTACAAAATCAGTTAGCCAACTACGGCGATAAGATGTTCGACAAGGACACAGCCAAAATTGTCAGAAGACACGCCTTTTGGGCAGCAATCATTCTTGCACTACCATTATTCGGAGTTGACGTTATTGTTTTCGCCATCATTCTTTGGCATATGTATAGCAGTTTGGCCCAAAGAGCCCACAAAAGACTTGATACAGGAAGCATTATCGTGGGTGTCATTATCAATATCCTGGTTGCTTTTGCAATCAATTTTGTTTTAGAATTTATACCCGTTATTGGCTGGCTTGGTTCGGGCTTTTTAGCCTACCTTCAATTTTACCTTTCTGGAAAAACGTACCTTGAAACCTTAAAACAAATGTAATTATGAATATTGATCATCAACTTCTTCACGTTTCAGAGAAACTCGTTAAAATGCTTGACGAGACAGCAGACAACTGCTTACCTAAAGAGATTGCCAACGTTGTCAAAACACATAGTAAATTAGCCGTCGGGTCAGCATGGATTCCAGTACCAGGCGCGGACGTCGCTGCTGGTGCAGCTGTCATTTGGGGCATGTACGTAAGAATTAACAACAAGTTGGGCATCCCCTTTGGCGAAAATATAATGAAGTCCATAGGTTCGGGCGTTGCCACCAACTTGGCCAGTT
>JALFJC010000153.1:0-21368 GCA_022775595.1 Bacteroidales bacterium | reverse complement strand
TGACGGCACAGACCTCGGGCGTGACGCTGACGAGGCGCATGTCCGTTGTATCGACCACAAATTTCATCACCCCGACACTGCGCCCGTAACTGGCGGCTTGCAGGACGGGATATTGGCTGTCGTTGATGCGTCCACACACCGTTTCGTGCGTGTGCGACGTAATCCATGCCTGTATCGTAGGCTCTGCCACCGCCTGCAAGTGCGACACGTCGGCATCAACCCAGACGGGGCGGGCGTTGCCCTCATCGTCGGCCAGCATCTCCGTGCCTATGTGCGTGAGCAACACGCGGATGTCGGCCGCAGCCGCAGGCGCATAGTCGGGCGTCTGCTTCAAACTGTCGAGTACGAGGTCGTAGCGGCCATCGAAACTAAGGCCTTTGAGTTTCGACACGCTGGCTTGGCGCGGCGTTGACGAGGTGAGCAAGCCGATGAATGCCACCTTGACGCTCTTGCCCGCCCCCACGGGGATTTCCCTCACGGAGAACGGGGCGGCAAACGGCGCAGGCTGTCCGGCAGCATCGCGCACATTGGCACAAACATATTCGAGTTGCCAATCTTTCGGGCAGAACGGCTGCGAACGCCACTTGTCGGCAAGCGCCGCCTGCCCTTCGTCGAACTCGTGGTTGCCGACGGCGGAAAGCGTGATGCCGAGGTTTTGGAAAAATTCGGGAATGAGCTGCCCGCGCGTTGCCTGATGGAAATAACTGCCGCCGAAGTTGTCGCCGGCCGACACGACAATGCTGTGAGGATAGACGCTTTGAAGCGAGTCGATGGTCTGCCAAAGCGCAGCCGCGCCCGGCATCTGCTTGAAATCGTTGCGTACGAAGCAACTATGGAAATCGTTGATAGAAATCACCGCCACCGTGACGCGGTCGGCCTCGCCTGCACGGGCGGCAAAGCCCGTAACGAAGGCGAGCAAAAGCAAAATATATTTTTTCATAGCCAAAGAAGATTATGAGCGTTTTTATGCACGATATATAACGACAACATAGACAACAGAAGACAACGTCAACGACATACCTTGCCTGCCGTGCAAAACAACTGCAAGTTGTTTCAAGTTGTCTTTGTTGTCGTCATAAACAACTACGGCACAAAGCAAGAAGTTTTTAGTTTAAGACGACAACATAGACAACTATTACGTCAAGCTTTGCTTGCCGTACCCCAACACTGCATGTTGTCCAAAGTTGTCTTTGTTGTCGTCAAAAGAAAACAACGTTTGGTACAAATTTATGATCGGCTTACCTGCAAGCCCTTATCCGAAATGCTCATTTCCACGAAACGGGCGGCGGGCATGATGGGGCTTTCAGAAAGCAGGGCGCGAATGCGGCGGGCTGCCTCGACATCTTTCGCCACCATATAGAGGAAGCCGCCGCCGCCGGCACCGGGCAGTTTGTAGCCAAGGCAATAATCGTGCACCTTGCGGCAAAGTGCCTCAACGGCTGGCGGATTGGTGCCGGCATCGAGCCGCTTGTTCTGCTCCCAAGTTGCTGCAAGCAGGCGGCCGTAGGCTTCGAGGTCGCCCTGCTGAATGGTGCGGAACATCTCCAAGGCGTGCTGCTTCATGTCGTCGAGCAGGGCAAGGTGCTCCGTGTTGTTGAGGAACATGCCGCGCACGATTTCCGCAAGGATATTCTTGGCTGTGCGCGTGATGCCCGTGTAGTAAAGCAGATGGCACGGCGCAGTTTCGGGTGCGGTGAACAGCGTGGAGGGCAACCAGCGCGCCGTGGCGTTTTGGTCGAAGCCGACATTGGTCTGCAAAAGTTTGATGCCAGGGAGCACGCCGCCGTATTGATCCTGCCAGCCGCCGCCCGTAGTGAGCAGTTGCTCGAGGACGAGCGTGCGGTTGCAAATCTCATTTTTATCCCAATGCAGGCCGCAGAAGTCCGACACAGCACCCAAGACCGTGGCTGCCAAAATGCTGCTCGTGCCTAAACCCGACCCTGCGGGAATGGCGGCGAGGAGCGTTATCTCAATGCCACAGCCGAAGTCTTCGAGTTGCTCGCGGAGCGTGCGATAGGGCGTGTCGCAAAATCCCGGCAGGAAACCTGCGAGCGTGAGCGCAGCCTTGGGGATAGAGAACGGCGAACCTACCTTATTATATTGCTTCAATTCTTCGTAAGTCTCTATGCGCTCCATGGCTCCGAGGTCAATGGAACGGCAAATGATGACCGGCTCGGCGGAAGGCTTTACATAGACCTGCAAAGGCGGCTGCCCGTTGAGTTCGATGGCAAGGTTCACCACGTTGCCACCACTCACGAGGCTGTAAGGCGGCGTGTCGGTCCAGCCGCCAGCGACGTCGATACGCACAGAACTGCGTGCCCATACGATTTGGTCGGAATAGGTGGTGTGCACGGGGTGGCTCTTGCGGCGCAAAGCGTTGGCCGTCAGTCCCTCGCGCAGGAGGCGGAACGCCTCATCGCCCGCCGCATCGGCATTGCCGGCAGCAGCAAGGCGCGACACTTCGGAACGGAACATGGCATCGTGAATGCGCGTCATGAGCGGAGCGTCCTGCGGCAAAGATTCGGTCAAAGACAAGGCAGCGGCGGCATACTTTTGCGCCATATCCTTCAAATTGACCTGATAGAACACGCTGCGCCGCCAGTTCTTGGCTAATGCCGGGAGATTGTCCTGCTGAAACTGCTCGCGCTGCGCAAAGAGGCGGTGCAGATTGGCTTTCGCCGAAATATCGTCGGCAGAATAGCGCGGCAGGCTGCGCCAAAGGTCGGTGACGGCTGCGTCGGGGGTATCGGCGATGAACCATTGCAGCAACCGCTCCATATCGGGCAAAGAAGCCGTGGCTGGGAAAAGCGGCGCGGCTTGCAGGTCGGCGGCATCGCCGAGGTCGGCAAGAGAGATGCCGCGCTTGGCAAGCCAAGACGTGACGGGCTGACCAAGATAAAGCGTTTCGGGCACGTCGAGCCTGCCACGGAAGGCATCGGTGTAGCCATAAGGACGCAGCACGAAGTCGGTCGCACCGACCGGCTCAATGTCAATGCAAACGCCGTCGGGCACAGACAGTTGCCAATTATTCTCGGGTATGCCCGTGAAAATATGATGCTTCCCGTACTGCCACGTTTCGGGGATAAAGGAGTTTTCAATCCATACGAAACTGTTGCACGCTGCGGGACGCTGGGCGATGACGGCGTTCTGCGTGAACACAGAAGGCTGCTTCTTGACGCCCTTCTGAATGATAAACCGCTGGTCCTTGACCAAATTCTGAATTTCGAGCGAGGAAGAAAGCAGTTCGGGCGAGGTGCCGAAATGGTAGAACTCGCCGCCGGGCAAGGGCAACACGGCTACTTTCAACTCTGCCAGTTCGGGGTCGTCGAACGTGGGGTGCAGGCCGAGCGCACCGCCGAAATCGGTGTAAAGGTCATAGTAGTTGATGCCCTCCACGCCCTTTTGCGCCAGCAGTCCGTCGGCCGTCTCGCCGCACTTGCGCATCAGGAGATGCACGGCGCGGTCGGAAAGCAGCCACACGCCGATGTCCATCATGGCATAGTGCGTCTGCATGAGCCGTGCCTGCTCTTCGGGCGAAGGCTTTTGCAGCACGAAGTCGAGCACATCGGGATTTTCGCGGCTCATCATAAACACGCCATGATGCGAAGCCTGCTCCACGTCGGCCCAAAGTCCGTAGCACACCACGTCGGCATCGGGGATTTCCTGCAAAGGCTCGGTGGCTCGCAGATACACGTCGCCGCTGGCAATGAGGGTGCGCAGCCCGGCAGGGGCTTTCTCTAAGATGCGCTCGTAGAGCGGCATTTGGAGGTCGAGCAGCGTCTGGCCGATCTTCTGTCCCCGCGCCCAACGGAACACGGGCACTGGCGTGAGCACCTTGCCGCTCGAGGCATACGCCGGCAAACGGCGGCTCTGGCCGCCGGCGTGGAGCAGCACGCGTTTTTCTTTGGCGAGCCATTCCTTAAACGGGGCTTCGGGGGCATCGTCGCGCCGGGCCGCTTCAAGCAGCCACGCCGTGCCGCCGCCGGAGCCGAGTTTGTGGCCCACGGGGTCGGAAGTGCAGAAATATTCGTCATGGGAAAGGCGCGTAACGTCGTGGAAACTATTGACGACGTTGGGCGGAAGGGAAAGTAACTTTTTCATAAATCTAAGACTGACGGAACGTCACACATTTATTATATATATAGTTGCACACGGTGTAGACCACCATGCCGCAAATATAGGCAATCGGTTCGCCGACGAGCGGCAAAAGGAAGTGAAAGCACAGCCATTGCAACGACCAGCACGCCGCCGCGCCGATGAGGAAACGCAGTGCCTCGGCGTGCCAACGGGGATTGCGGGAAGAAAATACCCACAGCTTGCCGAGCACAAAACTCGAACAGATGCCGAGGGCATAGCTCACGGCGTTGGCCACGTCGACCTGCACGTCTGCCCAGCGCATCAGGGCAAAGGAGACGCAGGTGAGCAGGGTGTTGAACACGCCCGCCGCGCCGAAGCGCACGAGGCGGCGCAGTTCCGCGCCATTAAGCCAGCCGTGCAATCGAAAGCGCATTATTGATCCTTGTTTTCTACAAAACCCTGATACTTTTCAGGCAGGCCTGCCATAATAGTGGCATACGACTGCTCCATGGCATGCTTCACATTCTCCTCGCCCTGCCCCGTCGGGAATATGGGCTTATGGATAATGAGGCGCATCTTGTGGCGATGCACAAAGTTGAAGCCCGCCATGCGCGTAAGCACGTCGAAAGAGCCGTCGATGGTGAGCGGCACAACCGGCAGGCCGAGTTCGTCGGCCAGTTGGAACGCACCCTTTTTGAAGCGTCCCATGTGGCCAGTAAAGGTGCGCGAGCCTTCGGGGAAGACCACAAGCGACGTGCCGTGCTGCAACGTGTGGCGGGCATTCTCGATGGTCTGCTTAATCTTCTTCGGCCCCGATTTGTCCACAAAAATATGGCGCGCCTTCTCGCAGGCATAGCCCACGAGCGGCATCTTGCGCAGGGATTTCTTCATCATCCACTTAAAGTTGCGCCCGAGATAGCCGTATATCAAGAAGATATCCATCGGGCCTTGGTGGTTGGCCACAAACACATAGCTCTGCTTGTGGTCGATGTTCTCCCTGCCCTCCACCTTGACGGGCAGCAGCAGGACGTTGCAGATGAATTGCGACCAAATCTTGCCGGGATAATAGCCCCAAAAGTGCGCGCTGCCGAGGAAACTGCCGACAATCGTGACGAGGGCTGTGAGCACGGTGACGACGAACGCCAAGGGCAAAGCGATGAAAAGCTGATAGATTTTATAAAGGATATTCATAAAGACGATATGTTTCTAAAAAAATACTTGCGCAGCTGTTCCTGCGCCATACCGCGGCGGGCGGCGTAATCGGCAAGCTGACTGCCGTCGATTTGCCCCACGCTGAAATATTCAGCAGCAGGGTGCGAGAACATCAGTCCCGCCACGGAGGCGTGGGGCTGCATCATGCCGTTTTCGGTGAGCCGCACGCCTATCTGCGAGAAGGGCAGAAGGCTGTCGATGAGGAAAATGATGCTTTGGTCGGGCAAGGAGGGGTAGCCCACGGCGGGACGAATGCCGCGATAGTTTGCCGCGAAAAGGTCTGCCATATCAAGCCGCTCATCGGGCGCATAAGCCCAATAGACGCGGCGCACGTCCTCGTGCATCTTCTCGGCAGCCGCCTCGGCAAGACGGTCTTTGAGCGTTTGGCAAAGCATTTGCCCATATTTTTCCTCGTCCTCCGCCTCAACACCAGCATCGCCTTCGCGCACGGAAGCGGCAAAAAGGCCGAGCACATTTTCGGGCGGCAAAGCCCGCACATCGGAAGAGGCGGGCGGGGCGGGACTGATATAATCTGCCAAAGAAAGGCAGCAGCCGTTGGCATCGGGAACTTGGCGGCGTAGCATAGGCAGTCGCATCGGGACATCGCCGCCCTGTCCTTCGGAGGGCAGCACGCAAATATCATTCCCCTCGCTCCAAGCAGGCAGCAAGGCAAAAGCGACGACGCACTGCCTGTCGCGCCACACGCCGAGCAGGCCGCGGGCCTCGTCCATGAGTTTCTGCGCCTCGGCAGCCTGGCCGCGCTCTTCGGAAGAAAAGCCGCCCAGCCACGCCGCACGGCAGGCAGGGCAATCGTGCACGCCCGCCGCAGAAGCGAAACGCGCAGGTATGCCCCACGCAAAAAGGAAATAACTCCAATCGATATAGGGGATAAGTTCTTCCGCCTTATAGCAAAGCGTCTGCGTCATCCCTCGTTATCGGCAAAAGGACACGGGCTGGCCATGATAGCGCTCGTCCGTGATGTGGCCTCTATTGTAAATCGGGAAACCGTTGCAGAAGGTGCGCTCCACGCGCCAGCTGTACGTGTGTCCCTCCACGGGGCTCCAATTACACAGGCTCTGAATGCGGTTGGGCGTTACGGTCCAAGGCGTATGCGGCCGCACGATGACGATGTCGGCTTTATAGCCCTCGCGCAAGAAGCCTCGGTTTTCAATTCTGAAAATACGCGCCGGCGCGTGGCACATCAATTCTACCATGCGCTCGATGCTCACCACGCCTTCATCTACAAGTTCGAGCATCGACACGAGCGAGTATTGAAGCATCGGCATGCCCGAGGCAGCCTTCACGCAACCGCCCACTTTATCGCGCAGGCGGTGCGGGGCGTGGTCGGTGGCAACGGTACTGATGCGCCTGTCAGCAAGCGCTTTGCGCAAGGCGGCGCGGTCTGCCTCCGTCTTAATGGCGGGGTTGCACTTGATGCGCGTACCGAGGCGAACATAGTCCTTGTCGGTAAACAGCAGGTGCGCTACACAGGCTTCGGCCGTGATGAGGGGATTGCCTGCCTCAAAAAGTTCCAGTTCGCGCTCCGTGGAAAGATGCGCCACGTGCAGGCGGCTACCGTATTCCTTGGCGAGGCTGACGGCCAGCGCCGTGGATTTATAGCAAGCCACGGCGGAGCGGATTTCGGGATGGTGGCAAACATTGGGGTCTGCGCCGTAAGCGGCCTGGCAGGCTTTGAGATTTGCCTCAATCGTGGGCGTATCCTCGCAATGAGCCACAATGGGAAGTCGGGCGTGCTCGAAGACGGCGCGAAGCGTGCGCTCATTATCTACGAGCATATTGCCCGTAGACGACCCCATAAAGAGTTTGATGCCGCACACCTTGCGCGGATTGAGGCGTTCCAGCTCATAGGCGTTGCCGCCCGTTGCGCCGAGGAAGATACCGAAGTTCACCACGCTTTTTTGCTTGGCAATCTCCCATTTCTCATTGAACGCCTGCATTGTGGTGGTTTGCGGCACAGTGTTCGGCATATCGAACACCGTGGTCACACCGCCCGCAGCGGCGGCCTTGCTCTCGGAGGAAAAGTCGGCCTTTGCCGTCAGTCCGGGGTCGCGGAAATGCACGTGTGTGTCTATCACGCCGGGCAGGACGTATGCGCCCTCTGCATCGATTATCTCGTTGACGGGGCTGGACGGCTCGCCGTCGCGCCCCTCAATGATTTCGTCTATACGCTCGTCGTCAATGACTATGGAACCGACAAAGCGGCGCATCTCATTGACTATCGTGGCGTTCTTGATTTGTATCCTGAAATGCATGGATTGGTTTATATATTTTTAGTAGACGAGTTTACGAGTAAACGAGTAGACGAGATAAAGATGTCGTGCTAATTATTATTACAGAGTAACATGTCTTGTCTACTCGTCTACTTGTCTACTTGTTTACTTGTTTACTGGTTTAATCTTTCCCGTAAGGGCTGCCCAGCGCAGGCGCACCACGCCAAACAAGGCTTCGCCGAAGATGCCGCCGCTCATCTTGCTCGTGCCCAACTGGCGGTTGACGAAGATAACGGGCACTTCCTTGATCTTAAAGCCAAGTTTGTAGGCGGTGAATTTCATTTCAATCTGGAAAGCATAGCCTTTGAAGCGAATGGCATCAAGATCGATGGTTTCGAGCACGCGGCGGCGATAACACTTGAAGCCAGCCGTGGTGTCGTGGATAGGCACGCCCGTCACGAGGCGCACATACTTGGAGGCGTAGTAGCTCATCAACACGCGCCCCATAGGCCAGTTCACCACATTCACGCCGCTCACGTAGCGCGACCCTATGGCCACGTCATAGCCTTCCGTGGCGCAAGCCTCGTAAAGGCGGGTGAGGTCTTTGGGGTCGTGGCTGAAATCGGCGTCCATCTCAAACACGTAATCGTAGCCTTCGGCCAAAGCCCACTTGAACCCGGCGATATACGCCGTGCCCAATCCAAGTTTTCCCTTGCGCTCCACGAGGTGGAGCCTATCGGCAAACTCCGTAGCCTGCAAGTTTTTCACGATTTGCGCCGTGCCGTCGGGCGAGCCGTCGTCGATAATCAGGATATCAAACCCGTGGTCGAGCGCGAAAACGGCGCGGACAATTGCCTCCACGTTTTCCTTCTCGTTGTAGGTGGGGATTATGACAATGCTGTCGCTTCTGTCCATAACTTTCAAAAATGTGTAATTATCTTACCACAAAAGTAGGAATTTCGTGCGAGATACTCCCAACGAAATTCCTACTTTCATACTATTTACTACTAAATCCGCCACAATTAAGGCATATTTGCTTCAAGCAAGTCGGCCGCAAGCTGCAAATCCTCTTCTTTCAATCCATGCGAAAGCAAGAAACTGCGGTCGGCGTGGAACAAGGCGGCAGGGAGCGTGCCCGCTTCTGACAGTTGCAAGGCGCGGCGATAGAGGGGCAAGGCTTCGGGCAACGAGCGCGTGAGCCAGGCAAGGTGCGCGGCGTTTTGGCAATCGGCGGCAGTGGGCTGACGCTCCAAAAGCCAACTGTAAAGCCGCTCGGCATCCTCATATTTTTCCATTAGCAGGCTGCTCCACGCCAAAGCGCGGCGGGTGCGGGGCTGCTCGGGCTTAAGATAATCTGCCTTAAAGAGCCGTTGCCGCGCCTCCTCGGGCATGGCGGCAAGGAGATAGCATTCGGCGGCACGCACAAGGGGCGTGGTGTCGGTCTCTTCCGTAAGTTGCGCCACACGGTCATAAAGTTCGGCCGCACCCACATAGTCCGCCCTGCGACTATGCAACTTCGCGAGCCGCGCCAGCACCCAAGAGTTATCGCCGCACAGCAGCAAAGCCTTATTGTAAACCTCCTCGGCATCGACCAGTTCACCTAATTGCTCGCGGCAATAACCCAATTTTTGCAAAGCCTCTGCATGGGCCTGGGGTTCGATGCCAGTGGTGTGGCAGAGGTAGTCGCTATAAAGGCGATAGGCATTGGCGAACGACTGCACGTGCATGGCAATGTCGGCGGCAGCGATGAGGGCTGCGGGGTGTCCGAGCGCGGGTGCCAGCCACTGGTTGTCTGTCATCAGGAGGTGCTGCTGCAAGGGTGACGCGCCGTCGCGGCGATATGGCGAAAGACTGAAGAAGCGGCGCAGGTCTTTCATGTAAACGCGCAATTCTTCCAAGAAACTGCGCAGCGGAGCATCGGCGGCGTTGAAACGCGCGGCAATGTCGTTTTCTTCAAGCATTTTTTTCAACTGCTCGCCCAAGGCTGCGCCTGCCGCTCCGCCCGTGAAGGAGGAAAAACTGTCGGCAATGAAGCAAAAGGCTAATTTGTCGGTTTCGCAAGCCATCGGCTGCGCCATGAAGGCTTGCACAAAACTGCTATTTGCGCTGCGGATGGGAAAGTCGGGGTGCTCCGCCGTGAACGGGCAGAACCAGTTGGCCACGACGTTGAAGAAAGGCATGCGCTGCATCAGTTGCTTGAATGTAGGGAGGAACACGTCTGCTCCCTGCTCGGCAAACTTCTGTATCTCCTGTATCTTGCGCCGCCAAGGAGCATCGGCCTCAACGTTCCATACCGCCGTGTCCTGACCTTCCGGGTCTAACTGCCGGGCTATTTCGTCAATATCTATATTATCGCCTGCCTTGGGCGTTCCCATATTCTTGGCCTGCCGCATCACTTCGGGCAGAATGTCCTCGCGCAGACTTTTCTCTATATGCGGGGTGGCAAGGGTGAGCAATGCCTGCTGCTGTATCTCGCACACAGCCGCGGCACATTCCTCCCGGCTTAAAAGTTCTGTGAGCCGCGCCGCCGCGTCGGGATAGTCGGCTATGCGGTTGCTATGCTGCAAGACCGCCAGCGTCACGCCCACAATGCAACGGGAGCGGAGTGGCGCGGAGGGCGACGAGCAACCGTCGAGCAGGAGATGGAGTTTGCGCACGTCGAACATTGAGAGCAGGGCGAGGGTGAGCGCACCGGCGGCCATGAGCTGCGCCGCCTCGCGTCCCGTCGGCGTTTCTTCCTTAAAGAGCGTTGGGGCTGTAAAGAAATCTTGAAGGGCATCTTGCTCGGCTGCCGTGAGGCGGGGAGATGTCCACAGGGCATCGAAGCGGTCGCGGAGGGGCGCGGGAGCAGAGTAAAGTTGCACCAAGTCATCGCGCCCGGGCAGGGCTTGCAGCGTGCGGCGGGTTCGGGCATACGCCGTGTCGGCATGGCGCACGCTGTCGGAACGGGAAAGGTCATCGCAGAGTTCTGCGGCGGATCTCAAAAAGGAATGGTAAAGATTGTGGCGGTCGGGGTCGGCCACGCCGAGCGACATATAATTGAGCAGGGCGGAGTAAGCGTTGCTGAGTTCGGAAACGGCACGCCCTGTTTCCCAATCGCCTAAAGCGTTGGCGGCTTCGGCCAATGATGCCAAAGCGGAACTGAGGCGCGACTGCGCGAGTGCTTTCTGCGCATCGCTTATCAAATATGTTGAAGTTTTTGGGTCGGACACGATTTTAGTAAACGAGTAGACGAGTAGACGAGTAAACGAGTAGACGAGTAAACGGGTGACTACGCTCTATTTATGCGAAAGTGGACGGGGCAGGCGCATGGTATCGGCCATTTGCGGGTCAAGGCCGTAGTGGTTGACAAGAATGTCGGCGCAGCAATTCAGACCGCGCTCATTGATAGAGTCCACCGCCATGTTATAGCCTTTGATAATCATTTGCCATTTGCCATCGGGCAATGCCTTCTTGCCCTTCCGGCGCAGCAGGCGGCTATGGCTTACCTCGCTTTTCCCATCGGTAGGAAGCAGCGTATTGCCGCGTGCCGCAGCGGCGGTGGTATATGGTTCTGTAAGCATGGCGGCGGCAATCTGTCCCTGCGCAACCATGCGCATACGAATGTTGAGGTCGTTGATTTGCGGCAAATATACCTTCTCTGCGCTCAATCCGTTTGCCTGCAACGTTGCTTCCAACCTTTCGAGGCCTTCGCTGCTGCGGGTGATGGCGATGTCGCGCCCTTCGAGTGCCTTGACATTTCTGA
Source organism: Bacteroidales bacterium (assembly GCA_022775595.1). Taxonomy (GTDB): domain Bacteria; phylum Bacteroidota; class Bacteroidia; order Bacteroidales; family Bacteroidaceae; genus Alloprevotella. The sequence continues at coordinate 10,103 of JALFJC010000153.1, read as the reverse complement.
TGCGCAAACCGCGATAGGCCACGAGCGTCCAAGCATCGTTGAGGGACAAGGCTGTTTCCCAGCCCTCCGCCGCTTTCTGTCCCGCGCGTTTAGCAACGAGGTGGTCGGAATAGACGATATCTGCCGCGCCGCGCGTCAATGCCGTGTCGCAGGCCAGTTGAGAGCGGTAAGGCGTCACTGCCACGTCCAAGCCGAGGCGGCGATAGATGCCGTGCGTCTCGGCGTAGAAGAAAGGCAGGCAGTCGAGGGTGGCCATTAGGGCAAGCGAGCAATCAACCTTTGCTGTGTCGCCCTGCCCTGCCCCGCCCCGCGCCGCTTCGCTGCCGGAAGAGTTGCCGCCGCATGAGGCGAGCATCAAAACCGAGGCAAGCATCAGGGAAAAGACTTTCGAGGGAAAGGTCATCTTATATATAATATTGTCTATTGAGTTTTTATAAAAGAAAAGGCCAATAAGCCACAAGTATTTGGTGTGGACTTATTGGCCTTATTTTAATAATGCAAGATTGGCGGGATATTAGCCCTTAATGGCTGCGATGCCGGGGAGCACCTTGCCTTCGATGGCTTCGAGGAGCGCACCGCCGCCGGTAGAGATGTAAGACACCTTGTCGGCCATGCCGAACTTGTTGATGCAAGCCACGGAGTCACCGCCGCCGATGAGGGAGAATGCGCCGTTGGCAGTTGCCTTGGCAATGGCTTCGGCAATAGCGCGGGAACCACCCGTGAAGTTGTCGAACTCAAACACGCCGGCAGGACCGTTCCAAAGAATGGTCTTTGCGCCTTCGATGGCTTCGGCAAAGAGTTCGCGGGTCTTGGGACCTGCGTCGAGGCCTTCCCAGCCTTCGGGAATTTCGCCGGCAGGCACCACCTGGGTGTTGGCATCGTTGGAGAAGCTGTCGGCTGCCACGCAGTCAACGCCGAGCACGAGGTTCACGCCCTTTTCCTTAGCCTTCTTGATGATGTCGAGGGCGAGGTCGAGCTTGTCGTCTTCGCAGATGGAGAGGCCTACGTGGCCGCCCTGTGCCTTTGCAAAGGTGTAAGTCATACCGCCGCAGAGGATAAGGTTGTCCACCTTGTCCATGAGGTTCTCGATGATGCCAATCTTGGTAGACACCTTAGAACCGCCCATGATTGCGGTGAAGGGGCGCTTGATGTTGCTGAGCACGTTGTCTACGGCCTGCACTTCCTTCTCCATGAGATAGCCGAGCATCTTGTGGTCGGCATCGAAGTAGTCGGCGATAACGGCGGTAGAGGCGTGCTTGCGGTGTGCCGTACCAAACGCGTCGTTCACGTATACGTCGGCATAGGAAGCCAAAGTCTTGGCAAATTCCTTCTGGCTGGCTTTCATTGCCTTCTTAGCCTCTTCGTAAGCGGGGTCGGTCTTCTCGATGCCAACGGGCTTGCCTTCTTCTTCGGGATAGAAGCGAAGGTTTTCGAGCAGGAGCACTTCGCCGGGCTGGAGGGCGGCAGCTGCTTCGGCAGCCTTGGCGCAGTCGGGAGCAAACTTAACGGCAACGCCGAGGTGTGCACTCACCGGTTCTACGATCTGCGAGAGAGAGAACTTGGCGTTCACCTTTCCTTTGGGCTTGCCCATGTGGCTCATGATGATGAGTGCGCCGCCGTCGGCAAGGATTTTCTTAAGCGTGGGCAGTGCGCCGCGAATGCGGGTGTCGTCGGTCACGTGACCGTTCTCATCGAGGGGTACGTTGAAGTCAACGCGAACAATGGCCTTGAGGCCTTTGAAATTGCATGTGTCGATTGTCATAATGCTTATATATTAATATTGTGTATAAGTTTTTCCGCACAAAATTACGAAAAGCGGCAGAAAGAAATAGGCAAAAGCCTTGATTAAATGTCTTCTACCGCAAATTTTCCTGGATATTTCCCTTCATAGGGCCGATAGTAATCCATAATGAGGCGCATATCTGCCTCCACGTCGCCCGAGGGAACGAGTTCCTGGGTGCAGACGATGCGCTTGCGCTTATAGTCGATCGCGTAGAGCTGTATGGGCAAACCGGCTTTGAGGGCAATGAAATAGAAGCCGCGCTTCCACTTCGTGGCCAACGAGCGCGTGCCTTCGGGAGTCACCGCCAGTTCGAAGCGTTCGGCTTTTATCGCCGCTTCTGCCACGCGGTCGGTGAGGCTCACGTGGCGACTTCGCTCTACGGAAATGCCGCCCATGCTGCGGAAGAGCACACCCATAGGCCAGAAGAACCATTCCTTTTTCATCAGGAAGCCTGCCGTGCGTCCGATGGAGTGGTAATAGAGCTCGGCGATGATGAAGTCCCAGTTGCTGGTGTGCGGCGCCACGCAGATGATGCACTTGTCGCGGTAGGGCACCGTCATTTCCACCTGCCACCCCATTTTTCTGAACACGAAGCGGCACAGACTCTTGAACATAGGCACTTAGGCTTTGACTATTTTGGCGAAGATTTCTTCTGCCTTTGCATCGAAGTCGGCACCGATGTGCTTGAAATAGGCTTTCGCGTCGTTGGGTTCGACGTGGCAGGCGCGTGCCGTGAACTCGTTGTTGAGGGCAAGCGTTTCGGCCATGAGGCGTTCGAGCGTTTCGCGGTTGTCGCCGCCGCACATAGTCAGAGCCACGCAGTCGGCAAAGAGGTCGCCGCATACGTTATGCACGTGTTTCTTGAATTGTCTTTTGTTTGCCATTAGTATAAAGTTATTGTTAGTAAACGAGTTTACTATCCAGTTTATCTATTGTTTTATCAATTCCTGTCCTTTAAGGATTGCCTGCTCGTTGACGGGCAGGAGGTTGTGGTGGCGTTCGGGGAGCGTTTTCTTCAAGGCGAGCATCACGCTTTCCATCTTCACCACGGGGTGGATTTTCAGCAGTCCGCCGAGCACGAACATGTTGAAGCACTTCATCATTTTGAGTTCGGCAGCCGTTTCCATGGCCGCGATGTGATAGGCTGTGATGTCGGTGCGCGTGGGCGGTTCGAGTATGCCGAAGCTGTCGTAGATGATGTCGCCGCCGGGCTTCACCTTGCTCTCGAACTTGTCGAGCGAGGGTTGGTTGAGCACGATGCAGGTGTCGTAGGTGCTGAGAATGGGCGAGGAAATCTTTTCATCGCTCACGATGACGGTCACGTTGGCCGTGCCGCCGCGCTGCTCCGGCCCGTAAGCCGGCATCCACGTCACTTCCTTTCCCTCCATAAGTGCGGCATAGGCCAAGATTTTGCCCATTGAGAGCACGCCTTGTCCGCCGAAGCCTGAAATCAGTATTTCGTGTGTCATAGTTTTTTTAGTAGACGAGTAAACGAGTAGACGAGTAAACGAGTAGACGAGTAGAAGAGTGGGCTACTTGCGCTGGCTGTCTTTGAGGTCGCCCACGTGGTAATATTCAAACATGTGTTCCTCCATCCACTGGTTGGCTTTCACGGGCGAGAGTTTCCAGCCCGAGGAGCAAGTGGATACAAACTCGATGAGGTTAGAGCCCTTGCCCTCCATAGAGTTCTCGAAGGCGTGGCGTATGGCTTTCTTGGCGCGGCGTATGGCAGCCACGTTGTGCACGCTCTGGCGGGTCACGTAGGCCGTGCCTTCGAGCGTGGCGGCAATTTCCGTGAGTTTGAGTGGATAGCCGTGCAACTGCGGGTCGCGGCCGTAGGGGCAAGTCACGGTTTTCATGCCCACGAGCGTGGTGGGGGCCATTTGCCCGCCCGTCATGCCGTAGATGGCGTTGTTCACGAAAATCATCGTGATGTTTTCGCCGCGGTTCAGGGCGTGGATAGCCTCGCCCGTGCCTATGCAGGCAATGTCGCCGTCGCCCTGATAGGAGAACACGAGGCGGTCGGGCCACAGGCGCTTGCAGGCGGTGGCGAGCGCGGGGGCGCGGCCGTGGGCGGCTTCCTGCCAGTCGATGTCGATGTATTTATAGGCAAACACGGCGCAGCCCACGGGACTGATGCCGATGGTCTTTTCTTCCATGCCCATCTCGGCAATCACCTCTGCCACGAGTTTGTGTATCACGCCGTGCGAGCAGCCGGGGCAATAGTGCATATTCACATCGTTGAGCAACGCTGGCTTTTCGTAGACCAGATGCTCGGGACGGATTATTTCTTCGCGTGTCATAGTTTTTTTAGTAGACGAGTTGACTAGTAAACAAGTAGACGAGTAAACAAGTAGACAAGTAAACAAGTAGACGAGTTGACAAGCCAACGAGTATATATATAATATTGTATAGAGAAAACCAAATCACTTTTTCATGCCCGGCAGGCGCAGCGCCACCTCCGCCATCTTCACGATTACGGCAAAGAGTCCGAGCCAGTAGCACCACATGAGGTAGGGCTGCTGCTTCACGATGAGCAAACCCACCATTGCTACCAAGGCCATGAGGATGAAGACGCTATTGAGTATGTTGCGGATGAAGAGGTTGCGCGTCATCTTTCTCCGCTCCGGCTCGCGCTCGGGGTGCTTAAGGCGTTCGAGTATGTCGTTTTCCTCTTGCATCAGTCCACGAGTTTTTTAAGCGCGTCCACAATTTCGTCGGGACTGGGCACGATGCCGCCCAGTCGCCCGTAGTGTCCCACGGGAATGCGTCCCTCGGCGGCGAGCTTCACGTCGTAGACCATCTGCCCGGCGTTGATTTCCACCACGAGCAGGCCCTTCACGCGGCGCGACAGCGCGGCGATTTCCTTTTCGGGGAAAGGCCAGAGGGTGATGGGGCGGAACAATCCCACCTTGATGCCCTGCGCACGGGCATTCTCCATGGCTTTGTAGGAGATGCGGGCAGCCGAACCGAACGCCACGATGGCGAGTTCGGCGTCTTCGAGGTTCGTTTCCTCAAAGCGTACCTCGTTAGCCTGAATGTCGCGATATTTCGCCTGAAGATGCTCGTTTTTCTTCTCCATTTCGGCGGGGTCGAGTTCGAGCGAGGTAATCACGTTGGGTTTTCTGCTTTTCAGCCCGTGCCCATTGGCAGCCCAGGGACATTCCTTCACGATTTCCTCTTCCGTGCGGCGAGGCTTGTAAGGAGGCAACACCACCTTTTCCATCATCTGCCCAATCACGCCGTCGGAGAGTATCATGGCGGGCGTGCGGTATTTGAAGGCGAGGCTGAAGGCGAGGTCCACGAAGTCTGCCATTTCCTGCACCGAGGCCGGTGCGAGCACAATCACGTTGTAGTCGCCGTTGCCGCCGCCGCGCGTGGCTTGGTTGTAGTCGCTCTGCGAGGGCTGAATGGTGCCGAGGCCGGGGCCGCCACGCTGCACGTTCACAATCAGGCCGGGGATTTCCGCGCCCGCCATATAGCTGATGCCTTCCTGCATCAGCGCCACGCCGGGACTCGACGAGGAGGTCATCACGCGCTTACCCGTGCCGCCGCCTCCGTAGAGCATGTTGATGCTCGCCACCTCGCTCTCTGCCTGCAGCACCACCATACCCGTGGTTTTCCACGGCTCGAGTGCGGCAAGCGTTTCGAGCACCTCGCTCTGCGGCGTAATGGGATAGCCGAAATAACCGTCGCAACCGCAGCGTATGGCGGCGTGGGCTATGGCTTCGTTGCCTTTGAGCAAGAGTATTTCGTTTTCTTCTTTCATAGTCTTTTAAAAAAGTGCATGTAAATGAACTATATATATGTGTGCTAATCTTCTTTCACCCTGTACACGGAGATGCACCCGTCGGGGCACACAATGGCGCACGAGGCGCACCCGATGCACGTGTCGTTCACTTCGCGGCAATAGGCGTAGCCCCTGTGGTTCACCTCGTCGGTCGTCAGCGCCAGCGTATTCGTTGGGCATGCCACGACGCAGAGGTTGCAACCCTTGCAGCGTTCTACGTTTACGACAACGGCTCCTTTCATTTTTGCCATGGCTGTATATCTTTTTCTTTTGTAAAAACGGCGAAAGGGACGGCAGCCGTCCGATGCTTCGGCGGTAGCAGTCCCCTTTTTCGCGGTATTTATTGGTTGTACATGTCTTTGTTGTAAAAATCGAGAATGTCCTGCAACATTCTTTTGCTCTCGGCAGCGGGTCCTTCGGGGTCGAGCTCTTCCGATTTGAGGAAGCAACCAATCGCCTCTGTCCACTGCGAGCGTTTCATGTAGGCGCGTCCTTCGAGATAGTAGAGCCTCGCCTTATCTGCGCCCTCTGCGGCGTGCAGCCGGCGTGCCTTTTCCAAAGCCTCGGCGGTGCGTCCCGCCTCAATGTCGCGGGCAATTTCGTCAAACTTCTGTTGCATTTGCTTTTTCGATGTGAGCAAAATTACATCTTTCTGCGCAGAAACGCCAACTTTTCACAATCTTTTTTGCGCGGGCAATAGATAAAGCGAGGGGCGCGCCGCGCTGCGCGTCCCTCGCTTTATCTATACGAGTCAGATTTTACAGTTTCTCGATGTCTTCGGGCTGCAGCCCTGTCGCGATGTGTATGTCCTTAGCACCCATGCCCATCGCTTTCAGTTTCTTGGCAGTCTCAATGATTCCTTGCTGAACGCCAGCCGCATGGCCTCTCTTCCACCCTTTCCTTTCTCCCACCTCTTCGGCGTCTTCCAAGGCATGCGCATTGTCGCGATAGTAGCGTATCGCGGCATCATACTTGATGCGCTCATCGCGGGTGAGCGCGCTTATCTCGGAGATTTGGGCCAAACGCTCGAATATCGGGTCTTTGGCTGTCCAAGGCAGTCTGTTGAGTGCTTCCATATGCTTCAATACATAAATCCAACGTTTGTGCAAGGCGAGCGCAGAGGCCAAGCTCGCTTGGGCTATGCCGAGCCGCCGCCAAAGGTGCATGTCTATGACCTTTTTTTTGTTTATTGCAATACTATTTTATAAATTTGCAAAAACATAATATTGAAATAATAAACGTATGAAAAGAATTTTACTTGTATTTGCTATCTTTTTTGCCTTTTGTATGTCATCTCTTGCACATAAGACATACGTTACTATTTTTTTTGATGTCACTGGTGCTGTTTTAAGTGGTGATGTTCCAACTACACTAAAACGACAATATACGGTCAAAGATATTCCAAAAGAAGAGGGAGGTTCTAAAGGTATTAGTAATATTTCTAATTGGATGGGATATATTATCAACCTGCTTGCAAAAGAAGGTTTTACTGTTGACCAGCTTGTTTTAAGAGACTATAAGGAGTTTGTTTGTATTCTCTCAAAATCACTTCCAGAAGATAAAAATGAAGAAAAGAACGATTTCGTTAAGCCAGATGAGCAATTTTGAGTTTACTCGAAAATTGCCATGGCGAGAAATCGCACTTTTAAGAACGTTCAAAATTATCGGCGCATTCCTCCGCCTCCTTCTTAAAGTATGGCAACTGGAGGAATATCATTCTCATGTCACCGGAAACGGGGTGATATATTGCCCATTATATTGTGGTATTAACTTTGCAAAAATACGTATTTTCTCCGAATTATCCCTATTATCTGTAATTTATCGCCCGAAATGCGGAGAGGATTTACAAAAAAGAGCGGGCGTGCCTCACGGCAAACCCACTCCAAAAAAAATCATTACTATTAGCTTTTAGTTAATTATTATAAGGATTGTAGTTGTCTAAATCGGTGTCCCAAATAGAACTTTTGCTGCCCGTATCTACTTCCTTCTTGTTCGTCCAAGCGGCATCGGTTTCTGTATCTTCACTATAAGAATACGCCAAAATTGCTGTTTCTGTGTGCAGGTCAAACACGTTGAAAGCGGGACTGGTATATATTTTTTTCATAACTTGAAGACTTGTTTTAAGGGTTTATTTTACGATTACTTTCTTTCCGCCGATGATATAGATGCCTTTGGCAGCATGGTTCACGCGTCGGCCGCTCAGGTCGTAAGCCGGTTTGTCGGCTTCTGGGCTGGGTTGCATAATCTGATCGAGGGCGATGCCCGTTTCCATTCCGTCGAAACTGAGCACAAAGCCCTGCACGCCGCTACCCGTCAGGTCGTAGAATGCCTTGTTGGCGGGAATGCTTGCCACGCTCGAGGAGGGTCGGAAGAAACCGAGGCGCTGCGGCGAGGCGTTCGACAGGCCGAACACGCGATAGTTGTTCCTCGTTTCATTGGTCAGCGCGATTGCTGTGGTGGTGCCTGATATGTCGCCCCTCGCCACCGTTCCCGGTTCGTTGGAGATGGTGTAGGTCTGATCTTGTAATGCATTGGTTCCGTCCTTCACAAGCACTACGCCCGTATTAGCAGGGATAATGTTATCGGTTGCCAAAGTCATATCCACACTGGTGTGCGCATCGTTTCTTTGGCCGGTATACACTTTTGCATAGGTCACGGCTATGGGATAGTCCACATAGAGCGTGGTGTAGCCATTGTGTTCAAACTCATTGTAGGTTATCAGCGAAGAGGGCAGGACTTGTGTGGCCGTGAAGGTGCTGCCGTTGTCGGCACCGCCAGTCCAATAGGCAAGGCGCTCACCAGAGGTTGCATTATCATACCGACGTCTGTTCATCTTCTTTGAAGACTGGCCGTGCTGGCTAATAAAGAAACCGCCGTCAATCGTAGAGGGCTGGATATTATTCGGCTGCACATGCAAGTCCCACAACTCTGTATAGCCGGAGGGCAATTCGCCAGTGCTGACATAGGGATTGGTATTTTGCCCTTCCTCTGTGCTCATCGTAGTGGATGAAATCAGCCTTCCCTTATTGAAGCGGTTGTAAATCATAAAGCCTTCGTATGGGTTGCCCACGAAAGCCCATTGGTCGGCACTTGAAAGGCTAAAATCTTTATCTGCCGTTTTAAGCGTGATATAGTTTTGTCCCTCTTTATAGCGCATTACGGGCAGGACTTTTGGATCCACATTATTATCTCGCCCTGCTGTCATCAAATACCACTTGGCATTACCGAGCGATGTAGAGAAGGCAACGGGTGCGCTCCACGTAACGTCAATATTTACATCTTGCCCCTCGAGGTCGGTCGACACCGTGCCCTCAGGCTTGGTTGCTGCGCAGAACGCAGGGGCTGTGGCAAGGTCGGGATAGACACTGCCCTCCGATACAGTCTTAGACTGCCGATAAATCTCCAAGCCGTCGACGCGGTACACATAATCAAAGTTCACGGGATTTTGAATTTCCTCCACCTTATAGAAGGAAAGCAGTACGCCGCTCGCAGTGTTGCTGAGAGATGTGTTCTCCCCCGACCAATAGCTAAGGTGCAAATTATTATCGGTCGTGCCCGGACCACCGTTTCCGTTCACGTGAAAGAACGTGGTTGAGCTGCCGCCTTGGAATGTGCCGTTTGCCAAACGGACGGAAAAGAAGGGCACATTGGAAATGGGGACTTTGGTATTGAGCGCGAAATGTCCGATGTTGGCATCCGTATTGTTCAATACTCTCTGCACATCCCCTTGGCCTTCGGCCCGATGACCCCTTTTAGAAAAATACTTAGACGTTGAGGCAGACTGGATCGTAAAGCTGCCGTCACCCTGCACCTCGAGCTTCCACAGCATTTTTTTATTTTCAGCAATAGACGCATCTATAGTTTGTCCCGAATAAGTATTTATAGTGTTCGTACTCACGAATCCTGTATACTTCGACGTGTCGTGTTCGTAAAGCAGACCTTGGTTGCCTTTTGCCCACACATTAATTATATACATGCCCGAGGTGATACCGTTAGGTTCGCTCACCGGCGTAGAACTGCAAACATAGGTTTGCGCATTGGCTGCCGCATTGCCGAGCAACAGGCAAAGCCCCAAAACTAAAAAAATCTTGATTTTTTTCATACAAATATATTTTAATATGTGCTAATCGGGTGCAAAGTTAGTTCATTTCTATATAATAACAATTACCCCCCCCCAATTTTTATATACTTTAACTATATTAAAAGCAAAATTGATGCTTTGGAGATAAATCAGGAACTAAGATTGAAGGGTTTAAATTGACCTGAGAAACTTTGGACTTGAAAGCGGATACAAAAAAAAGCGGGCGTGCCTCACGGCAAACCCACTCGCATTAAAACATTCTTGAGGTTAGCTTTTTCTTCTTATTCTAATTATGTACTTTCTTTGATTCTATGTTTTACAATTTATAAAACGCGATATAACTGCTTTTGCGTTGCAAATATAAAAACTTTTTCTATATTACAAATTACCCCCCCCCATTTTTCAATAAGTTTAACTATATTTTCAACAAACAGAGCAGACGGGAAGGT
>JALFJC010000147.1:0-23892 GCA_022775595.1 Bacteroidales bacterium | reverse complement strand
GTTGACGCCGTGCTCGACTTCAAGGACGTGAATTTCGACTTCTACCGCCAGCTCAAGCGCTTCGCGCCGTTCGGTCCCGGCAATGCGCGCCCCGTGTTCTGCACCTTTCGCGTCTACGACTACGGCACGAGCAAGGTGGTGGGGCGCGGGCAGGAGCACATCAAGCTCGAACTCGTGGACAACAAGAGCAACACCGTGATGAACGGCATCGCCTTCGGCCAAAGTTCGCAGGCAAGGCTCATCAAGACGAAGCAGGCCTTCGACATCGTGTATTCGATAGAAGAAAACACCCACAAGCGCGGCGACGTGCAACTGCAAATCGAGGACATCCGCCCAAGTTCCTGAGATGCTTCCCCTTTCTGAAAACATACCTTTTCCCAATAGCAAGGAACTGCCCGAATGTCTCGGGCTGGTCTTTGCCGATATACCCTTTGCACCGGAAGATTGCCCCGCGCCGCCTTATTGCGTGCCGATGTTTGAGGGCAGGGAGGACGAAGTGCGCAGCGGCGTGCTTTACGGTCCTGCTTCCGAGGCTTATCTTAACCGTTATTTCCCAGTGATAAACGGCGGGCAGGGCGAAGCCCCCGAAATCTACGACCCCGCCGCGCCGCCCTCCGACGACGATTGCCGCCGCAAGCTCAAGCAACTTTGGGGCTATGACGATTTTCGCGGCATTCAGCTCGACATCATTCGCAGCATTCTGCGCGGCAACGACACGCTCGGCCTCATGCCCACGGGCGGCGGCAAGAGCATCACTTTTCAGTTGCCTGCCATGATGATGCCCGGCGTGTGCCTCGTCGTCACGCCGCTCATTTCCCTGATGCTCGACCAAGTGGAGCATCTGCTCCGTCGGGGCGTTCGCGCCGCCGCCATTCACTCCGGGCTGAGCCGCGAGGAAATCCTCACCATTCTCGAAAACGCCATTTTCGGGGCTTATAAATTCTTATATGTATCGCCCGAGCGGCTGGCTTCCGAGCTCTTTTTGAAGAAAGCAGCGCGCATTCCCGTTTCTTTTATCGCCGTGGACGAGGCGCACTGCATCTCGCAATGGGGCTACGACTTCCGTCCCCACTACCTGCGCATTGCCGAATTGCGCAAATTGCTGCCCTGTCCCGTCCTCGCCCTCACCGCCACGGCGACCACCGAGGTGGTGGACGACGTGATGGAGCGCCTCGCCTTTCGCAGCAAGTGCGTCTGCCGCATGAGTTTCGCGCGGAAAAACCTGCGCTACGTGGTGCGCCGCGCTGACGACAAGACAAAAGAGTTGCTGCACATCTTGCGCAGCGTGCCAGGCAGCGCGGTGGTGTACACCCGCAGCAGGAAAGGCACGCGCGAGTTGGCGGCCGTGCTCAATCAGGAAGGGATTGACGCGCATTTTTACCACGCCGGCCTATCGCCCCTCGACAAGGAACTGCGGCAGAAGGACTGGATGGCGGGGCGCGTGCGCGTCATGGTAGCCACCAACGCCTTCGGCATGGGCATCGACAAGCCCGACGTGCGCCTCGTGGCGCACATGGACCTGCCCGACTCCGTCGAGGCCTACTTCCAGGAGGCGGGGCGTGCCGGGCGCGACGGCGCGACGGCGTATGCCGTGCTGCTCTACAACAACGGCGACCGCACGAAGATGCGCCGCCGCATACCCGACACCTTCCCCGAGAAAGACTACGTGCGCGGCGTTTATGAGAATCTATGCTGCTTTCTGCAAGTGGCCCTCGGCGATGGGAGCGGCGTGACCTACGAGTTCAGTCTTTCGGAGTTTTGCCGCCGCTTCCGCCTCTTTCCCGTGCCTGTGGAGAGTGCGTTGCAGTTGCTCACGCGGGCGGGCTATATCAACTACCGCGACGAGAACGATGAAACCGTGTCGCGCCTCATGTTCCTCGTCACGCGCGATGCCCTCTACGACCTCCACTTCCTGCCGCGCGAGGAAGACCGCGCCCTGCGTGCCGTGCTGCGCCTTTACGGCGGCGTGTTTGCCGAGTATGTGCAGATAGAGGAGAAGCGGCTCGCTATGGTTTCGGGGCTGACGGGCGACGAGGTGTACGAGGCCCTCAAAGCCCTGACGCGCCGCCGCGTGCTCCACTATGTGCCTCGCAAGCGCGTTTCGCGCGTCACTTTTACGCTGCGCCGCCTCGAGCGCGAGGAAATCAGCCTGATGCCCGACATCTACGACACGCGCCGCGAGCAATACGTGCGCCGCGTGGAGAGTATCCTCAGTTATGCCGAAACTACGGGCGTGTGCCGCAGCCGCCTGCTCTTGGACTATTTCTCTGACCCCTCCGCCGCCGACTGCGGGCATTGCGATGCTTGCGTGGCCCGCCGCGCCCTCGATGAGGTGGCCTCTGCGATAGAGCCTGACTGCTCGCCCGAGGCGTTGGCAGAGACCTATGCCGCCATTTTGGCGGACGGTACGCCCCGCCCCGCCGATGCCTTGCCCCACGACGGCATTCCCTCCGCCGTGCACCGCGCCGCCGTGCGCCTGCTCGTTGCCGACGGCCGCGCCACGCTCGACCCCGCGACGATGACTTTGCTTGGGACACCTTGATTATATTATATATGTATATCCTTGCTGTATTCTCTGACTTTGCCCATCTTTTGAAAAAGATAGGCAAACTTGCGTCATTTCTCCTTCCGCTTTTTATCTATGCCGCGTTCGGAGGCGGCGCGTCCGAACACCCTTATTCAGAAGCCGAGCGCAAGGACATCGACAGCGTGCTGCTCTCCAACCGCAACTGCGACACGCTCATCGCGGCGGCGCGGCGGTATGCCGCAGAGGGCAATGCCTATGGCGAAATGGCGGCCTATCGCGAACTGGGCAAGCGTTACCGCGAAGAAAGCCGTTTCGCCGAAGCCATCGAGGCGCACAAGCAGGGACTGCAACGCGCCGTGGAGCAGTGCGACACCATTCAAATCATTCAGGCACTCAACAACATCGGCACCAACTTCCGCCGCATGGGTATCCTCGACGAGGCCTCTTCCTACCACTATCAGGCACTGGCTTACAGCGATGCTTATAGCGACAAGGAGAGCTTTGCCGCCCGCAAGAATAGGGTCGTATCGCTCAACGGCATCGGCAACGTACACCTCACACTCGATAACCGTGAGGCCGCCGACTCCGTGTTCCGCCTCGCTCTCGCCGGCGAGCGCGCCCTGGGCAGCGCACTCGGACAGGCCATCAACTGCGCCAATATTGGCGCGCTTTTCGAGGCAGACGGCAGGCTCGACTCCGCAAAATATTATTACGCCCGCTCCATGCAGTTCAACCGCGAGGCGAACTCCCCACTCGGCATCTCTCTCTGCCACACCCACTTCGGGCGGCTCTACGAAAAAGAGCACCGCCTCGACAGCGCAGCCGCGTCGTATCGCCGCGCCTACGACCTCATGACGCAGAAGGGCGACGCCTGGCACTGGCTCGAAGCCTGTCTCGCCTTGGCACGCGTGAATGTGGAGAAAGGCGATTTGGCCCGCGCCGCCGTCTATCTCGACAGCGCCAGGCACACCGCCGAGGCTATGCCGTCGCTCGAGCATCTCGCCGAAGCCTATCGCCTCGAATATCTCCTCCACGACCGTCGGGGCGACTGCCGCGCCGCCCTCGCCTGTTTCGTAAAGAGCCGGCAATATGCCGACAGCGTGCAGAGCGAGAAAAACGTCAGCCACATGCAGAACGTGCGTATCAGCTACGAGCGCAGCCGCAAGCAAAGCGAGATGGAACTCATGCGGCTCAACTACGAAAAAGAGGAAACCATCCGCACTGTCACGCTCATCTGCTTCATCATCGGTTTCCTCCTCGCCTGCACCGCCATCGGCTTCCTGCTCTATGCCGGCAGAATGCGCGCCCGCCGGCAGAAGATTATGAAAGAAACGGAGCAGATGCGCACCAATTTCTTCACCAACATCACCCACGAGTTTCGCACGCCCCTCACCATTATCCACTCCGCCGCCGGCGAGGTGATGCGCCTCGCCCCGCCCGATAGCGAAATCCACGGCGATGCCGCCGCCATCGTGCGCAGCGAGCAGGGGCTGCTGCATCTCATCAACCAAATCCTCGACATTGCCAAGATGACCGCCGGCGCGCCGATGCAGAAAGTGGTGTGGAAACATGGCGACATCGTGCCGCTGATTAGGAGCATTGCAGAAAAACCACGCCGTCTATGCCGCCGCTGCCGGCATCAAACTCACTTTTGCGCCGCAGGAAGCGCAGGTGATGATGGACTATGTGGGCGACTACGTGCAGAAAATCGTGCAGAACCTTCTTTCCAACGCCATCAAGTTTACCGCCCCCGGCGGCGAGATATACCTCTCCACCCGCATCGACAGGCGCAACTTCGTGCTCCACGTGAGCGACACGGGCATTGGCTTCACTCCCGAGCAGAAGGAGCATATCTTCAAACCCTTCTATCAGGCCTCCAACGATACGCGCAACATCGGCACGGGCATCGGCCTCTCCATCGTGAGCCTTACGGTAGAAAAGATGAAAGGCACGATTGAGGTGCACTCCGCGCCCGGCGAAGGCAGCGTGTTCACCGTTACCCTGCCCCTGGCTGCCAAGGGAGAGGTTATTGCTGAGTACGAGCCCGACCCCCTGCCCGACGCTCTGCCCCTGCCCGAGGCGGACGCGGCGATGGCAGAACCGCCCGCCGACGATGGCAATGCCGAAACCGACGGCACGCACGTGCTTATTGTGGAAGACACGCCCGAGGTGGCGCACTACATAAAGCGCCAGTTCCCCGCCGCTGTCGGTTATCGCTTCCACTTCGCCGCCGACGGCGAAGAAGCCCTTGTCAAGGCGCGGCAGTTAGTGCCCGACCTCATTATCACCGACGTGATGATGCCCCGCATGGACGGCTTCCAACTGTGCCGCCGCGTGCGTGCTGACGAACTGGTTTGCCATGTCCCCGTCATTATGGTCACTGCCCGCGCCACGCACGAAGACCGCTTGCAGGGATTGCAGGCAGGTGCGGATGCCTATCTCGAAAAGCCCTTCCACTCCGACGAACTCACCTTGCGCGCCGCCAAGCTTCTTGAGCAGCGCGAACTCTTGCGGCGCAAGTATTCCGAGGCCGTGGCGGGCGGCGGCGACCCGCAGAGCGCGGTGCTGCGCGAAGGCGACAAAGCCTTTGTGGAGAAGGTGACCGATGCCGTCCACGCCGCCATAAGCAACGGCAAGGGCAAGATTGACTACGATGCCCTTGCCTACACCCTCTGCCTCTCCCGCGCCCAACTCAACCGCAAGGTCAAGGCCGTCACGGGCTACACCACTACCGACTTTATCCTCCAAATCCGCATCTCCATGGCCAAGCAATACCTCGACCGCTCGAATCTCACTATTTGGGAAATCGCCCTGCGCTGCGGCATGGACAGCGACAGCTATTTCTGCACCCTCTTCAAAAAGTGCACGGGCATGACGCCGCTGCAATATAAGAATAGGGAAAAATAAACCGCAGTCCCTTGTCGGTATTGCTTTACGCGCAGTTTAAATAACGGAATGTCTGCTTTTGGCTGCGCAGTTCGTCGCTTTTTTCTGCCTCGCCGTCACTTCCCCACAACTGTGGTGAGGGTACACCGCAATTGTGGGGAAGGCACACCACAATTGTGGGGAAGTTGCACCGCAATTGTGGGGAGGCAACAGAATGCTTTCAAAAAACAAAAATCTGCCGCACAGGAACGTTTCCTGCGCGGCAGATTTCATTTATTTTGCCAACAAAATAGCGTTGGCTTGGTCGGGTCGATTAGGGCACCATGACCTTAGCGGTTTTCGCGCCGCGCTTCACCACGTACGCGCCGCTCGTGAGGGCGGGTTGGCAGTTGGCTGCGCCTCGGTAGATGATGCGGCCGTTGAGGTCGTACACCTCTATGCGTTCCGTGCCGATGGTCAGGGGAGCGGCGGAGATGCCCGTGGAGGTCTTCTTCACGATGTTTGCGAAGTTGCTCCAAGGAGCGGTCGACTTGTAGGCATCATAACCGGCATCGGGCACGATGAGCGTCACGTTGTCGTAGCACCACTGCGAGAAGGTGCCGCCCGTCTGGGCGCGGCTTGCCTTAAAGAGGGCGGGTAGGGCGGCGCTGCCGCTGATGGCAGTGGGTGGCGTGGTGCTCTGGCATTCGATGGAGGTGAGTTCGGTGCAGCCGTCGAATACGCCGCTGCCGAGTTCCTCAATCGTTTCGGGGAGCACCACGGAGGTGATGCTCGTCTGGTCGGCAAAGGCGTTGTCGCCGATGCTGGTAACGGGATATTCGTTGCCTTCTGCATCGGTTACGGTGGGTTCGATGACCACTTCACCCTGATAGTTGTTTTCGGGATTGGCCACTACGGAGGCGGTGCCGGTATCGGAGTCGAGCTGATAGTCCACGCCTTCCACTTCAACCACGATGGGGCTGATATTCTTGAAATTGCTCCACGGAGCGGTGGTCTTGTAGATGTCGATGCTGGCGGAGGGCACGCGGAGCATGACGCTCTCGTAAAGCGACTCGTCGAAGCTGCCCATCACGCCGTCCTCGGCCGAAGCGATGACGCAGGCAGGCGGTTCGGGTGCGAGGCAGGTAAGCGTTGCGAGGGCATAGAGGGCGTAGAATGCGCCGTTGCCGATTTGCTCGATGGTGGCGGGAATGGTGATGGCCTTAATGCCCGTGCGCTGCGAGAAGAGCCAGTCGCCGAGCATGGTGACGGTGTGCTCACGGCCCGTTTCGGGGTCGGTCACGGCGGGCAGCACAGCCATCTCTTCGGCGGGCGTTTCCACGTGGTCGGCCACGGCGATGAGTGCGCCTTCGTCGCCCTCGTCGAGGCGGTAAACGATGCCGTCTGCGGTGACGTACTTCGTTTCGTCGATCTCAAAGATATTGGCGAAGAGTCCCCAGGTGGGATGGTTCTTGTAAGCGTCGAGGCTGCCGGCAGGCACGTAGAGCTGGGCATTTTGCAGCACGTTTTGGTCGAACGAGCCCTGTGCCGTAACGCAGTCGAGCACGTCGGGCGGGGTCACGGCGTGGCAGGTAATCTGCACGAGAGCGGGCATTTCGGCAATGGCGTAGAGGCCGATGCGCTGCATAGAGGCGGGAATGTCGATGGTCTGCACGCCGCCCCAGCCGTCAAAGGCGTAGTCGGCCATGCTAATGACGGTGTAGCTGTTTCCAGCCTCGTCCTGCACGGTTTCGCGGATATTGGCGGCGGCGTCTTCGGGCACCACATCGCGGTTGCCGCCGATGACGGCAGCGGTGTGCTCGTCTTGGTCGAGTTCGTATTCAATATTGTCGACCGTGATGTAGAGTTTCTCGTGCACGCCCTTGATGTTCTTGAAACTGCTCCACGGCGCGGTAGCCTTGTAGGTGTCGAGCGCGTCAAACGGCACGATGAGCGTCACGTTGTCGAAGCACCACTGCGAGAAAGTGCCTTCGGCCGCTACGGGGCTGGCCACGCCTGCGAGGGCTGTGGGCGGTGTGGCGGAGAGGCAGCGGATGCTTTCGAGATTTTCCTCAATAAGGAAGGCGTTGGCACCGATGGCCGTCACTTCGGCGGGAATAGTGATAGACTTCATGAGCGCGGTGCGCGAGAAAGCGAAGTCCTTGATAGCGGTGACGGGATAGGACGTAACGTCGCCCTCCCAGTCGTAGACAATGCTCGCAATGGTGATGTCTGCACCGCTGGGGCAGTCCTCGGTGAGGGCTACCGCCTGCGCTTCGCCTGTGGTGGTGTCGAGCATGTACTGCACGTATCCCTCATTGACATATTTCGGCATCGTCTCGGGGATGGCCTCGATGTTGCTGAAGAGGCTCCACGGCAGTGTCTGGCGGTAGGTGTCGAGGGCAGAGTAGGGCACGCGGAGCTTGCCGTAGACGGTATATTGCTCCATAAAGGTGAGGTAGCGTTCCTCGTCGGTGTCGAGCGTTGCGGGCGGCACGGTGGCGTGCACGGTGAGCGTGTGCTCGGTTTCGGTGTTGATCATGCTGAAAGCGTGGCGGCCGATGCTCTGGATGCTGGCGGGCAGGCTGACGGAGGTGATGTCGAACTGCATTTCGAAGAATGCGCCGTCGCCTACGGCGGTAACGGCATAGTCGTTCTCTTCATAAGTGACGGATGCAGGCACTACGAGGTCGCCTTCGTAGCCCATGCCAGTGCGGTCGGCGATGACCATGGCTGTGCCTTCAGGGTAGAGCGCATACCAAAGACCGTCAATCTGCGCCAACTTGGTGCCGATGGGCAGGATGAGGCGGAACTCTTTCCACATATCGGCGGCCTTGTAGGCAGCCACGCTACCGGCAGGCACGAAGAGGGGCACGGACTCGCAGATGGAGTAGTCGATGCTCTCCATGTTGGTCGACGTGGCGGGCGGCACGGTGGCGAGGCAGGTGAGGGAGGAAAGGCTGATGTCTTTATAGAATGCCATTCCCCCTAAACGCTCGATGGTGGCGGGCAGGGTGACGGAGGTGACTTCGAACTGGCTGTTGAAAGCCTCGTCGCCGATTTCGGTGACGGTGAACTCGTGGCCGCCGTAAGTCACGCGCTCGGGAATGGCGATGTCGCCGACGTAGCCCATGCTGTAGTCAAAGGTGTTCGTGACACTGGCGGTGAGGTCGCTGGCGGGCAGGTCGGGCATGTCTTCGAGGAGGTCGAGATTGCGCAGTACGTAGTGGATGCCGTCGATGGTGTGGTAGATGGCGTGGACGTTTATGTAGTGGCTGTACGCCCATTCCGACCACACGCCAAGCAGGCCCTCGCGCACAAAGACAGCAACGCCCCACTTTTGCATTTGGGCAATAAAGTTGCTGCCTGTGAACTCTGGCACAGACCCCATGAAGGTGAACTTTTTGGCTGTGGGTACGAAATCATCGATTACCGATACGTAGCGGGGAATGACGAGCGACTTAATGTCTATGCCGTCGATGCCGCTTAGGCTCAGATGGTACACACGGAATAGTTGGTCATTGTAGGTGATGGTTTCGGGCAGCACGAGTTCTTCAAGACCAATGAGCGATTGTTCGTTCCCGTCTGCCGCACGCACGCCGGTGATTTGGGCTGACCCGTCGCCGGTTCCACCCACGCCGTGGAGCGTGACGTCGTACGTGATGCCGTCGATGGTTACAGCCTCGTTGGCGATGCCGTCGCCCGTGTCATCAACGTTTGCGATTTCAGCCCTTGCGCCGAAGAGGGCAAGCAGACTGAAGAGCGATAGTAGAAATAATTTTTTCATGAATGTAAAGGTGTTAGTGGTTAAAACAACTATATGTCAAAAGATGCAGCAAATTTAGGAGGCAAATGCCTTGCCGGCGTTTTAATATAGGAACATCGTATTTCAATCCTGAAACATTTTGCGCTGTTTTCCCTCAAAAACTACTGTTTTCATCGGGGAACATTATGGAAAAGTTCCAGAATTGAAATTATTTGTTCCTATGTTGAAACGCGCCAAGCTGCGCTTCGTCGTAATTTTGCCTACACATCGTGGAAACACCGCACACCTTTATTTATATATACGTAAGTCAAACAACTTCTCACTTTTTTACAATATGGACAAGACGGCAGGAAAACCAGAACCGGCAAATCCAGAGGAGGTTCAGCGACTGATTGGTGAGCGTATCGCCCACCTGAAGGCGTTTGAAAACGAGTACGAAAGGCAGCATCCCAAGGAAAAGCAAAAGAGATTGCGTGCGCCGAGATGGCTGGAACGCCTTGTCTTGCGATTTATAGAGTGATGCGTTAAGCTTTGTTTGTTGTGTTATTCTATGAGGTGCCCTTCTTCCTCTTTTTATAAAAAATACGGGGCTGTGTCCGATAGACACAGCCCCGTGGTTTTTAAGAGGTATACCTTCAGGCGGGCATTTATTTCACAAGCACCTTGAGCGATTGGCTGCCGCTCTTCACGACGTAAACGCCGGGTGTTACGGGCAGTTCGCTGCGCGTGGCAGCGGTATTGGCCAACTGCATGCCACCGGCGTTGTAAACGCTGACAGGCTTGCCGGAGGGGTTGAGCACGAAGAGCTTGCCGCCCTTGGCGTAGGCATCGAAGGCCTTGGTTTGAGCCGTGGCTTTGTTAATGCCCTCGGCACTGTACTCGGTGAAGTTGATGTCGTAGAGGTAGAGATATTCGGAATAAGCGGGCGAGTAGGCGTAGAAGCCGTAGAAGTATGTGCCGCTATTCGTAATGGTGACGGGTAGGGTATAGGTAGCGATGCGGTTCTCCTCGTCTATTGTTGGCACTTCGGGAAGGTCGAGCAGTTCGTAGTCAAACTCTTCGGGGTCCTTGCCGTGGCCGAACATCACTTTCAATGCTTCGGGGAATTTCTCGTTCGAGGAGAAGGTGCTGAACGTGAGCGCGTAGTTCTTCTTGGCTTCAAGGCTGAGGCCCGGCGAGATAAACCAGTCGTCAGCGCCTTGCTGGTAGTTGTAGGGATAGACCGCCGCGCCGGAACTGCTGTCATGCGACCACGTGTAGCCGTCGTTATTCTCGTCGAGAATGGTGTAGTAGTTGAACATCGCGTCCGCCGTGGTGAAGATACCGCCGTAAGGGGGCGTGAGCGGTGCGCCCACGACTACCGTGTTGCTGCGGTTGCCCTTGATTTCAAGGCCGTCGGAGCAGGAGTATACGGCATAGTAGTAGTAAGAGTAGTCAGCGCCGTGGCTCTCGGTGAAGGTGCGCTCGGTGAGGCCTGTGGCCACTTTCACCTTGTCAGGATAGCGCACCACGTTGTAGGTCACCTTAGAGGCATCGTATGTCTTGCCGTTGATGCCGAGTTCGGGCGCGTCCCACGTCACGGTGGTGGTGAGGTCGCCGTTGTCGGTGAGTTTGATGTTGGCAGGTGCATCGGGCATGTCGTAGCCCACGAGGAAAGTGCGCTCGATGGCCACGCTGGTGCCGGCGGCGTTGGAGGCGGTGAGCGTCACGGTGTGCAGACCGTTGAACGACTCGATGTGGCGGCTCACCGTTTCGCCGGGCTGTGCCGTGCCGGTGAGTTCCATCACTTCTTCCTCAACCACGGAGTAGTGCAGCGTGCCGGCGAGGGGCGAACCGTCGTAGCACGTGGTGGGCATTTTGAAGGAGATAGTTCCCGTAACGAGGCCTTCGCCGTCGGAAACGTAGTCGAAGTCGGAGGGAGAGGCGGGCACGTTCATCGCAGGTTCTTCGAAGTATGCGCCCGAAATGGCCATGATGTTCGTAGCCCAGGTGCGCAGTGTGGCGGTGCAGCTCACGGGGTCGAGTTCGAAGACAGGCGCGTACTGCGAGCCGAGTGCCATACTCGAACTGCCGAGCATCCAGAAGAGTTTGCCCGTGGCATTGTCGAAGAAGAGCGACTGGCGGTACTTCATATTATATATAATGTCGTCGGTCATCATGTTGCGGGCTTGGATTTCACCCATTTCCACGATTTCGCCCGTTTCCTTGTTGATGCGGCCGATGTAGTTGTACTGGTCGCCCGTTTTGTAGTCTTCCACCGTATAGACGCATACGAGCACGCCCTTGCTGTCGCAGCCGATGGCGAGGTAACGCTTATTGGGGTCGAGCGTCGTGCCGAGGCGCTGCATGGAACCTGTTGCGGGATCTACTACGGCGAACCAGTCGTTGGTGTAGTCGCGGCCGATGGCGTAGATTTTCTCCGTGACGGGGTCGTAGGCGAGGGCTCGGGTGGTGCATTCGGCGTTAGAAGGCAGTTGATGCTCGCTGATGGTGGCGAGCGTCTTGGCGTCCATTACGCGCCAAACGGGCACTTCTGACTGAATGTCGTTGCGATAGTCGTAGGCGTTGGTGTAGAGCTTGCCGTCCCAATAAACCACGCCGCCGGCAAAGAGCATTTCGTAGTCGGGCGAGGCAAGGTTGGGCTGGTATTGCTTGGCGGGGTCCATCTTGAAGATGCCGTTGGGACAGTTGGTGTATTCGTCAATCAGGCCCTGCGTGACGACGCAGTAGAGGTTTACGCCCTCCGAGCCGAGGCGTTCGTGATAAGGCGTGGTGAAGGTGAGGTCGGCGTTGATGCTGTCTTTCAAAACCTCCTCTGCGGGTTCGGTGTAGGAAATTTCTTCCTCTTCCGTGCCAGTAGCCGTGGCTTCGACGTAATAAAGTTCCACGTTGCGCACGCAGAGCTGGTTTTTCACCATTGTGGCGTGGAAAGCGAAATAGGCTTCGCCGTCCTCGTTGGGTACGAACTGGCTGGTTTCGTAGTCGCCCCAACCGTTCTGCTCAACGCCCGTATGCGTATATACCACCTGCGTTTGCGCTGCTACCGTGGCGGCATTGCCCACCGTTACTTCCATATTGGCAGGGTAGCCTACACTGGTCTTGATTTGGTATTTCAGTATGTAGCGCTTGCCTTTCTCCACGTTGGCGACGGGCGTGATGAGCCAGTCGTCGGCGGTGGCGGCGTAGGGAATGTAGGCTGAGCCGTAGTCGTATGCCCACACTGCACCCTTTTTGTCGTTGTTGATGACCGTCCATTCTCCAAATGCAGCCTTGGTGCTCAAAGAGAAAGATTTGAGTTTCACGGGGTCGCCAAGCACGTCCTCGAGGTTGAGTGTCTTGTCGGCGCGGGCGGAGATTTGCGTGTCGTTGCGGAAGGCGATGCCGAAACGCGTCTGGCCGCTTGCGGCGGCAGGCGTGATTTCGTAAGAAGCCTCCACGCCCGGCGTGATGTCCTCGATGGTTGTGAGTTGCTGCTCGTCCTGATATACGTTTGCGGTGAGTTTTCCTTGAAGGAGCGCGCCCTCGGTGTCGCGGTTGGGGGCGATCCATTTGAGTTTCACCTTGCCCGTTGCGCCGTTGTGGGACGCCGTGAAGGCGGAGGCAATTTGCGGGCACTGCTTGTTGGTGAGCGTCACTTTGACGGCTTTAATCGAAATAAGGCCGTTGCCGGCTGTTGAGGTGAGTTTGAAACCGAGATAGAAAGTGCCCGACATCGGCGCAACGAAGTGGCACTTGCGCGTCACGGTACCGGCGTGCACGTTGATGGTCTCTTCGGCGGTGAGCTTTGTAAGGTTGTCCAGCGTGGGGGTAGTGGAGAGATAGAGTTGGAGTTGGTCGGCACCGAATGCGCCGCGCTGCGCCACGGTGTACTCGATGACGTAGTCGCTGCTGTTTTTAAGTGTAAACTCGGGCGTGAAAACCCAGTCCTCGGCGGGCGTAGTTGTGGCAAGTCCGTTGTAGACCATTCCCTTGAGGTTTTCCTGCGTGCCCCAAGTGTTGCCGTCGCTGTTGCCGTCGATAACGGTCCAGCCGGCATCGGTCGTGCCTTCGCGGAAATCTTCCCAAAGCACGTCCTTAGACGACTGCGCACAGACTGGCAGCATCAGCAGCCAGCCTAAGACGAAAAGCGTAAAGTTTCTCATGTTGGTTGTTGTAGTTGATAAATATTTGTGTTGTATTGAAATCGTCGCAAAAATATGCTTTCGTGCCGCAAATGTACTGATTTTCTTTCAATTTTCCACGCTTCTGATAAGAAAGAGAGCATTTTGTGCCAGTAAAAAAGGCAAATTAAAAAGAAATAAGCTCCACACAATGTGCGGAGCTTATTTGCGGACGTTAGGAAACGCCTTAGAAGGAGGGTGCTGTTACTACACCTTGATTTCAACTTCTACGCCGCAGGGCAATTCGAGTTTCATCAGGGCGTCAACAGTCTTAGACGTTGAGCTGTAGATGTCGATGAGGCGCTTGTAGGTTGAGATTTCAAACTGTTCGCGGCTCTTCTTGTTTACGAACGTACTGCGGTTAACGGTGATGATGCGCTTGCGGGTGGGGAGGGGGATAGGACCGCTCACGATAGCGCCCGTAGCCTTCACGTTTTTCACGATCTTCTCAGCCGACTTTTCGACGAGCGTGTGATCGTAGCTTTTCAGCTTGATGCGAATTTTTTGACTCATTGTATTGTTTGTTATTGATATTAGGCTTGCGGGTAGCAGGCTAAGAGTCATTCGTTAGCCTGCCCCCTTACAAACTATTTTTATTTAATGAGATCTACGCGACCCTTAACTTCTTCGAGCACAGCCTTGGCGATGCTGCTGGAAACGGGAGCGTGGTGGTCGTACTGCATGGAGCTGGTGGCACGGCCGGAAGTGATGGTACGCAGAGCGGTTACGTAGCCGAACATTTCTGCCAGGGGCACCATTGCTTTCACGATACGTGCACCGCTGCGGCTGCTTTCCATGCCTTCCACCTGACCGCGACGCTTGTTCAAGTCGCCAATCACGTCACCCATGTTTTCTTCGGGCGTTACAACTTCGAGCTTCATAATCGGCTCCATAAGCACGGGGCCAGCCTGTGCGCAAGCGTTCTTGTAAGCCTGGAGGGCTGCGATTTCAAACGAGAGCTGGTCGGAGTCAACGGGGTGGAACGAACCGTCGAGCAGTTCTACCTTGAGGCTGTCGAGGGGATAGCCGCCGAGCACACCGCTCTTCATGGCGTTCTCAAAGCCCTTCTGAACAGAGGGGATGAATTCCTTAGGAATGTTACCGCCAGTCACCTTGTTCACGAATTGCAGGCCGCCTTCCTTGAAGTCTTCGTCTACGGGACCTACGATTACGATGATATCGGCAAACTTACCGCGACCACCCGACTGCTTCTTGTAGACCTCGCGGAGGTTGACAGTCTTCGTGATGGCTTCCTTATAGTTAACCTGAGGCTTACCCTGGTTACATTCAACCTTGAACTCGCGCTTCAGACGGTCGATAATGATATCGAGGTGCAACTCACCCATACCCGAGATAACGGTCTGACCGCTCTGCTCGTCGGTACGTACGGTGAAGGTGGGGTCTTCTTCGGCGAGCTTGGCAAGACCGTTGGAGAGCTTGTCGAGGTCTTTCTGCGTCTTGGGCTCAACGGCGATACCGATAACGGGATCGGGGAAGTCCATAGATTCGAGAATGATGGGTGCATCTTCGTCGGCAAGCGTGTCGCCGGTGCGGATATCCTTGAAACCTACGCCTGCGCCGATGTCGCCTGCGCCGATTACCTCAACGGGGTTCTGGTGGTTGGAGTGCATCTGGAAGAGGCGGCTAACGCGTTCCTTCTTGCCCGAGCGCACGTTGTAAACGTAAGAACCAGCTTCCACCTTACCAGAGTAAACGCGGAAGAAAGTGAGTCGACCTACGTACGGGTCGGTAGCAATCTTAAACGCCAAAGCAGCGGTCTTCTCGTCTTCGCTGGGCTTGCGGTCTTCCTCTTCGCCCGTCTCGGGGTTCGTACCCTTGATGTTGGGCGTGTCAAGCGGAGAGGGGAGGAACATGCAGACATAGTCGAGCAGCGTCTGCACACCCTTGTTCTTGAACGAAGAACCGCAGGTCATAGGAACAATGTCGAGCGCGAGCGTACCCTTACGGATAGCGGCGATGATTTCTTCTTCCGTGAGGCTGTCGGGATCTTCGAAATATTTCTCCATGAGGCTTTCGTCCTGCTCTGCAGCGAGCTCGATCATCTTGCCGCGCCATTCCTCGCATTCTGCGAGCATGTCAGCGGGAATTTCTTCGATGTCGTATTCTGCGCCCATAGTCTCATCGTGCCAAAGGATAGCCTTCATCTTGATGAGGTCAACGATGCCCTTGAACTTTTCTTCTGCACCGATAGGTACGGCAACGACACAAGGAGTTGCGCCGAGCACATCCTTCATCTGGCGCACAACTTCGAAGAAGTCGGCACCGGAGCGGTCCATCTTGTTCACGTAGCCGATACGGGGTACGTTGTATTTGTCAGCCTGACGCCAAACCGTTTCACTCTGAGGCTCTACGCCGCCCACTGCGCAGTAGGTAGCAACAGCGCCGTCGAGCACGCGGAGCGAACGTTCTACCTCAGCGGTGAAGTCTACGTGTCCCGGAGTGTCAATGAGGTTGAACTTATACTTATTGCCATTCCAAGTCCAATAGGCGGTGGTGGCAGCAGAAGTGATGGTGATACCGCGCTCCTGCTCTTGCGCCATCCAGTCCATGGTTGCGCCGCCGTCGTGCACTTCACCGATTTTGTGCGTCTTACCCGTATAGAAAAGGATACGCTCCGACGTGGTAGTCTTACCGGCGTCGATGTGCGCCATAATACCGATATTGCGGGTCAGGTGTAAGTCTTGCTTTGCCATTGTCTTAGTCTACGGATTAAAATCTGAAGTGAGCGAAAGCACGGTTAGCCTCGGCCATACGGTGCATATCTTCTTTTCTCTTGAATGCGCCGCCCTGTTCGTTGTAAGCGTCCATAATTTCGGCAGCGAGCTTGTCGGCCATGGTTTTGCCGCCGCGCTTGCGTGCGTAACCGATCATGTTCTTCATTGAAACGGACTCTTTGCGGTCGGGGCGGATTTCCGTAGGAACTTGGAACGTGGCACCGCCGATACGACGGCTCTTTACTTCCACCTGCGGCGTAATCTTGTCGAGGGCTGCCTTCCAAATTTCGAGGGCGGTCTTTTCTTGATCCTTCATCTTCTCGCCTACGATGTTGAGGGCGTTGTAGAAGATTTCGTAAGAAATGTTCTTCTTACCGTCGTACATCAGGTGGTTCACAAACTTGGAAACCTTGACGTCGCCGAAGACGGGATCCGGGAGGATCTGTCTTTTCTTAGGTTTTGCTTTTCTCATTGTTGTTGTTAGTTTTGATTTGTTTAGGCTGCTGTTAAGTTCTTCAATTCCCCTTCGGGAGATTTACTCAACCTCGAGCAAACCAATTCTTTCTTTTTAAATAAGATGAGTGCGCCCGGCTTATTTCTTAGCAGCTTTGGGACGCTTTGCGCCGTACTTGGAGCGACGCTGCGTGCGGTTGGCCACGCCGGCGGTATCGAGCGTACCGCGAACGATGTGGTAGCGCACACCCGGAAGGTCTTTTACACGACCGCCGCGAACGAGCACGATGCTGTGTTCCTGCAAGTTGTGGCCTTCGCCAGGGATGTAGGAGTTCACTTCCTTAGAGTTAGTCAGACGCACACGGGCAACCTTACGCATTGCCGAGTTAGGTTTCTTAGGCGTGGTGGTGTAAACACGCACACAGACGCCACGACGCTGGGGGCAAGAGTCGAGCGCCGGAGATTTGCTCTTGTCGGCGGCTACGCTTCTGCCTTTTCTTACCAATTGCTGAATTGTAGGCATTTGTTTGATTTTTAATTTGTTATTATTGTATTTTCGTTATTTTCGTAGGAGAGAAAAGTGTACAATGCACCTTTCGGGCGGCAAAGTTACAAAGATTTTTCCTTTCTAACAAGAGCAAAACGCGCTTTTCTTATAGGATAACTGGCAAAAGGGGGAGAGAATAATGCCGAGAAAAGGGAGAATAATAACAGAAGAAAGACCAAAAAGGTATGTTCTTCTTGGTCTTTCTGACAATTTGTATCACTATGTTAGGCTGTTTCCTGCTTAATGTCGGTAGGTGCGTTTGCTGCTAAATTCCTTTGCCTGCTTGAGGCGTAGGGTTATAGCAGATTGCTGCGGAGCTGGGAGCGTGGCAGCAGGGGCGGCGAGGCGTGCCGGCAGGGCTTCGATGCCGATTTCCGAAACGGGACGGGCGTTGGCTTTGTCGAAGGTTACGAGCAGGCGTTTCAGCACGCCGTCAATGCCGTCGGCATCGGCTGCAAAATAGAGGAAGGTGCAGGTGGTCCAATCGGCTTTGAACGTTTTGCTTTCCACGTTTATGCTGCCGGCTTGCAGCACGGCCCTTTTGGTTTCCTCGTCGGGATAGAGCGTTTCGTCGGTGAGGTCGCCCTTTGCCAGTGCTATCGCCCAGGAGGTTGCCGTTTCGTTGGGCGTGAGCCGCGTCTGTACCAAAACCTTGCCTTGATAGCCGGCATAGGTCGCAGGGTCGGCTTCATAGAGCGCATCGCCGTCGAAATAGCGATAGCTGAGGCTGACGGCGGCATCGGAGGGCAGTTCGGTCTGCGTGACGAAGCGCTTTTTGGTTACGGCTCCGGCGGCAGAGCCGTCAGGGTTCATGGCGTATACATATATATAATATGGTGTCTCGGGCGTCAGTCCCGACTCTTCAAGCGCGATGTCGCCAGCAAAGGTTACCTTCTGCACGAGCTCTGCCATGTTCATACCCGTAGAGGTAGCATAGTCCGCCACTTCTTGCTGCACCTGTGCCGTCAGTGCATAGTCGCCCGAGAAGTTTGCCACGGCCACGATGCCCATCCAATAGCGTACGGAGGGGTCGGAGGGCGTCACCAGCACCGTCAGAGCGTCGGACGTGAGATTCTCGTAGCCCACAGTAAAGGTGCAGTCGGCAGGATCGCCGCCGGGAAGGGTGGAGAAAGAGGCGGTTGCGGCTTCGCCATAGCATTTCCCCTCGTCGTCCACCGCAATGGCGTAGAACACGAACTCAGTTCCTGCCGGCAGGCCCGTGAGCTGGTCGCTGTCTGCGCCTTGCGAAAGTGTGTTGCCGAGGATTTGCTCCATCGTCAAAGTGGGGTAACGCCCTTTGAGATATTCTATGTACGAGGTAACGATTTCCTCCACGCCGCCAGAAAGCGCATCATATTGCTCGCGCGTGCATACGTCGTAATAATAGCGCACAGTGTCGTCGCTTGGCGTGACGCTGAGCGTGGCGGAGGCGATGCCGATGTTGCTCACCTCGAGTTGGAACTTGGGCGATGGTTTCTCGGCGGGGATAAAGGTGAGGCTGTCTACATCGGCGCAATTATATTCCAAGGTCTCGCCGCCCTTCATGTGCAGACGTACGGTTTGCGCCGTCACGCTCTGCGTGCCGAGCAGCAGGGCGAGCGCAATGCCAATGATGTATTTTTCTAAAAACTTCATGAGTGTGTTGTTAAATCAAAACCTTAAAATGCCAGCATCGAGCGCACGCGCATGCCGCTGTTCTTGCGATAGTCAGCAATAAAGCCGGCCTTGAAGGCGCGCTTGTCGAAATTGAAATAGTAAGCCCAGGTGGAAAGTCCGTAGGAATCGACCTTTTCGGTGCTTGTCCAATATTCTGCATCGTCGTTGTAGAGCGGCGTTGCGATACTTTCGCCGAGGACGGCGAAGGAGTTTTCAAGGCAGGCGCGTCCCGAGTTGTCATCGTCGAAATAGGCGCGGTCGTAAATATATTTGAACTGATAGGCCGATGGCAGGAACCAGCCGCTGCTCTGTGCGGGCGCGGGGCAGGCCGTTTCGTAAGCCACGATGGCGTAATAGGCGGCGGGGTAGTTGTCGTCTTCGCCCGTCAGCCCGCCTTTCTTTGCGGCGGCATTGGCAACAATGGAGCGCGAGTTGGTGTATCCAAGGAAGTCGGTGGTGCTTGTGGAGCAGCCCATGCCTTCATCATTGGAATTATATGCGCTCCACCAAACGGTGTGCTGCTCGCCGTTGAAATATGTAGCATCGTTGAGTGCCACCACATAGCCGTGGAATTCGCCGAGCGGCGTGGTTCCGTCCTTCTGTTTGTAGTAAGAGGCATGGTCGCCGAAGTCGGTGGCTTCGCCCACGTAGAACACGATACCTATCGGCGTGCCTTCGGCTTTGAGCGCGGTGCTCCACGTGCCGTCGGCGTAGTAGAAGTCGCCGATGCGCGGGGCTGCAGACGGTTCTGGTGTCGCGGTTTCGTGGAACACGAGGCTGTCTACCTCGCTGATGCTGTACTCTATGGTTTCGCCGCTCTTCTTATGTATGGTGAACGACTGCGCCGCCATCTGGCCACAGGCAAAGAGTGCGGCGGCGACAAGGACTGCAATTTTTGACGTAAAATATCGCATAATGAAGGGTTATTAGAATTAGTGTTTGAGGATTTTGAACGACTTGCCGCTTGAGAGCGAGATGATGTACGTCCCTACGGGCAAGCCTTGCAGGTTAAAGCTCACCGTGCCTGCGGCATCGGCTTTCGTTGTCTGGACTTTGCGCCCTGCCGTGTCGCAGAGCATGGCAGCCAAGCCGGCTTCCAGTCCGCTGACCGTGGCGGAGTTCCCTCCGATGAGGGTCAGGCGGCACTCGCCGCCCTTTACGGTTTGGATACCCGACAGGTCATGGGTTTCAAACACGAACTTCTTCACGTTTTCGTATTCGTACTTGTCGTCGACATACGGTGACTGAACGTAGAGATTTCGTGAATCGAATGTCACCTTGGGGCGCGTTTCGAGCACGTAACTCTGCGTCGTTCCGTCAGAGAATTGAATGATGAGCACGTTGTAGTCGTTGGCAAATGTTGCCACGCTGCCGAAGAGGCAGAGCGCCATGGCGAGGACGAGTCGCCTTAGGCGTGCAAAGTGTAGCTGCTTTTTCATTGCTTGTTTCATGTTGGTTGTGTATAATTGGTTTGCTGTTTCAAAAATACTTGCTTTGCTTGGATTTATTTTCTTTTTGCTAATGAATTTGTGGATTTTATGATGTTTCGGCTATAAGAAAAACTATATAAGCCATATGATAATCCAACTCATTAGCTTTATTATAAATAAAAAGGCATTTCCGAAGAAATGCCTCTCGTGACAATTAGTCGGGGTGACTGGATTCGAACCAGCGACCACACGCCCCCCAGACGCGTACTCTAACCGGGCTGAGCTACACCCCGAATTGTCTGCAATTGTCTTTATCAAATTGCGAGTGCAAAAGTAGGGCTTTATTTTGGGCTGACCAAGCTAAAACGCAATTTTTTGCGCAGAAAGTTGATGTTTTTGCGTAAAAAGCCGCTTTTAAGGCTGTGGCTGCGGCCGTAGGTGCATCTATATGGACGTTTGTGCAAGGCGAGCGCAGAGACCAAGTTTGCTTGGGCTATGCCGAGCCGCTGCCAAAGATCTGTTGAAAACGAACTTAAAAAGCGGTCATGGTTTCCTCCACTTAGCCAAAAGCCAAGGCATGGCGGTCCAGAGGTGGCGGGCGGCGGTGGCAATCATAAAGAGGCCAAACCAGAAGTGCCAAAGCCCGAGGTGGGGAATCTTAACAGGCGACAGCAGTTTCACCGTGCCTGTCAGGAGCACGGCCGTGCCGAAGCCCAGCAAGGCCCACGTGAAGCGGCGGAACCATGGTTTTGCTTTCATCTTTTGCAGCACGGGCAGGCACATCTGCACATGCTGCAGGGCGCAGAGCGAGAAGAGGTAGCCTACATAATAATGTATGGCTTTGAGCACGGCACGCGGTTCGATAACGATGCCGTGCTTTTTCAGATGAAGCATGATGCCCGTTGCCGCCACAATGACGAGGCAGGCGGTGAGCACTGTGTCAATAATACGTTTGTGGCGTTTCATATAGCGTATTCAAAAAAGGTTATTTCACAATATCTTCTGCTTCAATGGTCGCAAGGTCGTGCTCGCTGACGTTTTCAATGCCGATGAGGCGGTCGGCCTGGTGTTGCAGGGTTTGCTCGAAGAGGTTGCGCACCTCGCGGGCGTTGCCGAAATGCTCGTCCTTGTGGAGCACCATGTCGGTGAGCACGGTGTTGAGCCGTCGATCCGCGTCGGGCGAGAGCGTGTAGCCGTAGCGCTTGGCGTTGAGGTGGAAGATGCGGGCGAGTGCGAGGGCGTTGTAGTCCTCGAAGTTGATGTAGCGCGTGAAGCGCGACTGCAAGCCGGGGTTCATGTCGATAAACTTCTGCATCTCGTCCTTGTAGCCAGCGATGATGACGATGAGGCGGTCGCGGTTGTCCTCCATGCGCTTGAGCAGGGTGGCGACGGCTTCGTGACCGTAGTCGTTGCTGCCTCCGCTGGCGAGTGTGTATGCCTCGTCGATGAAGAGCACGCCGTCGAGCGCGCTGTCGATGATTTTATTTGTCTTCACGGCTGTCTGCCCCACGTATTCCGCCACGAGGCCGGAGCGGTCGGTTTCTACAAGATGTCCTTTCGTCAGCAGCCCGAGGTCTTTGAAGATTTCGGCAAGTATGCGTGCTACGGTGGTTTTACCCGTGCCGGGGTTGCCCGTGAAGACGCAGTGCACGGCGAGTGGCACGGATTGCATGCCGCAGGCTTCGCGTTTGCGCTGAATTTTCACATAGTTGTGCAACTTATGTATTTCCGCTTTCACGCCTTCCAGCCCAATCAGTTCGTCAAGCTGTTCGAGGGCAGGCTTGGCAGGCTTGGGCTTTTCTGCTTCGTCCTGCTTGGTGTCAGGTTGCGCTTTATTTTGCTGAACAGGTTTTTCATCAGCGTGGGCATTGTCCGCAGGCTGTTCCGGTTTCTTGGGCTTTGGGGCAGGAAGTTCGGGTGGCAGGGGCAGGTCGTTTTCGTTCTTTTGGCTGCAAAACTCATTGACTTGCCTCTGAATTGCTTTAAGCTGGTCGGCTTCTTCTGTAGAGATGTTGCCGTCGGCCTTTGCCACCAACGAGGCAAAGCGATAAATCAGCCGCAGATATTCGTCCTCATGTCCGTAACCCGACTTTTGCAAGATGTAAATGCCGAAATACTCAACGCCCGCGTTGGCATTCTCGCCTACGCAATGCTGAATATCTTCGTAGTATTCTTCGGCTTTTGAATAAGGGCTACGCCAAGATAGGTCCTCATAATCCCATTCAGTATCAACATCAGGATAAGAAATAGATAGAGAAACAAACGGGAAAAAAGAAAGGTTGAATATATCATAAGGATAGCCTAAGCGTTCGCATACTTTTAGCAAGTCAAGACCAACGAAGAGTTGGAAGATACGTCGCGTGGGCATCTTCAATCCACTTCCATATTCCACGCTATTATCTATAAAATAGTCTACACAGTGTTGCCGTGCGCTTTTCTTTATGAACTTGCTGAATGCCCTTGTTACTTTTTGGGTTTCTTTGTAGAAATCCTCGGTTATGCGGGCCAAGGCTCTTTTCTCCGTGTCTCTTCTCTCGGCTTCTGCATCAAGTATCTTCTTGTTGGCGGCAAGAAATTCCTCACGGGCATTGGGGTGGCTTGCAAGATATTCATAAATCTTCTTGCGCGGGGAATTTTGTTCCACATAAGCATTCCCCGATTTATCAAGTCCAAGCACGAAACAGACAAAACTGATTATCCCGACAACCCATTTGAAAAATACGATGTCTATAAAAAGCATCAATACGGCAAAGACACAGCCAAAACGCTTAAAAGACTTTCGGTTTTTCTTTTCGGTTTCGTCGTTCTTATATTTGTAGCGCAAGGAGTCTTCGCAATCTTTGAGCAAGAACTCGCGCTCTTCTTTTGTCAGCACGGCCACATATTCGGGCTTGCAATTCTGTATATCCTCTTTCTTCCAATCGTGCGAAAGGGGTTGCTGTGACAGCCAATCATATATGTTTTGCCTTTTGGCTATATTGCTAAAAACATTCCCAATATCTTCTGCCAACTTCTTATTGTCTGTCATATATATATATTATATGTATAGTCAGTTTACTTTATTCGCGAATCCTGCGGGTTGCGCAGGCCGCTTGCACCCGTAAGGAAGGCTTTGGCGGTGCCGAAGTTGAGGTTCATGTCGAGGCGCACGGGGAGATGGTTCTTGTCGTCGGTGATGTAGAAGGTCACGATGTCCTTCTCCTTTCCGTCGTTCTTGTCCTTTTCGACAAAGGAGAACACGAGGCACCGGTAGGTGGTGGAGCTGTTCTCCATCTTGAACTTCTTCTTGCCTCGGTACACGATGGCCTTCCATTCGCACTCCCTGCCGTCGGCCATGAGGAAGTTGATGCGGTGTCCCACCTTCATGCCCTCGGCCGAGAAGGAGCGGGCGCGCATCAGCATGCTGATCATGTCGAAGGCGCAGTACTTGCTCGAATGGCTGTTTAGCTTGGGCGGGTTGTTGTCGCGCTGGTAGCGCATCTTCACGGTGCACTTGCCCGAGGGATAGGAATACCACACCTCGTTCTTGCGGTAGGTTTCGCCCTCAAACGCCTTCTTGGCGTAGTATTTCGGCACCAGGTCGAGTCCGGTGTAGGCCATCAGCGTGTCGCGCATGACGAAGATGTTGTCGGCCTTCTTCGAGCCTCGCGTGATGAGATACGAGCGGTAGGCGGGTTCGCCTCCGTAGGTCGTCTGTGTGGTGTTCATCGAGGCCGTGCCCACCTTCACCCAGACAAACTTCCAGTTGAAGTA
>JALFJC010000050.1:0-3385 GCA_022775595.1 Bacteroidales bacterium | reverse complement strand
TCATTGAATTTTCATGCAAGCGAGCGCAATCAAGTTTACTTAAATTGCCGAGCGTAGCCGAAAATATTGAATTAGTGAAAATTCGTGCGACCGTACAGGTCGCTATTTATTTCATTGGAAACGCTTCGTGTAGATTCGTGAAATTCGTGGGCAAAAAAAGAGATTCGTTGGCAAAAAAATCTCGTGGGCACGAAAATTCGTGAGATTCGTGGGCAACTAAAAAAAGATTTGTGGATCCAAAAAGCAAATACATCATGAAACTTGATACCGCCCTTTACGCCCGCCTGCTCTGCGAGGCGGCCGATAATCCCCGCCTGCGCCAGGCCACCGACCTGCGCACCTCCCCCGCCGACCAGAGCCAGCGCATGCTCAACGCCCTGCTGCCCGGCACCGCGGTGCCCGTGCACCGCCACCCGCACTCCGCCGAGACCGCCGTGGTGCTCAGCGGCTGCCTGGACGAAATCTATTTCGACGATAAGGGGCGGGAGACCGCCCGCTTCACGCTCCGCGCCGGCGAGGGGCTGCAAATCCCCCTCGGGCAGTTCCACACCGTGGAGGTGAAAGAGCCCACGATATTGTTCGAATCCAAGGACGGCGCGTATGCTCCCGCCGCCCCCGAAGACATAATAGAAAAGCAACCATGAAAATCCTCGTCACGGGAGCCAAGGGGTTCGTAGGCCGCAACCTCTGCTCCCAACTGAAGAATATAAGGGACGGCAAGGCGCGCTGGTACGGCGGCCTCTCCGTTTCCGAAGTCTATGAATACGATATAGACACCCCCGCCGCCGACCTCGACCGCTGGTGCGCGGAGGCCGATTTCGTGTTCAACCTCGCCGGGGTGAACCGACCGCAGACGCAGGAAGAGTTCATGCAGGGCAACTTCGGCTTCGCCTCCGTCCTGCTCGACACCCTCCGCAAGCACGGCAACCGATGTCCCGTGATGATATCCTCGTCAATCCAAGCCACCCTCGCCGGCCGTTTCGGCACAAGCGAATACGGCAAGAGCAAGAAGGCGGGTGAAGAACTGATGTTCGGGTATGGCAAGGAGACTGGCGCGAAGGTGCTCGTCTATCGTTTCCCCAACCTCTTCGGCAAATGGTGCCGCCCCAACTACAATAGCGCCATCGCCACCTTCTGCCACAACATCGCCCGCGACCTGTCCATACAGGTCAACGACCGCAGCGTGGAGATGGAGCTGCTCTACATCGACGACCTCGTGGACGAGATGATAGGCGCATTGGCGGGCAAAGAGCACCGCTGCGAATTCGAGGGTGTGGAAACAGTACCGGCCGCAAGCGGACGCTATTGCTTTGTGCCCGTTACCCACAAGGCCACGCTCGGCGAGATCGTGGATATCATCAACGAATGCTCCGCTGCGGCATCAAACAAAGACGGCATCAATTTGGTGGAACTGCCCCAAGGTAGCCTGCGCTACAAACTCATGACCACCTACCTCTCATACCTCCCGCAGGAAAAGGCCATCTACGACCTCAAGATGAACGTCGACCAGCGCGGCTCGTTCACCGAACTGATGCACACGCTCAGCAGCGGCCAGGTGAGCATCAATATCTCCAAGCCCGGCGTGACCAAGGGCGAGCACTGGCACCACAGCAAGTGGGAGACCTTCATCGTCGTGAGCGGTCACGGCCTGATTCAGTTGCGCAAGGAAGGCACAGACGAAATCTGGAACTACGAAGTCAGCGGCGAAAAAATCCAGGCAGTCCAGATGCTCCCCGGCTATACCCACAACATCATCAACCTCTCCGACACGGACGACCTCGTCACTGTGATGTATTGCAACGAGATTTTTAACCCCAACCGCCCCGATACCTATTTCGACCCGGTGGAAAACAAATAAAAAAAAATGACCAAGCACCCCAAACTCGACTATTCCGATATAAAGTGGCAGGACAACGGCAAACTGAAACTTTGCATCATCGTGGGCACCCGCCCCGAAATCATCCGCCTTGCCGCCGTCATCAACAAGTGCCGCCGCTATTTCGACGTCATCCTCGCCCACACCGGGCAGAACTACGACTACAACCTCAACGGCATCTTCTTCCGCGACCTCAAGTTGGCAGAGCCCGAAGTCTATATGGATGCTGTGGGCGATGACCTCGGTGCCACCTGCGGCAACATCATCAACTGCTCCTACAAACTCTTCGCCCAGACGCGGCCCGATGCCGTGCTCGTGCTCGGCGACACCAACTCCTGCCTGAGCGTCATCGGCGCCAAGCGCCTGCACATCCCCATCTTCCACATGGAAGCCGGCAACCGCTGCAAAGACGAGTGCCTGCCCGAGGAGACCAACCGCCGCATCGTCGATATCATCTCCGACGTGAACCTGGCATACAGCGAGCACGCCCGCCGCTACCTCGCCGAATGCGGCCTGCCCCGTGAGCGCACCTACGTCACCGGCTCGCCCATGGCAGAGGTGCTCCACGAGAACCTCAAAGAGATAGAAGCCAGCGATGTGCACCGGCGCCTCGGTTTGGAGAAAGGCAAATACATCCTTCTCTCTGCCCACCGCGAAGAAAACATCGACACGGAGAAGAATTTCCTCTCCCTCTTCAATGCCATAAACGAGATGGCAGAGAAGTACGACATGCCCATCCTCTACAGCTGCCACCCGCGCAGCCGCCACCGCCTCGAGGCGAGCGGT
Organism: Bacteroidales bacterium; assembly: GCA_022775595.1. GTDB lineage: Bacteria > Bacteroidota > Bacteroidia > Bacteroidales > Bacteroidaceae > Alloprevotella. The sequence goes on along the minus strand of JALFJC010000050.1, from coordinate 723 downwards.
TTCCAGCTCGACCGCCGCGTCATACGCCAGGAGCCCTTGGGCTTCCACGACTACAACTGCCTTCAGATGAACGCCTTCGCCGTAGTGAGCGACAGCGGCACGCTGCCCGAAGAGAGCAGTTTCTTCACCAGCGTCGGCCATCCCTTCCCCGCCGTGTGCATCCGCACCAGCACGGAGCGTCCCGAGGCCATCGACAAGGGCTGCTTCGTCATCGCCGGCATCGACGGCCGCAGCCTGCTCCAGGCAGTCGACACCGCCGTCGGCCTTTGCCAAGACGGCTTCCACGGTATCCCCGTGCCCGACTACGTAGACGAGAACGTCTCCACCAAAGTCGTCAAGATTATCCAGAGCTATACGGGCATCGTCAACAAGATGGTGTGGAGGAAGTAGAGGCATCGGCATTTCTATTCTTTCATATAAGAAACCGCCCAAAGTTTGGCAGAAAGCGCGGGAAGTCGTAACTTCGCGGCAAAAGGGATTTTATTGAACATTGCACCAACATCTTTTTTTCAGGATGCAACAATAAAACCCATAGCCGCTAAATAGTTATGGACAAGCAGTTGAAGAAATGCCCGTTAGGGGTTCAGACATTTTCCGAAGTACGCGAAGGAGACTATATTTATATAGATAAGACCGATATGGTCTATCGCATGACGCAGTCATTCAAATACGTCTTCCTCAGCCGCCCCCGCCGTTTCGGCAAGTCCCTGCTCGCCTCCACGC
>JALFJC010000010.1:0-15663 GCA_022775595.1 Bacteroidales bacterium | reverse complement strand
ATGTAATTTGTTATTTGTCATAAAGGTACAAAAACTTTTTGACATGACAAAGCCCCGGCTTGTGAAAGTCAGGGCTTTGTTTTATGGTTTTCAATATATTACAAAACAAAGAGGCTGCGCCAATTTTGACACAGCCCCTTTTGGCGGAATATTCGTTGCAATGCCGCACTTGCTGCGTATTTGCATAGCTTTGTTCAAGATAATGGAATCTATCAGCCAACAAATCTTTATTGATATTCTATTTGGGCGGGCTGAAAGCCCAAATGTTGCCCATAGCCCGGGGCAACGCCCCGGGGGAACGTACGCCGCGATTAATACATTCGGCATTTTTGCGCTGGCGCAAAAATGCCACGCGCCTCAAGCGCGTAATCCTTTAACGCTAAACGGGGCGTTGCCCCTCATAAGGCTGGTTGCTCTTTCAGAGCGGGACACTTTAGTCAATGCCATGCCGCCCACCCCGGGCGTTGCCCGGGGCTATGGGCAACAACTGGGCTTTCAGCCCGCCACAATCATTGCCCGACACTACGTATGAGCAATTAAAAACAATTTACCCAAACGCCCCTACCCTGCGGCGCGAATGCGCGACTTTTCTTATTCTGTAAACGCGGCCTCTTCGGCGGCGCGGATAATTGCCTCGCGGTCGGCTTCCGACGATTGGGCGGATGCGGCATCGCCGGCTGGTTTTGCAGCACGGGGACGACGGCGACGGCGCGGCTTGCCCGTGGCGGCATCGGTGTCTTCATCGGTGCGCGGCGGCTGCGGACGGCGAGTTTGGGGCTTTTTTGCCTCCGTTTCGGGCTCAGGCTGCGGCGGTGCGGGGTCGGCTGCGGGGGCAGTCTTCACTGCCTCTGTCACCGACTTTGCGGTGCGGCTGCGGCCACGGCGGCGGCGCGGTTTGGCTGCGGGCGTTTCGTTGCCATCGCTCAACTCTGAGGCTGCAGCGGGCGCATCGGCTGCGGTTTCGAGCACAGGAGCCTCCTGCTCGCCGCGTTTAGGATTGCCGCCCTTGCCCTGCTCCTTGGTAAGCATATCTTCAATCTCGTCGATATGCGGGAGCGCAAAGGCTTCTTCCGCCTCCATGGCGGTGCGCTGCTCCTTGGCCTGGAACACGCTGTCGAGGAACAAGGGTTCGCGGCGCAACTTGGTGAGGGCCTCCTTGGCCGCAATCTGCTGGCTCTCTTTCTTGGAAAGGCCCTTGCCTTTGCCTGCCACGAGGCCTTCAATTACGACCGTAGTGGAAAAGACGCGTTCGCCGCCTGTGCCGCCTTCCATGTTGAAGGCCGCGTTAATGCGGTTCTTTTGGCTCCACTCGAGGAGCTTGCTCTTAAAGTTAACTTCCTTGTTAGCGAGCTTGTCGAGGTCGATAAACCGCCCCATAACGCGCTTCTCTATAAACCAGCGGCAGTAGCGGAAGCCGCGGTCGAGGTAGATTGCACCCATAAGGGCTTCGAAGGCATTGCCTCCTATATTGGTGTGGTTGGTAGATATGCCTTGGGCGGCGCGTACCAGTTTGAGGATATTCATCTCCTCGGAGAGGCGGTTGAGCGTTTCGCGCGACACGACTTTGGAGCGCGTAGCAGTGAGGAAGCCCTCGCGGCGGCGGTCGAAGTGATGATAGATAATGTCGCTCACCACGGTTTCGAGCACGGCATCTCCGAGGTATTCGAGGCGTTCGTTGTTGAGCGGACGGCCGGTCTCCTGGTTGCGGCGGTCCTTGCTGCGGTAAGAGAGGGAGCGGTGGGCAAATGCCACGCGATAGAGTTCAAGGTTGTGGGGATAGAATCCCAATATATCATATAGGGCCGAAAGGAGTTCCTTGTCCTTACGGAAGGGGAACTTCACCCGGTCGAGCAAATTAGTAATCATAAGAGGGAGGGGCCGCTTTGCGGCTGTAGAAATAGAGATAAACGCATATAAATAGGGGCGCATTCCACGGGAAGGAACGCGCCCCTAAGGAATAATATTACGCCTCGTACTTCTTGAGAATGCAGCAAGCGTTGTGGCCGCCGAAGCCGAAGGTGTTGCTGAGGGCGGCGCGCACAGTGCGCTGCTGTGCCTTGTTGAAGGTAAAGTTGAGGTTGTAGTCGATATTCTCATCGTTGTCGCCTTCTTCGTGGTTGATGGTAGGCGGCACGATGTCGTTCTGCACGGCGAGGCAGCAAATCAGGGCTTCCACAGCACCGGCTGCGCCGAGGAGGTGGCCGGTCATGGACTTGGTGGAGCTGATGTTGAGCTTATAGGCGTGTTCGCCGAAGAGTTTGGTGATGGCCTTCACTTCGGAGATGTCGCCTACGGGCGTCGACGTGCCGTGAACGTTGATGTAGTCGATGTCCTCGGGCTTCATGCCTGCGTCTTCGAGGGCATTGCTCATCACGAGGTTAGCACCGAGGCCTTCGGGGTGGGAAGCGGTGATGTGGTGTGCATCGGCCGACATGCCCACGCCGGCTACTTCGCAGTAGATCTTGGCACCGCGTGCCTTGGCGTGCTCGAGTTCTTCGAGAATAAGCACACCGGCGCCTTCGCCCATAACGAAGCCGTCGCGGCTGGCGGAGAAGGGGCGCGAAGCGTGCTCGGGGTCGTCATTGCGCGTGGAGAGGGCGTGCATAGCCGTGAAACCGCCCACGCCGGCAGGCCAGATAGCGGCTTCGGAACCGCCGGTAACAATGGCATCAGCCTTGCCGAGGCGAATGAGGTTGAAGGCATCTGCAAAGGCGTTGGTGGAAGAGGCGCAGGCTGAGGTCGTGGTGTAGTTAGGACCGTGGAAACCGTACTGGATAGAGATTTGTCCGGCTGCGATGTCGGCAATCATCTTCGGGATGAAGAAGGGATTGTATTTGGGACCCATGGCTTCGCCGTTCTTGGCGTAGTTGCTGACTTCTTCCTCGAAGGTATGGATACCGCCGATGCCGACGCCGAGAATGACGCCGATGCGGTTTTTGTCGACTTTCTCCAAGTCCCAGCCGCAGTCCTTAATGGCTTCCATGGCTGCCACGAGGGCGTACTGCTCGTAAAGGTCCATCTTGCGCGCTTCCTTGCGGTCGATGAAGTCGGTAGCGTTGAAATTCTTAACCTCGCAGGCGAAAGTAGCCTTAAACTTAGAGGCGTCGAAGTGCGTGATAGGGCCGGCGCCGCTGACGCCTTTCTTAATGTTTTCCCAAGTTTCGGGCATCGTGTTGCCCACGGGTGTCAGAGCACCAAGGCCGGTAACGACCACTCTTTTCAATTCCATAATGTTTGAAGTGTTTTTTGCTCTGTGCAGGCGTAAGCAGACCTTTGGATATGTTTACGCTTGCACGAAATCTTTAGAAAAATGAGCGGGGTTGCTTAAAACGAAGAAAACCGTAGCCTCCTTAAGGGAGGTTACAGTTTCTTAATGTAGTTTCAAAATAAAAGGTCTTCGTCAACTTTTTACTTGTTGGCTTCGATGTAAGCGATAGCATCGCCGACGGTAGAAATCTTTTCAGCTTCGCTGTCGGGGATAGAGATGCCGAACTCTCTTTCGAATTCCATGATAAGTTCTACGGTGTCGAGAGAATCTGCGCCGAGGTCATTGGCGAAACTTGCTTCGTTCTTAACGTCTGCTTCATCAACACTGAGTTTGTCAACGATGATAGCTTTTACTTTTGCTTCGATATCAGACATGATCTTTCTGTTTGAATGGTTAATATTGATTTCAAATGAGTTTCTGCGTGCAAAATTAGCGTTTATTCCTAAGATAAACAAAGTTTCATATAGGAAAAACGCTTTTTGCTGCACATTTTTTTTGATTTTGTGCTTTTTTGAACGTAAAAAGCGTCGTTTACATGCCCCAAGAAGAGGGGTCGCATTGTTGTTCCACCTTTTGCTCCACCACGTCGGGGAGGTTGTGGAAGAAGTCAATGCCGGTGTAATTCTGCAACGTCTGCACGCTCACGCAATGCTGCCTGATGGTGGCGAGCGAAGGCTTTACCGTACCGTAGTTCTTATGCTCCATCCAAAAGGCGATGGAGGAATACGCGCCGTTCTTGACGCGGAGCAGGGCCATATAGTAATACTTAGGCACGGGCATGCGGTTGCTGCACGCATAGCCGAGGATTTGGTCGGCGTTGTCGATGGTGCCGCCTTTCACCACATAGAGCGTGTCGGCGAAGTTTGCGCCGTATTTTCCCGATTTGCCGAGGTCCTGCACCAGTCCTTCGAGCACCACCCAATAGTATTGGTTGAAGTGCCCGATTTGCGGCGACATGTTTGTCATGTAGAAGGTGTTGTCGTTGGCTGTGCGGGAATAAAGGCGGTCGGCGGAGGCGCAAAGATGCCCGTGGTCGTAGCCGTTGAAACGGGCATCGTCCTCAATGGCATTCTGGCCGTTGAGTTTGGGGTCTTCGGGGTATTGCGGGAGAATGTCGCGATCTTTGCGCGGCACGTTATTGGCACGTGTGCGGCCGTCGAAGCGGAATGCCACCCAACGTGAATGGTGCTTCACGGGGTCGTATTCGAGACAATAGGTCATCACACTGTCACCGCTCTCCACGCTCCAATGCGAAACAACGATATTGCCGCTCTTCGCGGCCGGAGCCTCGAGGCGCGAGAGCACGGCGTTCTCGGAAGCGGCGGGCAAGCCGCCGCCTCCGCTGCCTGCGCTTTTGCCAAGACTAATATTATCATCGTCGTCGCCGCAGGAAAAGCAGAGGCAACCGCCGAGCGCGAGGCAAAGGGAAACGATAAAAAGGTTTTTCTTCATTCTAAGGGAAATAAGACCGTTGCTGCGCGTCTACCGCAACAACGGCCTTAATATAATTATTGTATGGAACAATTATAGTAAACAAGTAGACGAGTAGACGAGTAGACGAGTAAACAAGACAAGTATGTTTTGCAATACAATATTTCTACGAGTGACTTGTCTCGTCTACTCGTTTTCTTTGAGATTTTCGGCTGCACTCGGCATAGCCTGAACAAGTTCGGCTCTGCTCTCGCTTGCACGAAAATTTCCTTGTAAACTCGTCTACTAAAAACGCACAGATTATTCTACGTAGTAAACCGTCAGCGAGATCCAGCGGATTTGGCTCGGCGTGCTGGTTGTGGTGGACGTGTTGGTGATAACCGTAGAGGTGGCGTTCACGTTGCTAATCGTCACAACCTGCTCGGAGGTGGAAACGCTGCCGGGGTTGGCAGAGATGTCGCCGCTGGCGTTGCAAATAACGCCGTTGTATTTGTCCACATTGAGCACTACGGCAGCAATCTTCTTGCTGGCACTGATTGTCATGGTGTTCTTGGGATACATGCGGATATTGTTGCCTGCATTGTAATACTTAGGCGGGTTGGTGTTGCCTCCGCCGTCGAAGGTAAGCGTCGTGCCGTCGCTCAGCTTAAGTTCCGTAACTGCCGCTTGGTTTTCAAGGCCGAAGGAAGCCGCCGTAACGGTGATATAATCGTTGGTAATGGGGGTGTCCACCGTGCCGCCGCCTTCGCCGCCGGTATTGCCGCCCTCACCAGGTGCGCCGGCAGCAATGGCAAAGTTTTTCACTTCCCAAGTAGAACCGCTTTCGGCATTCGTGTTGTAGCGGAAAGCTATGCGAACCGTTTTGCCGAGATAAGCGGCAGGAATAGCAATATCTTCTTTGGCAAAAGTAGTCCAGTCGCTGCCTTCGGTATGCTTGTCCACAAGAAGCGTCCAGCCCTCGGCAGGAGCAGCCTCATTGAAGGCATCCGTAATGAATACCTGCTGGTTTTCGTCGCCCTTGTTGTAACGCAAGATGTATTCGTAAGACACATGCACGGCAGTTTGTCCGGCGAGCGAGATTTCGGGGCTGACAAGATAGTACGTGCCTGCGGTGGTCACCTTGGAAGCGTTGTCGTAGCCCGTAGCCTTAGCCGTGCTGTAATCAATCGTCCAAGCACCTTCGCCCGAGGTCGTGTAGTTCTTAAAGCCACCGAGCGTCGTGCTGAACTCTTCGGAATAAGGCAGCGTCTTTACTCCGCCTTCTTCGCCAGAGCCGCCGCCGTTGTCGCCTGCGCCTTGGTCGAGTACAAAGTTCTTAACTTCCCACGTGGCGGCCTTGGCTTCGGCAATATAGCGCAGCGCAATGGTCACGTTTGCCGTGTTGCAGAACTCGGCGGGGATATTCAGGTTGCCCGTATTTGTCCAAGTGTCCCAGTCAGAACCCTGCACCAAATCCAGGGGCAGGACTGTCCAGCTGGCGGCAGCCGCGCCGGCATCTTTCGTATAGTCCTTGCTGACGAGCACCTGATAGTTGGTAGCCAGTTCAGAGGCGTTGGCATAGCGCAAGATATAGTCGAAAGCAACGTGGGCAGCCTCAACACCCGTAAGGTCGAAAGCCGGAGAAATCAGCCAGCTGGTTGCCGGATTGTTTTCCTTCGTGCCGTCGCCGTCGGTGTCAATATAAGAAGTGATTTGTGCACAACTGTATTGGCACGTCCAAGGAAAATCGCCCACGGTATTCTCCGTTGTAAAGTCACCGAGGCTTGATTCAAAGGTTGCCGTATAAGGCAGATGAGAACCTGTGCCCTGACTGGCGCCTTCTGAAAAAATATTGTAAGGCGCGGGAACGTCCTCGCAAGCGGTAAAGCAAAGAGCCGCAAAGGCAAGGGCTAAGAATTGAAAAGTCTTTTTCATTTTATATTGCTGTTTTGATTGTTACTGATTTTGATAGTTCGGCATTTCGATATTCGGATAAATATCTTCAAAATAGCGGAGCTGCATCTGCCATTCGCTGCCATAGAAGCTAAGCATACCCGTATAAGAGCGCTCGTCCTCAGGAAGGGGCACGTTGGCAAAATCGCAGCTGGTGCTGGAGCGGAAAGAAAGCTTCGTCTTACCGTCGCGCAGCACGAGCGTGCGGTCTACGCCATAGCCGTCATCGCGCAGCACAAGCGGAGCAAAGACTTTGGGCAGCGGTTCATACTGTCCTTTGTAAGCGTCCAACTCGCCCTCTGCCGCTGTATTCTTTTTGGCAATGGAAACCTCGTCGAAAGTTCCCGTCACCTTGGCCAGCATAGGCACGTTCTTATAGGTCATGTTCTGTTTAAACCATTCGTCGGCCGGTTCGAGGGGCACCAGTTCGGGCGCGCCGGGGTTGGGCATGCCGAGCAACTGAACCCTTGTCTTTATATCGCTTAAAAGCACGGGGCCAAGGCGCATATTGCCGTTAGAAGTAAGGTAAGGCTGACCCACTTTGGGCACATAGCCGTAGCAACCTACGTACAGCCCATTGAGGTTCACCTTGACGCGCTGACCGAGCTTAAAGTAAGGATAAAGGCAAGTATTCTTGATGGCCAGTTGAATGCACTGGTCGGTGCCTGCCTCATTATCGATGTCGCGCAACAGCACGCTCTGATAAAGTCCGCCGCCACGGTCGTTGGCGCAGACAACGCCCTCGAACACGAGGTCTTCTTCTATTTTCAGCCAAGCATTTGCCTGACGGAACGTGCTGGCATACTTGTCTTTGAGCGCGGCAATCTTGATGTTGGTCGTTCCCACATCGGTCGTCGACGTTATCGTAGCCTGCTCATAATCCAGCACGGGCGACTCCATATCGTCGTTCATGCACGAAGCGAGCGACAGCCCGGCGCAGGCGGCAAGCAGGAAAGAATATATCTTTTTCATTGTAGTCATATTTATATATATGTGTTAGAACTTGAAACCGATATTGAGGAAACCGTTGATGGCGTTGGCGTAATAGTACTTAGAGTTCTTCGAGAACACGTAAGCACGCTTTTCGCCGGTGTTGTAGTAGTCGCCACGGTTTTGCTCGTAACCGCCGGTGCGGAGGTTGCGGTTGTTCGTGATGTTCTGCAAGGAAAGGTTGATGCTGATGCTCTTGCCTTTCTTCAAGCGTATGAACTTGCCGATAGAAGCGTCGAGCATGAAGCCGCCGTCGAACTTCTCCTGCTCTGGCGAGTAGGCTTTCACGAAATTGCCCTTATCGTCGAAGAGAATGCCGCCGTTGGTTTCGAGTTCCTGCTTGGTGGGCAGATAGGTGTCGTTGCCATTGGCGTCCACGCCGTTCGGCGTGTAAGAATTCAGCACGTTGGAAAGGCGGTTGTACTGCGAGAAGCCCACGTAGACGCGGTCGTAGTAATTGAGCGCGAGTTCGAAGAACCATCCGTTCGTGTTATAGTTTGCCGCAAGGCTTACAGCTGTGAGGGGAGTGCCGTTCACGCGCATGCCGTCGGCAATGACGCGCAGGGGCATATTGGCACCCGTCACGGGATTAGCCCAAACGTTCAGATCTTGAATGGTAGCGGCGTCCATGCCTTCGTAAGCGAGCTGCGCCAAAGGATTGTTCACATATTTGGCTTCGCCATACGTACCCATAAGGTTGAAGGAGAGTTTGCTCGTCACCTGCCAGTTGATAGAAGCCTCAACGCCGTAGTGCTCGCGGTCAACGCCCGTCATGGTGAGATAGGTGAAGCGTTCTTCCGCATCGTTGTAGAAAGCCGTTTGCTCCACGCCGTTGTTAAAGCGCGTGTAGTAACCCTTCACGATACCCGACACAGGGCCGAAGCGGAACTTCCAGCCCAATTCGCCGCCGAAGACCTCCTCGTTGGTGAGGTTGTCTACGAAGTTGTTCTGCATGCGCGGCGCAACGAAGCTGTTGCGTGCCAAGGGCGCGTTGCTTTCTGCGCTCATGCCCGCAAAGATGTCGTTGCCGGCACCCAGGCGATAGTTGAGCGCAAACTTTCCGCCGCCGCCGAGGAAGCTTGCCTTGCCGCTCTTGCCGAAGGAATTGTCGGCTGCGCGGCCGTTGCGCATCAGACCCTCGCGCTCCATCTGCGTACCGTCGATGTGTGCGCCGAGGTTAAAGGTGAGGCCGCCGTAGTTGTAGCGATACTGCGTCCATGCGCGGACTTGATTGACATATATATTATAGTTGTATCCGAACTTGTCGCCCACGCCGATTTGGCGGTTGGGGTTGTTCAGGTCGTTCTGCGCCATAATGCTGCCTTCGCCGTAGTCGCGTGCGGCGAACTTGTCGATGTCGGTGTAGCGCAAAGCGCCGAGCAGGTCGTCCATCGTTTTGTAGTGCATGCCTTTGGTAGAGTTGAGCTGAACGCCCACGGCATACTTGCTGTGCTCATTGACAGCGTGATTGAAAGCCGTGTTGAAGGCAAACACCATTTGGTCGTTGTGGCGGCGTTCCACGTAGTAGAGCGCATCGCCGCCCGTGGCAGCATGTTCCTGATTGACGAGATACATGCGGTCCCAGTTAATCTGCCGGTTGGCCTTGTCGGAAGTCCAATAGTTGTAAAGAGAGTTGTATTCTTCCAGGAACCAAGGATTTTCTGCAAGATAATTGGGCGTATTCTGCCCGTCGGTGTCGTAAACATTAAAGGTGCTCGAGGGCAGATTCTTGTAATAGTCGGGGCGGGGGTCGTAGGCGTTGCCGTTCCAACCGAGTGCCGAGGTGCTATACATGGAATACTTGAATCCTGCCGAAGTGGAGAGCTTCATGTCGTCGTTAATCTTCCAGTCCCAAGTAAGAATGGCCGTCGGCTCATAGTCGTGCACCACGCGGGCATTGCGCTTCTTGCCGCCCTGATAGCCCCAGTTGGGGTTGTAATAGTGGGAGTTGGCGAGCCAATAGGCCTCCTCGGTGGAGGCACCCTGCTGCGCACGCTCCGTAGGCGAGCCGAAGGTAACGAGTGAAAGGGCGTGGTCGTTCCAACGCTTTTCGGCAGAGAGCAGGTAGCTGAACGAGTTGTAGTACGTGCCTTCAATCACACCTTCTTTCGACCAGCGGTAGCCCACCGTGCCTGCAAAAGCCCAGCCAGAGGGCAGGAGGCCGGTGGCGTAAGTGTACATGCCGCGCGCCACATAGTTGCGGTTGCAGCCCGAAAGGGCGATTTTGTTGCCCTGTGCGAATGCCGAGGCGCGTGTGTTGATGTTTTGCGCCCCGCCGATGCCGGTGGTACCGAACATGTTGTAGTCGAAACCCGTCACGCCCTCTTTGTTGCGCGTGGCATCGTTCATACCGCCGATCATGCTGTAGCTGAATCGTCCGAGTTCGGAGTCGTTCAGCCGCAAGCCGTTCATGTAGACGCTATTGTACTGGTTGTCATAGGCGCGCGTTCTGAAACGCATGGCCGAGAAGCGATAGCCCACCTCCGAAAGGTAGGCATCGTTTTGCTCCGAGGAGATTGACGACACCGTTTGCGGGGCATCGTTGTCCTCGTCCAGTTGCGACTCTGTAAACGTAAAGTCTGCGTTGTCGCCGGCTACATAAAGGCTGTCGTTTGGCTGCTGCGCGTAGGCCGTTCCGATAAAGCACCACGCCGCTGCCACAAGTTTTAGACCTTTATTCATAAAAGTTAGTTTGTGGAATGATTTGATATTTAGATTTGTTGAGTATGCAGATTTGCGAGTTAACGAAATGGCGGCCGTTTCACTCTTTTCATAGTATCGTTTCAGCAGTTTTCCGTAACTTTCTGCTGTGAAACTGTGCAAAGGTAGTACAAATTTCTTGTCCGCTCTTTTACAAATTTATTAAATTGCCATTTTAAGGCAGAAAATCGCCTTTATTGTCAGATTTTTTTTGGAAATTTGCCACTCAAATAGCAGAAAGTGCGGTTTTCCCCATTTTCGTCGCCGCTCTTTCTCCCTTTTTGCCTTCAGAACATACCTTATATGAAAAAGACAGTCTTTTCCTTTTTATTCTTGCTCCTTTCGGCGGCGGTTTTGTCTTCGTTCACTGCGCCGCAACAGGGCGAGAAGCGCTACGCGCTCTATGGCGTAGCTTTTTACAACCTTGAAAATTTGTTCGACACGCTGCACGATGCCGGCAAAAACGACTATGAGTTCTTGCCCGACGGGCGCAACAAATGGGGCAAGATGAAGTACGAAGCAAAGCTCCACAACATGTCGCGCGTGCTCTCGGAACTCTGCACCGACAAACTCCCGGCCGGCCCGGCGGTCATCGGTGTGTCGGAAATCGAAAACCGAAATGTGCTCGAGGATCTACTGAAACAGCCCGCACTGCAACATCGCGGCTGGCAGATTGTGCACTACGACGGCCCCGACCGCCGCGGCGTGGAATGCGCCTTCTTCTACAACCCGCGCCTCTTCACGCTCGAAAGTTCGATGCTCGTACCATATTATTATAAGGACAAAAATCAGCCGGACGTCGACCTCGGTTTTTATGTGGACGAGAATAAGCAAGTGCACGCCTACACCGAACTCAAAGGCGACACCACGCACATCACGCGTGGCTTTCTCGTGATGAGCGGACTGCTTGCCGGCGAGAAATTCCATTTTATCGTCAATCACTGGCCCTCGCGTGCCGCAGGTAGCGAAGTCCGCGTGCGTGCCGGCGAGCAGGTCTTTGCGCTCAAAGAGGCACTGATGCAGCAAGACCCGGGGTCAAAGGTGGTCATCATGGGCGACATGAACGACGACCCGGGCGACAAGAGCATGACGCGCGGCTTGCAGTGCAAGCACAAGAAGCAGGACCTCAAGGCCGCGAACGACCTCTATAACCCCTGGTGGGACATGCTTTATAAAGTGGGGCAAGGCACGCTGCTCTGGGACGGCAAGTGGAACTTGTTCGACCAAATCGTGTTTAGCGGCAACCTGCTCGGCAGCGACCGCAAGACTTTGAAGTTCCACAAGAACGAAGTCTTTATGCGCGATTATCTTTTCCAGCAGGAAGGCCGCTACAAGGGCAACACGCTCCGCACGCACGCCGGCGGCGCATGGCTCAACGGCTATTCCGACCACCTGCCCACCTATATCTATCTTGTGAAAGAAGTTAGCAAATAATTTTTTTAGTAAACAAGTAGACGAGTTTACGAGTAAAAAAGACAGATTACTTTATAATATATCTGTCTGCATAACAAACTTGTCTCGTCTACTTGTTTACTGGTTTACTCGTTTACCCAAATAATTTTACCCAAAGCATGAAACCTTCCATTCCCAAAGGCACGCGCGACTTCGGCCCCGTCGAAATGGCACGCCGCAACTATATTTTTGAAACCATCCGCAAGGTCTACGCCCTCTACGGCTTTCGACAGATAGAAACGCCAGCCACAGAAAATCTCTCCACCCTTATGGGCAAATACGGAGAGGAAGGAGACAAACTCTTGTTTAAGATTTTGAACTCGGGCGACTTCAAAAATGCTGTTTCCACCGAGGATTACGCCGAAAAGAGTGCGGCCGCCCTCGCCTCGCGCTTCTGCGAGAAAGGACTGCGCTACGACCTCACCGTGCCCTTCGCCCGCTACGTGGTACAGCACCGCGAGGAATTGCAGATGCCCTTCAAACGCTATCAAATCCAACCCGTATGGCGTGCCGACCGACCGCAAAAAGGGCGCTACCGCGAGTTTTATCAGTGCGACGCAGATATAGTTGGTTCGGACTCTCTGCTCAATGAGGTGGAACTGATGCAAATCATCGACGAGGTGTTCTCGCGCTTCGGCATCCGCGTCAGCATCAAGATCAACAACCGCAAGATTCTCACGGGAATTGCTGAAATCATCGGCGCGGCCGACAAGATTATCGACATCACGGTTGCCATCGACAAACTCGACAAGATAGGCATCGAAAAGGTGAACGAGGAACTCCTTGCCGCCGGGCTTAACGCCGAGCAGGTGCAGACGCTGCAACCGATCATCGACCTCAAAGGCAGCAATGCCGAAAAGGTGGCAACGATGCGCCAGGTGCTTGCAGCCAGCGAGACAGGTCTGAAAGGTTGCGACGAGGTTGCTTTCGTACTCGACACACTTGCCGCCGCAGGTTCGCTGCGCAACGAGATTGAGCTCGACCTCACGCTGGCCCGCGGCCTGAACTACTACACGGGTTGCATTTTCGAGGTGAAAGCCCTCGACTACGCCATTGGCAGCATCACGGGCGGCGGCCGCTACGACAACCTCACGGGCATCTTCGGTATGCCGGGCTTGAGCGGCGTGGGCATCTCTTTCGGTGCCGACCGCATCTACGATGTGCTGAATGGCCTCGACCTTTATCCTGCCGACACGGCCGGTAGTGTGCGCCTGCTCTTCATTAATTTCGGCGAACGCGAAGCAGCCCGCTGCCTCGAATATGCCGCCGCAGCCCGCAAAAAGGGCGTTTCCACCGAGGTTTACCCCGACACGGTGAAGATGAAGAAGCAGATGGCCTACGCCAACGCGCAGCACATTCCGTTTGTCGCGCTGGTGGGCGAGAGCGAATTGGCCGAAAACCGCCTTACTCTGAAAAACATGGAGACGGGCGAGCAGCAACAACTCTCTATCGAGGAAGCCCTCGCCATTATCGATGGGTAAATTTCATTAGGATTAGTAGACGAGTTTATAAGTAGACGAGTAGACAATATTATTATCGACAACTTAAACAACTCTTGACAATGTGTTTCTTGTGCTGCCGTTTTATTATGACGACAACAGGGACAACATTTGACAACTTTAAGTTGTCTTCCAGCGTGCAAGGTGGCGTATAAAATACGCCCTGTTGTCTTTGTTGTCGTCATATTGATAATGTCGGTTACACAGAAAACAAGTTGTCAAGAGTTGTCTAAGTTGTCGTTTAATTTCTATCCTCGTTTACTTGTTTATTTAATACAAACTTAATGCCCATAGCCATGTCTCCCCTGTCGCTGGCCTTCATCATTATCCTAAGTATAGCAGCCGGATTTCTCATCGGGCTGCTTTTTCATATCCGTCGCACGTCTGCCGAGATGCAGCATCTGAAAGAAGCAGAGGTGCAGGCACGCACCCTGCTCGAAAGTGAGCGCCACCACGCCGCCGAGAACCGCAAAGCAGAGGCGGCAGCCCTGCGATCAGAGTTTCGCGCCGTGGCGGAAGACCTCATGCAGCGCGAAAGCTCTGCCCTGCGCAAAGCGCATCTCCACACGCTCGAAGACCTCCTCACGCCGCTCGGCAAGGACATCGAGGACTTCCGCGACCGTTTCGTAAGCGGCCACGCGGCGATGGACAAGTACATCAAGACGCTCATGGAGACCACCGCGAGCGTGAGCCGCGAAGCCGGCGAACTGGCGCGGGCGCTCACCGCCAACAACAAGACGCAGGGCAACTGGGGCGAAGCCGTGCTGCGCAACATACTCGAAGCATCTGGCCTCACGGCGGGACGCGATTTCACGCTGCAAGCCCGCACGCGCGACGACGAGGGGCGCGAGTTTATCCCCGATGTCGTGGTGCATCTGCCCGAGCAGCGGGCGGTGGTCATCGACTCGAAAGTGTCGCTCATTGCCTACACGCGCTACGCCTCTGCACAAACGCCGGAGGAACAGGCGGCCTGCCTGAAAGAGCATGTGCGCAGCCTGCGCGCCCACGTCAAGGAGTTGAGCGCGAAAAGTTACGACAAACTGGTGACGCACAACATCGGCTACGTTCTCATGTTCATACCGTCGGAAGCCGCCTATATGTCCGCCATTTCCGCCGACCCCGCCTTGCCTGTCGACGCTTACAAGAGCCACGTCATACTGATCAATCCCGGCAACCTGCTCATGGCGTTGCAACTGGCTTATAACCTGTGGCAGAGCAGCCTGCGCGAGCAGAACGTGAGCCAGATTTACGAATCGGCAGAAAAGATTCACAAGAAATTCGTGACGTTTGCCCAGAATTTTGTCAAGATCGGCAACGGCATTTCCCAACTTTCCGCCACCTACGAAGAGGCCTCGAAGCAACTCTCCACGGGGCGCGGCAACATCGTGTCACAACTCGAAGGCTGGAAAAAGAAAGGACTTGTGCCGCGCACGGAAATCCCGAAAGAACTCATTGAAGAGTAGGGGCGTTTTGCAAAGATAGTGCAAGGCGAGTGCAATAGAGCTTGCTCTAATTGCCGAGCCGTAGCCTATCTTATTAAAAACGCCCGCCGCGGGCGCATAGAGACTGTACAAACTATCTGGAAGACACTTTCTTCCAGGTGCTTAACACCTAATTCGACCAACAACGTATAGAATATTACAAGTATGCCCCACCCGCTTTCCCTCTTTCACTTTTGCCCACGCTGCGGGTCTGCGCAGTTTGCCATTAGCGACGGGCGCTCCAAGCGTTGCGCCGACTGCGGCTTTACTTACTACCACAACGCTTCTGCCTCTACGGTCGCCGTGATTTTCAACGCCCGGGGCGAACTGCTCACAGCACGCCGCGCCTTAGAGCCGGCACGCGGCACGCTCGACCTGCCCGGCGGCTTCGTCGACCCCGGCGAAACGCTCGAAGAAGGCTGCCGCCGCGAGGTGCGCGAAGAGACGGGCGGCGAAGTGTCTGCCCTGCGCTATCTCTTTTCGCTCACCAACGTCTACCGCTTCTCGGGCTTCGATGTCCACACCACGGACGCCTTTTTCCTGTGCCGCCTTGCCGACGACGCGGCCTTGGCAGCCGCCGACGACGCCGACGCCTTGCGCTGGCTGCCCGCTGCGGACGTGCGCCCCGAGGAGTTCGGCCTCGCCTCTATCCGCCTCGGCGTGGAGCGGCTCATCAGGGAGGGAATGTTACCCGTCTTATAGACCTTGATTGAGGGGAGGATAAAAACGCGCCGCCACAAGCTTTGACAGTCCCTGGCACAACTGGGAGGCTTTTGGCGAAACCGAAGAAAAACCATACATTTGCATCAGCAAAAAGAGGAAGAGCGCAGGCTGTTCCTCTTTTCTGCTTTTTTAGGGGCAACTATCCTATATGAGCGGAAAAATTATCTTATAGGATCGTGAAAATTAT
>JALFJC010000094.1:0-18472 GCA_022775595.1 Bacteroidales bacterium | reverse complement strand
GAGCGCAGCCGAAAATGTCAGAAGAAAATCACACTTTTAAGAAATAACAACGAAGGCAGCAAGAGTATTTATCACCGCTAACTCTCCAATAACTTCTTCACCGCCAGTTCTTCGCCTACCACCCACAGCGTGTCGCCGCGCATTATTTTTCTTTCGGCGGTGGCGTAGGCAATCACATCATTCTCTTCTTCAAATCCTATCACCATGCAATGGTGACGGCTGCGAATGCCGCTGCCGCTAAGCGTGTGTCCCTCGAAAGGTGAGCCGTCCCTGATGATGAGGCGGCGCACCGCAAGCCGCGCATCTTCCGAGGCCTCGGCCATATCGGCGTGCACCTCGCTCTGCAAGCGTGCGGCAAAGGCAGCGATGCCCGCGTCGTCGCCAATGGCCTCGATGCCGTCGCCGGGATAAATCTCGGTGTGGCCGTCGGGGATATTGATGCGATAGTCGCCGCGCCTGATGGCCACCACCATCACGCCGTCGGTGTGGCTCACGCTAAGTTCGGCGAGCGTGCGCCCGCCCCAGCGCGAGTTGGCGGGGATTTCGATCTGAGCGATGTGAATATTGCGGGCCTCGAGCCTGCGGGCGTAGGCAGGCATGCCCGCTTTTGCCGCACGGCGGGCGCTGACCTCGCGGATCTTGAGATTTTGCATAAATGTACGCTCCATCTTGATGCTCACCCACTTTACGCCGCGCGAGGCCACCATGCCTGCCACGATGAGCAGAGAGGCTGCCACGTGGAACGGCCACCAGAAGGGCGAGAGGAAGTCGAGCACATAGTACACCACGGCGGCGGCCAACAAGTAGCGCACCGCAAAGGTGCTCCACAGTCCAACCCGTGCGAGGCGGCCGCGCCGCGCGATGCTTTTCCATTCCTCCGAATGGTTCTTGCGCATCACTATGGCACGCAGGAAGGGCGAGGCAACCAGTATGGTAAGCACGCCGCATACCACGTTGCCGGGCCAATGTCCCAGTACGCCGCGCGAGGCGGGTAGGAGCGAGGCGAAGGAGATGCCCACAGCCGCCACGCAGAGCGTAGTGTAGGCCACGGAGATACCCGTCAGGGCGATGAGCAGGCGTTTCCAGTCGGACACGTCGCCCGCCTTCTTGGCGCGGCGGCCGCGCGGGGCGTGTCCCGCCATGCGCCGCACGGGCTTCGGCAGGGAGCGTTCCAGCCATTCGTAGGCCGGAGCGGCAGCGCGGATCATGTAAGGGGTGAGGAACGTGGTGATGATGCTCACCGCCACCACTACAGGATAGAGGAAGTCGGCGGTCACGTGGAGCGACACGCCGAGGGCGGCGAGGATAAAGGCAAATTCACCGATTTGCGCCAAAGAAAAGCCGCACTGCACCGCCACGCGCAGCGGCTGTCCCGAAAGCAGGAAACCCGTCGTGCCGAATACGGCCTGCCCCACGATGATGGCCACGCAGATAGCCAATATCGGCAGCCAGTATTCCGCCAGTACGGCGGGGTCGACCATCATGCCCACGGAGACGAAGAAGATAGCGCCGAAGAGGTCCTTCACGGGAGACGTGACACGCTCTATGCTCTCCGCCTCGACCGTTTCGGCCAGGATGCTGCCCATCATAAACGCGCCGAACGCGCTGCTATAGCCCGCCTTCGACGCAATCACCACCAAGAGGAAGCACAGGCCCACACTGACCACCAGCAGCGTCTCGCGGTTCATCCACTTCCGCGTGCCGCGCAGGAACAGCGGCACCACGTACACGCCCACCACGAACCACAGAATGAGGAAGAAGCCGAGTTTGAGCAGGCTGCCCATCAGTTCCGCGCCCTCGAAATGGCGCGACACGGCCAGTGCACTCAGCACCACCATGAGCAAGATGCCGAGAATATCCTCAAGAATAAGCACGCTCAACACTTCGCCGGCAAACTTCTGCTGCCGCAGCCCGAGGTCGTCGAGGGCTTTATAGATAATCGTGGTGGACGACATGGCCAGCATGCCGCCGAGGAAGAGGCTGTTCATGCTGTCCCAGCCGAAGAGCGCACCGAGAAAACGGCCTACACCGATCATGCAGAACATGACGGTGCAAGCCGCTATGACTGGGCCGAGACCCATTTTGACAATTTTCTTGAAAGAAAACTCGAGCCCGAGGGTGAACATCAGGAAAATCACGCCGATTTCCGACCATAGGTGTATGCTCGTCAAGTCCTCCACCGAGGGCGTGTAGGGCATGTGCGGGCCGGCGAGAAAGCCAGCCACGATATATCCCAACACGAGCGGCTGCTTGAGACGCTTGAAAACCAGCGTCACCACGCCCGCCACGATGAGAATGAGCGCGAGGTCGGAAATCAGGGGCGCCAAGTTGTCCATAAATCCGGTTTAGCTTCGTCCCACTATTTCGCAGATTTTCACCACCACCATCGAGGCTTTCTCAAGCGAGGGAATGGGCAGGAACTCGTGCGGGCCGTGGAAGTTCAGACCGCCGGCGAAGATGTTGGGGCAAGGCAAGCCCTTGAAACTGAGCTGTGCGCCGTCGGTGCCGCCACGAATGGCACGCACGCGCGGCTGAATGCCGCAGTCCTTCATGGCATCGAGGGCGGTGTCGATGATGTGCATCACGGGCTCCACCTTCTCGCGCATATTATAATATTGGTCGGCAAGGGTTACCTTCACCGTGCCTGCGCCGTACTTCTTGTTGAGCAGTTCGCCCACGGCGGCCGCATATTCCTTGCGCTCCTCGAAACGGGCGCGGGAGTGGTCGCGTATGATATAGGTGAGCGTGGCCTTCTCCACGTTGCCGCTCATGCCGAGCAGGTGGTAGAAACCCTCATACTCGGCCGTGCGCTCGGGCGTTTCGGCGGCGGGCATCAGGGAAGCGTACTCCGTGGCCACGCGGGCGGCGTTGACCATCTTGTTTTTGGCATAGCCTGGGTGGACGCTCACGCCCGTCACCTCTACCTTAGCAGAGGCGGCGTTGAAATTCTCAAATTCCAGTTCACCCAGTTCGCCGCCGTCCATGGTGTAGGCAAAGTCGCAACCGAATTTCTCCACGTTGAAGCGGTGTGCGCCGAGACCGATTTCCTCGTCGGGGTTGAAGCCCACGCGGACACGCCCGTGCTTGATTTCGGGGTGCGCGATGAGGTAGGCCATTGCCTGCACGATTTCGGCGATACCCGCCTTGTCGTCCGCGCCGAGGAGTGTGTGGCCGTCGGTCACGATGATGTCCTCGCCCACGTGGTCGAGCAGTTCGGGGAACTTCTTCGGTGAGGTCACGATGCCTGCCGCCTCGTCGAGCACAATGTCGCCGCCATCGTAGTTCTTGACAATACGCGGGTGCACGTCCTTGCCAGAGGAGTCGGGGCTTGTATCCATGTGGGCGATGAAGCCCACGGTGGGCACCGCCTCGTCGGTGTTGGCAGGGAGCGTGGCATAGACATATGCGTGCTCGTCAATCTCCACTTCCGTAAGCCCGATGCCTTCCAGTTCCTCTTTCAGGAAGCGTGCCAAGACCCATTGCTTTTCCGTGCTCGGAGTGGTCTCGGCATCTTCTGCCGACTGGGTGTCGAAACTTACGTACTTCAAAAATCTTTCTACGATGGTCATAATTCAGTAAGTAAACGAGTTATTTTAGTAAACAAGTAGACGAGTAAACAAGTGTATATCTTAAAATTCGTCGTTAGCGTACAGGTAGTCGAAGGTGCATTGCTTCCATTCGAAGATTTCTTCGGGCTTGAAGAAGCGTGCCAGTTCCACCTTTGCCGTTTCGGGCGAGTCTGAGGCGTGCACGATATTTTCTTGGAAGCTCACGCAATAGCTGCCTCTGATAGTGCCGGGAGCGGCGTTGCGGCCGTTGGTCGGGCCTGCCAGTGTGCGCACGGTAGCGATAGCGTCTACGCCTTCGAGGCAGAGTGCCACTACGGGAGCGGTCATCATAGAGTCCTTCACGCGCTGGAAGAACGGTTTTTCGGCAAGGTGGGCGTAGTGTTCGGAGAGCAGTTCGTCTGTGAGTTGCATCATCTTCATACCGCAGATGCGGAAGCCTTTTTTCTCAAAGATGCTGATGATTTCGCCAGCCAGTGCGCGTTGCATCGTGCAAGGCTTGAGCAATACGAGGGTTTTTTCAAGTGCCATAGTTGTTTTGATTTAGATTAAGGTTATAGGTATCTTATGGCAAAGTTATGTATTTTCTTATAGGCAAGCAAGGTTATTTGCCCCTCAAAAGCGATTTTAAAAAGAAAAAAGCGAGAAAAAAGCACCCCGCCACCGATAAAATCCGCCTTTTCATAGAAAACAGTTTGCTCCTTGAAAACATTTTGCGAATTTTGCACCGCAATTTTGAGCATCTACTTGTTTACTCGTCTACTACAACATTAACTAACCAAATAAATTTTTACGCTTTATGAAAAAAATCATTCTCTCTCTCTCCGTAATGCTCGGCTCAGCCTTGCTCACCTCTTGCGGCGGCACCGGCGCAAGCGCACTCCTCGGCGGTGCAGGTCAAACGCTTCTTGGTGGCGGTCAGACTGCGGCCGGCGGCACGACGCAGGCCACAACCTCTGCCTTAGGCGGCGTGCTCGGCAGTCTGCTTGGCAATCTCCTTGGCACCAACACCGTGTCGCAGGCAAACATTCAGGGCACGTGGAATTACGTGGGTCCTGACTGCGTATTCGAATCTGAAAACTTTCTTGCCAAGGCAGGCGGCGAAGTAGTGGCGCAAAAGGTGGAAAGCCAAATCAGCGGTGCACTCTCTAAAATCGGTGTAACAGCCGGCAAGTGCTCCTTCACCTTCAACGCCGACAACACCTACACCGCCAACATCGGCGGCCGCGCCATCTCGGGCCAATACACGCTCGACACTGCCAACAGCACCATGACGATGACCTACCTCGCCGGTCTCGGCAAGCTCACGCCCAAGGTGTCCCTCAACGCCGGCAAACTCAGCCTGCTCTTTGAGAGCGACAAGCTCCTCAGCCTCGCCAACACGCTCACTTCGCTCAAAGGCGGCAGCAACGCTCTCAGCAGCATCGTATCGTCGTACCAAGGCATGTATATCGGCCTGCAAATGACGAAATAATGATTTTAAGAGGTAATAAGAATGCTGCCTTCGACTCGTGCTAGTCGGGGGCAGCTTTCTTGTTTCACCGTCTCCTTCCTGCATTTCAGACATAATCCTGACATGAACATTGCGCTTATTTGGCTTAACGCAATGTTCGTTTACAACAGACGTTTTCTCGCCATGGTAGAGTTGAACCAACGTTTGTGCAAGTGAGCGCCATATTGTCGAGCGCAGCCGAAATGTCAAGAAAAGAGGCATATATATGAACGCACAGCGAGGGCGCACCGATATCGGTGCGCCCTCGCTTATTATATCTATAGCTGTATAAAACTACAAACCGAGTTTCTTGGCGATGTGGGCGGGAATGGCACTCTTGTGGATGAGGATGTTCATCGTCTTGTATGCTACGTAGGCCTTAGAGGCATAGAACATGCCATGGTACTTGCCGTAGTCGCCCCAAGAGTTCTTGACCATGAAGTATTCGTCGCCCTTCTTGTTCTTGGCGAGGCCGTAGATCACCATGCCGTGGTCGTCGGTGGTCTCCCAGTTGTCGTAGCCGAGCTGGCGGAGTTCCTGCGTGATGGTCTTTTCGTCGTTGGAGGTCTTGATGGCTGCGCCGTTCTGGGCGTTGCTGCCCGTCCAGCGGGCGGCGTCGGAACCGGTGAGGTCGTTGTCCTTGAGCGTAGCAGGCACGCGGGCCACGCCGTCGCGGCTGAAATAGCTCTCGCTCACGTCGGCACCCCATGCGAAGGTGTAGCCGTTGCGCACGGCGGCATCGCACACTTCCATGAACTCGTCGAGCGGCAGATTGTAGCTCTCGGCCCAGCGCCAGTTGTCCTGGATTTCGAGGATAAACTTGGTGTAGAAGGGGTGGTGGGTGTAGGAGGTGAGGGATACGTAGTCGTCGGGGTTGAGACCGAGATAGTCAGTGGCGTATTGCTGCGGGGTATAAGTCTTGCCGCCGGCAACTACCGTCTTAGGCAGTTCGCCGAAATAGTTCTTATAGATATTGGAGAGGTCGCTCTTCCAGGTGGGCGAGATTTTCTTCAGGTTGCCCTTGGCGATGGCGCTGACATAGGCGGAAGCCACGGCATCGAGCTGGTTGAAGTTGAAGAGTGAGTCGCCATAGAGAGAACCGGGGAAGGGCATGGCGTCCTGCGGCACGATGCCGTAGTGCTTGAGGCAATAGATGGCATCGTAGAACGAACCGCCCTGCGAGAAGCTGGCGTCGCCGTGGGTGCGAATGGCCTTGTCGGCGCGGTCCATATAGGTGTTGTAGACGAGGAAGGACTCGCAGAGGTCGTGCTCGCCCTTGCCCATGCGCAGGAGTTCGGCTTCGAGGAAGCCAAGGGAGGAGTACGCCCAGCAGGTGCCGGAGCGGTGCTGGTCTTTAACGGAGGTGATGGGGTTTTGCTTGATGACGGTGAACTCTACGGAGTCTTTCTTCACCTCTTCTTTTTTCTTCTTTGCCATTACGGCTGTGGCGGGCACGAGGAGCGCCAAGGCCACGAGGATGATTTTTTTCATAAAAATTGATAGATAGATATGTTTGGTTAGAAAATAATGGGCGATTGGTCTGCGTGCGCGGCAAGATATTCCTCTACTTCGGACACATGGTAGGGTATGCGCTCCTTGCCGAGGAAACGGCAGCCTGTGGGGGTGATGAGCACGTCGTCCTCGATGCGCACACCGCCGAAGTCCTTGAATTTTTCAATCTCGTCGAAACAGAGGAACTCGGCATTCGTGCCCTCGCGCCGCCAAAGGTCGATGAGGTCGGGGATGAAGTAGATGCCCGGTTCGTCGGTGACCACATGGCCTACTTCCAGGCGGCGGGCAAAGCGCAGGCTGGCAAGGCCGAACTGCGAGGAGGGACGCGTCTCGGCATCGTAGCCCACGTGGATTTGTCCGAGACCTTCCATGTCGTGAACGTCCATACCCATGGCGTGCCCCAGTCCGTGGGGCAGGAAGAGGGCGTGCGCTCCGGCGCGGACGGCTTCGTCCACATCGCCGCGCATGAGGCCGAGGTCTTTGAGCCGCTCGGTGATGAGGCGGCACACGGCCATGTGAACGTCCCACCAGCGCACGCCGGGGCGGGCGGCGGTGAGGGCGAGGTCGTGGGCATCGACTACAATATTATATATGTCCTTCTGCCGCTGCGTGTAACGGCCGCTAATGGGCGTGGTGCGCGTGTGGTCGGAGCAATAGTTGTTAATCGTTTCGGCACCGGCATCGCAGAGCAAGAGGCGTCCGGCCTCGAGAGGGCGCGGCGAGGGGTAGCCATGGAGGATTTCGCCGTGCATGGATACGATGCTCTGGAACGAGGGCAGGCAACCATAGGCGGAGGCGATGCCGTCGAGCACGCCACCGATGTATTGCTCCGTCACGCCGGGACGGCACAGACGCATGGCAGCGGTGTGCATCTTATAGCCTATGGCAGCGGCGCGTTCGAGTTCCTCAATCTCCTCTTCGCTCTTCACGAGGCGCAGCTGCACCACGGCATCGATGAGCGCCGTAGAAGCCGCCTCTCGCTGCTTGGAGGGGTGGATGCCGAGGAGGTCCATAATCTGGATTTGGGTATCGTGGCGATAGGGCGGCAGGAAATGCACCGCGCGGCCTTTGGCGCGGGCCTCGCCTACGAGTTCTGCCAAACGGCTCATTGGCGCCGACGCGCCCATGCCGCTTTCGGCCGCCATGGCCTGCACTGACTGCACGGAACCATACCATACGATGTCGTCGATATCAATCTCATCGCCCACCAAAATCTCTTCGCCGCTGTCGGCATCGATTACGCCGACCAGCCCGTCGCGCTTCTGGCCGAAGAAATAGAGAAACGAACTGTCCTGACGGAACTTGTAGGCATTGGCGGGATAGTTGAGCGGGCTGTCGTTGTTGCCAAACAGCACAATCAGGCCGTTTCCAACCAGTTCGCGCAATCTGCGGCGACGCTCTACGTAGGTGCTTTGAGGAAATAGCATATCAATATTATTAATATGAATACGTGTTAGTTTTTATTTTAGAGTTGCGAGTTCTTGTTCCGAAAGCCCGGTGGCTTTCGTGATGCTATCAATTGGAAGATGCATCGACAATAATTGCTGGGCGATTTCAATGGCTTTGGCGCGTTCGCCTTCGGCACGACCTTCGGCTTGCCCTTTCGCAAGTCCTTCCGCAAGCCCTTCTGCTCTGCCTTTCTCCTCCGCGCTGTCGATACAGTTCTTCACATCGCGGAAGGCTTTGAGGCTGTCCTCGTAGTGGCGGAGCTCGGCAGGGGTGAAATGCGCGATTTCTGCCTCCTTGAACACGCGGTCGAACACCTTGTCGCGCAGCTCCTTGGGCTGGCGCTCCAGGCGCGAGAGGTTTTTCAGGACAAAGAGCCACTTGTCGTAGCACGTCTCCAACTTATCAAGCGGCTTGTCGAATTTGGCGATTTCAACGTACTTGAAGGTGAGCTTGTCGTTGAACACGCGGTGCGTCTTCTTGTCAAGCAGCCCCACGTCGTGGTGTATGTCCTCCTCGGCGAAGGCGGCCTCCTGCAAATCGTAGTTGAGCAAAGCCACCACATAGACGTGCTGCAGCTGAAAGTCCCACGCGGAGCCCTTCGGCGCCTGTTCGCGGATGGGGAAGGTGGCGTAGTAGAGCGAGCGGTCTTTGAAGTACGTCTGGTAGGCGTTCTGCATCTCCACGATGAACTTCTCGCCGCGCTCGTTCTCGCAATATACGTCGAAGATCGCCTTGCGCTCCGCATAAACGTCGCCCACGTGCTCGCTGTTGAGGTACGTCACGTCCCTGACCACCTGCTCGCCGTCGAAAAGGGCGTTCAAGAAGTCGATGAGCAGCATCTTGTTGGGTTTCTTGCCGAAGATGCGCTTAAACCCGAAATCGGTCAAAAGGCTGATATATTTTTCTTCTGCGGGTCGCATAATCTTTTTAATTTTAAGACAAAGACAATAGTTCTGCCTCCGAAAGCCCGGTGGCTTCGCATATATCAGGCACACTAAAACCTTTGGCAAGCATTCTGCGTGCTATTTCTATTTTTGCCTGATCAACGCCGATTGCAATTCCTTCCGCACGACCCTCTTCTCGTCCTTCCGCCCTGCCTTTCTCCTCCGCGCTGTCAATACAGTTCTTCACATCGCGGAAGGCTTTGAGGCTGTCCTCGTAATGGCGGAGTTCGGCAGGGGTGAAATGAGCGATTTCTGCCTCCTTGAACACGCGGTCGAACACCTTGTCGCGCAGCTTCTTGGGCTGGCGCTCCAGGCGCGAAAGGTTTTTCAGGACAAAGAGCCACTTGTCGTAGCACGTCTCCAACTTGTCGAGCGGCTTGTCAAACTTGGCGATTTCAACGTACTTGAAGGTGAGCTTGTCGTTGAACACGCGGTGCGTCTTCTTGTCAAGCAGCCCCACGTCGTGGTGTATGTCCTCCTCGGCAAAGGCCGCCTCCTGCAAATCGTAGTTGAGCAAAGCCACCACATAGACGTGCTGCAGCTGAAAGTCCCACGCGGAGCCTTTCGGCGCCTGCTCGCGGATGGGGAAGGTGGCGTAGTAGAGCGAGCGGTCCTTGAAATACGTCTGGTAGGCGTTCTGCATCTCCACGATGAACTTCTCGCCGCGCTCGTTCTCGCAATACACGTCGAAGATTGCCTTGCGCTCCGCATATACGTCGCCCACGTGCTCGCTGTTGAGGTACGTCACGTCTCTGACCACCTGCTCGCCGTCGAAGAGGGCATTCAGAAAGTCGATGAGCAGCATCTTGTTGGGCTTCTTGCCGAAGATGCGCTTGAAACCGAAATCGGTCAAAAGACTGATATATTTTTCTTCTGCGGGACGCATATTACTGCTAATTTAAGTATCTCAATTGGCAAAATTACGCTTTTTAATCGGGAAAACATTATATTTGCACAGCTTTTAACGGCATTTGCTTATAAGATAATTCGTTTTTAAGTCATTTGCCTGCTTGTTTACTCGTCAACTCGCTTACTAAATAACTCGTCTACTAAAAAATAATGGACGTTCACCCTGACATAGGACTGGTGCTCGAAGGCGGCGGAATGCGCGGCGTTTTCACGAGCGGCGTGCTGGATTTCCTGCTCGATCGCGGCATTTATTTCAACTATGCCGCGGCTGTGTCGGCTGGTGCGTGCAACGGGCTTTCCTACGTGAGCCGGCAGCGGGGACGCGCCAGGCGCTCTAACATCGATATGCTCGAAGAGCACCAGTACATCGGACTCCGCTACCTATGGACGCAGCACAGCATTCTCGACCGCGATTTCCTCTATCGGCAACTGCCTGACGAGGTGCTGCCCTACGACTACGACGCCTGCTTTGCCAATCCGATGACTTTCGAGATGGTAACTACCAACTGCCTGACGGGACGCGCCTGCTATCTGAGCGAGCGCAGCGACCCGGCTCGGCTGTTGCAAATAGCCAAGGCTTCGAGCAGTTTGCCTTACGTGTGCCCCGTGGTATGGGTAGACCACGTGCCGATGCTCGACGGCGGCATTATCGACTCCATACCCGTGGACCGCGCCATCGTCACGGGGCACAGCCGCAACATCGTGGTGCTGACGCGCAACCGAGGCTATCGGCCCACGGCAAACGACATTAAAGTGCCGCATTACATATACACGGAGTTTCCCCGCCTGCGCGTGCTGCTGAGCCACCGGCACGCCTATTACAGCCGCCAGCTCGACCGAGTGGAGCAGTTGGAAGATGAGGGAAAGATTGTTGTAATTCGTCCCGAACGGCCTATGGAGGTGGGACGCTTCGGCAGCGATACGCGTAAGCTCGCCGCGCTCTACGACGAGGGCTACGAATGTGCCAGAAAAGTACTGGACAAATGGCAGGGCGGATTTGAAATTTTCGGATAGAAAGCATTTCCTATTTTACTTTGCAGGTCTTTTGGCTTAACGAAAACGTTCCCCATTTTTCATAGCACATAATTGGCAGTTTGTATAAAAAACATTACTTTTGCAGAAACTTGGAAAAACTTTTTATTTTAACCTAAATAAAATTATCATGAAAATCAAACAGATCATTGCTTCATCGCTGCTTTCCGTGCTGATGCTCGGCTCTGGCATCGCGATGCAAGCTCAGTCGCTGTCGCCTTCGACGAAGTGGCATTGGAACAAAGGTACCATCGTGACAGAAACTCCCGAACGCCCTGCAGGTCAGCAGCATGTGCTCGGCCTTACCACTCCGAAAATCCAGACGGTGCGCGTAGCTTTCGTAGGCCTCGGCATGCGCGGTCCCGGTGCCGTGAACCGTTTCTGCCACATTCCCGGCGTGCAGATCGTTGCCCTTTGCGACTATGAGAAAGGCCGCGCAGAAGCCTGCCAGGGTTATCTTAAAAAAGCAAACCTGCCGCCCGCTGACATCTACTTCGGCGAAAACGGCTACGAAGAACTTTGCAAGCGCCCCGACATCGACCTCGTTTACGTGGCTACCGACTGGGACCACCACTTCCCCGTTGCTAAGTGCGCCCTCGAAAACGGCAAGCACACGGCCATCGAAGTGCCCTCGGCTATGAACCTCGAACAGTGCTGGGATTTGATTAACCTCTCTGAAAAGACCCGCAAGCACTGCATGATTCTCGAAAACTGCTGCTACGACTACTACGAACTCAACGCCCTCGAAATGACGCAGGCCGGCGTGTTCGGCGAAGTGATCCGCGCTGAAGGCGCCTATATCCACAACCTCGACGACTTCTGGGGTTACTATTGGAGCAACCCCGCCAACGACCCCGACAAACTCGGCTGGCGCATGAAGTACAATATGGAGAACCGCGGCGACGTTTACGCCACGCACGGCCTCGGTCCTGTTGCACAGTGCCTCAACATTCACCGCGGCGACCGCTTTACCACGCTCGTTGCCATGGACACGAAGAGCGTTCACGGTAAGGAATACGTAGAGAAGAAGACGGGCAAGCCCTGCAAGGAATACCGCAACGGCGACCACACCACGACGCTCATGCGCACCGCAGACGGCAAGGTGGTGGAAATCCAGCACAACGTGATGAACCCGCAGCCCTATAACCGCCTCTTCAAACTCACCGGCACGAAGGGCTACGCCACGAAGTATCCTGCCGAACAAATCGCGCTCGACCAGAGCCAGCTCAAAGAAAGCGGCGTGCAGCCCCAGGTGGACAACCTCAGCAGCCACGGCTTCCTGCCGCAGGCCGAATACAACGCCCTGATGGCGAAGTATACCAGCCCCATCATTAAGAAGTACGGCGAAGTCGGCCGCGAAATGGGTCACGGCGGTATGGACTACATGATGGACGCTCGCCTCGTGTACTGCCTGCAAAACGGCCTGCCCCTCGATATGGACGTTTACGACCTCGCAGAATGGTGCTGCCTCGCCGAACTCGGTTCGCTCTCGATGGACAACAACTGCGCAGCCGTTGAATTCCCCGACTTCACGCGCGGCCACTGGCAGGACGTGAAAGGCTTTAAGCACGCCTATGCTCCCGCTGAAGAAGAAGCCGCTGTTGAGGCTGCCGCTAAGCAGTATACCGAAAAGGTAAAGGCTGCCGTGCAGGCCAATAAGATTTGGGAACTCTACGAAGCTTGGCAGAAAGCCGATGCCAAAAAGGCCCCCAAGGCTAAGAAAGCCTATCAAAAGGCTCTTGCAAAAATGAACGCCGCTAAGTAATCCGCAGCGATACCATACATTATTAATATATAATAGGGATGTTCCCCAAATCCGCGGGAACATCCCTATTAAGTGCAAGAAAGAATCCATGATTGCACCCCGGATAGAATTTTCAGACAGAGCAGAACGCCTTGAATTTGTTCAAGCCCGCTTCCATTGCAAAGCACCCGCCTGCGGCGGCTGCGGCAGCTGCAACCTGCCGGGCGGCAAATCGGCATTGGAAACCTTTGCCGATTATATCGACGGCAAAACGGAGTTTTCAGCAATCGCCTCAACGATTTGGAAAGGGGTACATTGATTAGGAATTAAATACCGACAATCATCTAAACAAATGCCCGCGACTTACTCTTACCGACAGATTTGGCACATAGCCTATCCCGTGCTGATAGGCACGCTGATGGAGCAACTCATAGGCCTCACCGACACCGCTTTCCTTGGGCGCGTGGGCGAAGTGGAACTCGGGGCGGCAGCCATCGGCGGCATCTTCTTCGTGGCCATTTTCATGATAGGTCTCGGGTTCAGCACTGGGGCGCAAATCCTTATGGCGCGGCGCAACGGCGAGGGCAACCACACGGCCGTGGGGCATCTGTTCTACCACAGCCTCGGCTTCCTGCTCGCGCTCGCCGTGGTGCTCTTCTTCCTCACCCGCGCGTGCTCCCCCTGGCTGTTGAGCCATATCTTGCAGTCGGAGCATGTTTGCGCCGCCGCGCTCGACTATCTCAACGCCCGCATATTCGGTTTCTTCTTCGCCTTCACGGCCATCATGTTCCGCTCGTTTTATGTGGCAACCACCAACACGCGGATGCTCACCGCCAACTCCCTCGTGCTCGTGGCGAGCAACATCGTGTTCAACTATATCCTGATTTTCGGCCATTGCGGCATGCCTGCGCTCGGCATCCAGGGCGCGGCGATTGGATCGGTGCTTGCCGAAGCCGTGTCGATGGTATACTTCATTGCCTACACCTGCGTCAAGCTCGACAGCCGGCGCTACGGACTGAACCGCCTGCCGCGACTGCGGCTGAACAGCCTGATGCCCGTACTGCGCCTCTCGGTATGGACCATGATACAAGACTTCATTTCGCTCTCCACGTGGTTCATCTTCTTCCTCTCAATCGAGCACCTGGGCGAAACCTCCCTGGCGGTGTCGAACATTATCCGCAACATATCCTCCTTCCCCTTCATGGCCATCATCGCGCTCTCGTCCACCTGCACCAGCCTTGTGAGCAACCAGATAGGGCGCGGCGATATGGACGGCGTGCCTGTAACCATCAGCAAGACCATACGCCTCACGGCGCTGCTCATCGCACCCTTGCTCCTCATCGCCTCATTAGTGCCAGAGGCCGTGCTGCGCGTCTTCACCGACGACAGCGCGCTGATAGCCGCCGGCATCGCGCCGCTTTACGTGCTATTCGCCTCCTATATCTTCACCATCCCCTCGCAAATCTACTTCCACGCCGTGTCGGGCACGGGCAACACGGGACGCGCCCTCGTGTTTGAAATCATATCCCTGACTTTTTACACGGCCTTCGTCTTCATCGTCGTGTTCAACCTCCGCGCCCCGCTCTACGTGTGCTGGTGCAGCGAGTTTGTCTATGGCGTCCTATCGCTCGCCCTGAGCTACGCCTACATGCGCAGCGACCGCTGGAAGCATAAGCGCATATAAGTTTGCAAATGCCCGCTTGCTTACTATAAAAACATTCTGTAATTTTGCAACTGGAATTTTTTTTAGACAATATATTATAAGATGGCAACTCCTAAAATAATCCTTACGGGCGACCGTCCGACGGGTCGCCTGCACATCGGGCACTACGTCGGCTCGCTCCGCAACCGCGTGGCCTTGCAGAACGAGGGCGGATATGAAAAGATGTTTGTGTTTATCGCCGATGCCCAGGCACTCACCGACAATATCGACAACCCCGAAAAGGTGCGGCAGAACGTGATTGAGGTGGCACTCGACTACCTCGCCTGCGGCCTCGACCCCGAGCGCGTCACGCTCTTCATACAAAGCCAAATCCCCGAGCTCTGCGAACTTTCGTTCTACTTCATGGACCTCGTGAGCGTGAGCCGCTTGCAGCGCAACCCCACCGTGAAGACCGAAATTCAGATGCGCGGCTTCCAGTCGTCTATTCCTGTGGGCTTCTTCACCTACCCCATCAGCCAGGCCGCCGACATCGCCGCCTTCCGCGCCACCACGGTGCCTGCCGGAGAGGACCAGAAACCCATGATAGAGCAGGCCACGGAAATCGTGCGCCGCTTCAACAATATCTACGGCGAAACGCTCGTCGAGCCGGAAATCCTCCTGCCCTCCAACGCCGCCTGCCTCCGCCTGCCCGGCACCGACGGCAAGGCGAAGATGTCGAAGAGCCTCGGCAACTGCATCTATCTCTCCGACGATGCCGACACAGTGCAGAAAAGCGTCATGTCGATGTATACCGACCCGACGCATATCCATGTGAGCGACCCCGGACACCTCGAAGACAACACGGTGTTCACCTATCTTGATGCCTTCTGCCGCCCCGAACACTTTGAGCGCTATCTGCCCGACTATCCCAACCTCGACGAACTCAAGGCACACTACCAGCGCGGCGGTCTGGGCGACATGAAGGTGAAGCGTTTCCTCGCCAATATCATGCAGGAACTCCTCGAACCTATCCGCCAACGCCGCCAGGAATTTGCGCAGGACATTCCCGCCGTCTACGACATGCTGCAAAAGGGCTGCGCCGATGCCCGCACCGTAGCAGCAGCCACGCTCGACGACGTGCGCCGAGCCATGAAGATCAACTATTTCGACGACGCCGCACTCATTGAAGAACAGGCCAAGCGATTTGCCGCGCAAAAATAACCTTTCCTTATAGGAAATTAGGGCAAAAACGCCGCCAATGCTTTGTTAAACAAATTTTTATTCCTAAATTTGCAACCCGTACGCCGAAAGCGCACATAAAAAGCACTACGGAATAACAAACAAAACAGCATAAACGACAATGAAAAGAACATTTCAACCGCACAACCGCAAGAGAAACAACAAGCATGGCTTCCGCCAGCGTATGTCAACCGCCAACGGTCGCCGCGTATTGGCAGCCCGTCGTGCAAAGGGTCGCAAGAAACTCACCGTTTCTGACGAAATCCACGGCAAGAAATAATCTAACATCTACTTGCGATTAAGATTAAAAAAGCGAGGAGCAAAACAAAAGTCTGTTTTGCTCCTCGCTTTTTTTGTTCCTTACCGCGTAGCTTTTTGCCTATACCCTCAGGATGCAATGATTTTTGCTGTTTGTTGTGATTGTCATTGGGAAAACCGGTAAATTTGCAAAAAATCTTCTCATGCCAAAGGTTCGTTTTCAACAGACGTTTTCTCGCCATGGCAGAGTATTCAAGCAAGCTTGAACTCTGCTCATTTGGCTTAACGAAAACGTTCTATTGTATATCACAGCCAAAGTAATATGGAATTTCCTGTTTTTCAATACAGATTTCTATGAAAATCGAGTTCATGTCCATGTGGGCAAACGCAATACGGAAAAACTGTGTAAAATTTGGTTGGAACCAAACGTGGAATTGGCAGCGCAAGGCGACTTGTCCAATGCACAGGTAAAAGAGGTGTTGCGTATCGCAAATGAATACCGCGACAAACTACTCAAACAATGGGCTCTGTTCAAGGCAGGAAAGACCGTTAGAATTATCAATGTAAAAAAGTAAGGAGAATAGAACTATGTTGAAACCAGAAGGATATTGGAATGTAAAGCCTAAAATCAAGTCGCTTTCGTTCCCGAAGCGAGGCAAATGTCAAGTTGACTTGCAAGATGGCAGGTCAATCATAATGCCGATATCTGCGTTCCCAAGCATCAAAAAAGTGCCTGTCAAGGAACGGGGAAATTGGTATCTAATTGGTGGTGGCGTCACATGGGATTCTTGCCCCGAAGTCATTCATATAGAACAGATTTTAGGCAATTATGCGAATTATGCCCACGAATGCCTTTAAGGCTTTTCTCAATTTTGTTAATATCCCGCAGACTTTGCTATCAGGCAACAGTTTGCGGGATTTTTATTCGACAAAATGCAAAGGAGAACTCAGACCGTCTAGTTTGGCGTGAATACAGACGCGGACCTTATAGAATTGAAAAGGTGCATCTATTCCACAAACGTCCAGCGCACCGCCAACTGATTGTCCGACACCTGCCGCCCACCGGCCAGCAGGCTGTATTTCGCAGCGAACTCGCCGCCTACGGACGATACCGAAAGCCGAAGGCTGTGGGTGAAAAGCGAAAAATCGTAGGTGCCACTGGGCGTGGCGTAAGGCATCGGCAGCAGCCTGCCCTCCACGAACGTCATGCGCGAACGCACCTGCCCCTTGCGGTGCAGGTCGGCAATGCTGTCGGAGAGCAAGAGCTGCGCCTCGCCCTCATTCTCGGCTTCCGCATAGCGCAGCAACAGGCCGTCGCGGTCGATCACCGCCGTGCCCGCGCTTTCCGTGACAATCACGTCTTCGCCGTTTTCTGTCTGCGCCGCGAGGCGCGTTTCTACTTTTATTCTTTTCAACATGATTTGTTTGTTACGCCTTGGTGGAAAAAAGTCTGAAGAATAATCATTTAAGTTCCTCAGGCGCGTGGTGGTTGTTTATTTCCATGGCAATGCGAGCAAGCCTCTTCTACCTTATTCAAAAGCAATTACGGCGCATGTTCCGCGCTCACATTTTAGTTCGATGTAATATTTGTTATCATCCTCATAGACAAGGGGCGTGAGTTCTTCGCCCTGACGTGCTGCTACTTTATATTCTATTCTGACCCGTTTGATATTGAAGTCAGAAGGAATTAACTCCTGAGCAATACGGATGTAGCAGCAGTTGTTCATGTGGTGATTGTAATCAATGTCATCGCGTGTGACAACGACAGGAGCGCATACTGTCGGCTCTGCTTTTGGCACGCGTATGCGACGGTCACAATATTCCATCGGGTACTTCTCGTCCATGGTCAACGAGTCGATCATCTCTTGTGGCAGAGGGCTCAGCTTTGCTGTCTGTAAGTCTATGAATGCTCCCATGCTGTAGCTCACGTAACATGGTTCACCTTGTTCATCACGGATGATGTCGTTACGGAATCCGAAGAGTGGCTTGCACTCATAGACGCTTGTAGATATGGTCAGTTTCTCGCGGAGTTCCGGCACTCGTATGATGTCAACCTGACGTGCAGCCAATAGCTGAGCACGATGCTCCTTCTCAAAGACCTCTTTAGCGTATGGCTCTGAATCTATCCAGAGATCATCGCAGTCGTGCATCATTTGAAAAGCTGAGAATAGTTTCAGTCGCTTATTCTCATCAACCCTTGTTGGGGTACATTTTTCTTCTATCTTATACATTTGGCTTTATTCACATCTTGTTTATATGCTGTTTCCTTTACTTACGCAATGCCAAGCAGCTCAATCTCGAAAATGAGAGTGGAACCTCCTGGTATGCCTGGTTGCGAAAACTTGCCATAACCCATTTCGGCAGGGATATAGACCTCCCATTTGTCGCCTACACACATCTGCTGCATAGCGATGATCCATCCTTCAATGAGGTCGCAGAGACGGATAGTCAAGGGTGCACCTCCACGGCTGCTGTCATATTGCTTGCCATCGATGGTTCGTCCTGTGTAATGTGCAGTGACGATGCTTCGGGGCGGAGAGAGCCTTCACTCCCTCCTCCTGCGCCTTTGCTGTAAGCCAATCCTTGTTGGCTTGTACGTATTCTCTTTTATTCATGTTCACATTATATTCGTTCAAGTATAGCAAGGTCATGTATATCTTTATCACGAAGCTCATATCCAGTATG